>JAHDBH010000121.1 GCA_020630495.1 Saprospiraceae bacterium
GTGATGACTGGTGCTTCGGTGTCCTGTAAAATAATGCGTGCAGTATCGGAAGACACATTCCCACAAGCATCCGTAGCAAAAAACACGACACGCTGTTCAACCACTCCAGCATCACACTGAAATGGCCCTATATTAGAATAATTGTTCGTAACGGCGACTTCACCACATGTCTCCATCGCCGATACCGATTCTAGCCAGTCATCTATAGCTGCAACATCTGCAAGGTCAGCACAGTCGACCGTGAGATCCACAATGGGAAGGAACACTGGAGCTACACTATCCTTAATCGTGAAAGTTCTGTAAGCCTCTGTAGAATTTCCACATGTATCTATGGCAGTGAATTTATACAAGCGTTGACTTGCAGTCCCACACATATCGCTCATTGATATGAGCAATGTATCTAAAAATTCGACACCACAGTTATCTGTAGCGCTCACTAGCCCCAGCCAGGCCTCCAGCTCAGTTACATTTCCAGATCCGTCACACTCTACCACTTCATTAGCAGGAACTACAAGCTCTGGCGACTCATCATCAGTACTTATATTCTTAGTAAAAACACTAGGACAACCAGCACTCGAACTTATCGTATAAGTCACAGCATAGACTCCACAATCTGGAGCTATGAAAGTTCCACCAGAACCATCTGGATTAGAGGACACTCCTATACCAGTAAAGGCCCCTCCAGGAGTGACTGGCGTCAAAGTAACCAAATCTCCTGGACATGGATTTGGCGGGATACAATTGAAACTCGCATCGATATTGGCACCAGTCTGTACATTTATGACACGAGTATATTCACGGCTGCAAGTAAATTCTGGTTGCCCATTACATGCTGGGAATGTAATAGTCTCTGTCAATGTGAGCACGATAGTACCTGTACCAGTAATCGTGATTTCGCCTGTACTAGCATCATTGAGAGTTGCTGGACTTCCAGTACTTAGAGAAAACACATTAGCACTTATCGCTACAGGATCAAGACCATAATCGATCGTTGTGATAGTAGGCGTAATTATAATCGGCGTTGCTGGATCGAAGCATATATTGCTCTGCACATCAAATTCAGGCTCAGGTTGAAATCCAAACTGTATGGTAGCAGTCTGACTGAGTGGCCCTCCACAGACGTCCGCATCAAAAGAATAAGTAACATCAAAACATCCAGCTCCTCCTACAAAGAAATTCTCATTATCGAACTCCAAAATATACGCCCCAGTGGTATATTCCTGATCCACAGCAACAGATAAATCACCCCCTGGGCTTGCATTGGGGAAAAATTCAAAAATATTAAATGGAGAGGCATTATCATTAGCTATTAAACTATACGGTCTGCACTCGCGGACGAGACTAATTGTACCACCAAGACTGACGTTTTCCTCTACTATTATATTTTGCGTACAAGAATTGGTACAGCCATTGGGTGTACTTAGCGTATATGTAATAGCATAAATTCCTGGATCCAATCCAGCAGCGTTAAACACTGCACCAGTACCCATACCATTGTCCGTAATATTTATTCCAGTGAACACACCACCTTCTGTATTTGGCACTAGTGCTTGGCTCTCACCCTCACATATAGAAGCCAGCTCCGGTGTAAAGCATGCGTCTTGAGTAGTACCGTCTTCTACGATTATTTGCCTTTCGGCGAAAGCCGTACACGAACCGGCGACGATAGATCCACAAGCAGCATAATCGATAGACTCTGTCAATCTCAAAGTAATCAGACCTGTACCCGTCACGGTTATTTCACCCGTAGATGCATCATTAAGCGTAGCAGGTCCACTTTGGACAGACCACATTTGAGCGACAGCTCCATCATACATAGGACTATTTACAAGGGGCAAATAAATATGATCTGCCACATCACCGTCACTCCAGCAAACCTGATCCTGTATGGAAAATGACGGTAGTGGTTGCTCAGAAATAAGAATTAATGCATTTTGACCATCAGCCTCACAATCATCTGCAGTGGCCGATAAAGATGGTGGCGAATAACTCACTTCATAGCAACCAGCCTCAGCATAAGACAAAGCAGAGCCTACCACGCTAGCACCAGCTGGTGCACTCACAAGGGTCCACGTCCCACCGTATGCACTCGAAGTGGTAGCCAACGGATCAAATAAACTCGTCAAAGAAATGCTGCCACTAGTCTCTAATTGGCACTCACGATGCAAATCCACTAAAGAAAATAACTGCTCCTCTACTACCTCAAAAGTTCGACTACAAAATGTAGCACATATATCAACACCCAGTTCATGATTAAGAGTATATAATCCAGGTCCATAAGTAGCAATCAGATCATCTATTTCCAAAATTACATCACCATCGCTAATTCCATTCAGACCAGTTTCGTCCTCCTCTATAAGTGTCCCATCTGGAGCTATCAATTGCCAAACGCTCATTTCAGGCCTAGATCGACCGAGAAGATCAGGAGCTAAATCATCATAAGTAGGATTATTGACTGCAACATCAATTCTTATATCAGCACTGGATTCACAGATGGTGCCTGGCAGATCAAAGCAGGCATCCATGGTCGGCCAGATGGTGAGACGTGAGCATGACATAAGCACTTCACAACCCGTCTCCTCTGATTCGGGAATCAGGATACACACTTCATACAGTCCAGCGTACTCATAACTATCTCCAATCAAGCGCTCTGGAATAAGATCAATAATATCATCGCCACTATTTAATCGAAACGGCGTAGTAGAGCCACTTAATCCAAATGCATCCGCAGCATCAAAATCTGGATGGTTATCACCATTTATTAGATCATTAGGCACTTTAATGATTGTAATTTCTGGATCCGTCAGGTCTCCATCAATGTATGATGGAGTCAAATTGATCTGAGTGCCATCAGCGTTGTAAAAAACTATCGAACCAGATCCATCTGTATAGCACATGGGACTCTGAGAAATATCGATAATTGGCGGGTTGATAGCGTCAAGGATTTCGATATTTTGCGTACAGCTATTTGTGCAGCCATTGGGACTATTAAGTGTGTAAGTGACTGCATATATACCCGGAGTCGAAGCCGTGAATGTCGCGCCTGTTCCATCACCATTGTCAGTTACTCCCACGCCAGTAAATACCCCACCAGCCGTATTGGGCGTCAATACCACATCATCATCAGGGCAAATTGCCTCGTCACTAGAGATAAAACAAGCGTCCAATGTCGCACCATCTTCTACTACTACTAGGACATCATAGGATTCTTCACAAGTAATCGATGGTAAAGTTCCGCATGCTGGATAGCTAATACTTTCTGTGAGTCGAATAATATATTCACCCACCATAGAAAATTCAAATACGCCATCTGCATCAGGACTCAAAGTCGGAGCGGAGGTAAGGCCCATAGACCAAGTACGCGTGACTGCGGCATCGTAGTCAACACCTGGTGAATTGATTAACGGAGTGATCACTACTGGCTCATCAGTAGCATTAGCGGGAATACACAATTGATTTTGAATAGAGAAATTGGGCTCTGGAATATATCCGCGATTTATATATGCCGTCTCGCTATTGGGCCCACCACATATCGTCACAGGAATAGAATATGTAACCGCAATACATCCCGCACCTGTGACCCGTACCTGCGAGTCTGCAGTAACTACAGCGGTCGCACCTTGAATGTCGTTTACCACTACAGCAGACAAGATGCCTCCCGCATCACTTCCTGGAAACAACTCTCCGATTGTATAAATCTCATTATCATTAATTACCTCGTCGTAATCCCTGCATTGATCATTTACGTCGACGGTATTTGGGATGGTAATTAAATCCTCTACAACTATTGTGACAGGCACAATCTCTTGATCACAATCACACCCACCTTCTGGTACGCAACTAGCAAAATAATTGTACGTTCCCGCACTGAGCGTAAGGGATCCACTTGTACCTACTAGATCATTACCATCTATGTCACTATATATCTCTACAGTTCCATCACATGTATATTCACGACCATCCGACCTGAGCACTAATGTAATCGTCTCATCCTCACAGACCATGACATCATCAATGGCTAAAAAAGGATCTGGAGAATTGCATCCCAAAATAGCACCAGCTCCAGGCTCATTGGAATTAGTCTGTCCTATAAATACACTATTCCCTCCGCCGTCACCAGTAAAATCAGCAACACCGACGATATAGAATTGACCTTCTACGGCACATTCGATATTAATAGGAACTCCCTCTGGCGTCGCTACATCTGGATTGCAAACTACATTATTATCGGGAGTAAGATCTGCTATGCAATTAGGCAATCCATCAAAGGGTCCCCAAGCATAGACATCTATATCATTTGGATCCTCAGTAGGATCTGTAAATTGAGCAATTAAATCTACGTCTCCGCATTTTTGAATAAAGACATTAAACAAACACAGATCCGTGGTACCGATCGGCCTACCGCATATACCGCCGGGTCCATCATCGAGTGTGTTGTCACCTGCCGCTTCATTGTCAATATTCCAATTATTGTCTTGGGAGATATATCCTATACTACAGATTATTGGCGTACCGCAATCACTGCAACCACTACACTGGTCCACTTGTATAACCTGCTTGGCATTTTTTTCACATCCGTCGACACTAAATTGATAAAAGATTTCATGTATACCCTCTCCAGCTTCTAGCGGGTCAAATGTAAGACCGTCAATTCCAGGGCCACTAAGCACCCCGCCTTCTGGCTTTACGACCACATCAAATTCGCCACCGTCCACGCAGGTATAGCTCGGCATATGAATTTTGACTTCCTCTGTGATACCACAGGTACCATTTAGAAAAAAGCTGCAACCTTGGTCATCCGTCACTGTGACACTCCAGCTGTACTGGCCTGGATCGAGCGTAAGGCTTACTGACCCACCTTCGTCGACGGTCATGTCAGACAGAGTACCTCCTGTGGCAGTCAAGGAATAGAGAGAATTATCAAATGCTGGCTGGCCACCTGAAAAACCTGATATATCCACCACACCGATATTGGTATTATCGCCAGGCCCCGCCGCACACGGAGCACATTCTGCCATGGCGGATATTTCTTCGAGCAACACAAATGACACATAGCTAGTGGTATATGTACACCCGATGATATCGCCTGTACAAAAACCTGCCGCTGCTGGCTCTTGATTTCCATCTATCCAGACAGACCCAAGGACTTCGATGTAAGTATTAGTAGGTAAATCACCACCGCCACTCGTTAGTGGCGCATTTGTATTAGAATGATCTTGACTTCCTAGAGCTCCTGTATTAGTGATGCTCACTTGAGGATTACTACCATTATTTGGAACCTCATAGGTATTTACTAGATCACCTGCCATACCCATGAGGAGACCATCGTATGGATTGGGTGGATTGGGTCCTCCACCAAAATAAAAGTCGAGGTGGTAGGTTCCCGTATTGCGGTCTCCGTCGCCTACACCACGAGGATCAGGAAAAGTCAGATCCTGTAATACGTCTATGTCTAGCACTTCGCCTGGACATACAAATTCGTCCGTGGTATTGAGCGTTCCAGCAAATCCATCATTGGTAATGGGCCATATAAGTGACTCAAAGGCAAGACAATTTCCATCCAAGCGACCATTTCCGTCACAGTCGACACCCGCACCGCCACTGCATGTGCGGTCTACTTGATCTCCTTGACAGCAAGTATTCGCCTGACCATTAGTTCTTATCTGAAATTCTATGACACCATCTGCCGCCGCCTCAGATAAGTCAGCCGCTGGTATAACCACTGAGAGCGGGAAAATAATATCGCACTTATCATTTTCTGGTAGTCGCGTGCGATCTGACTGAGCTATGATAATTCCACATTCATTGACGATGTATGCCACCTCACAGGAGCTATTAAAATCACCTCTTAGAGTTATTGTAAGAGTACCTGCAGTGCACGAGTTACGTTTATTTTCTGGAACTGGTATACTGATGAGCAAGTCTGGACCCTCTCCGTCTCCTGTAGGACTTCCAGGGTCACCACCCTCATCACAAAACTCCATACCGTCAAAAACCTCTAGTTGATCCAACGGCCCCACATCATTTCCCGTACTAGTACCTAGGAAATTCATGTTCAGATCTCTCGTAGATATATTGTCACCTATAAAGATTCCTTGGTTACACGGTGCAGGCGTAGCAGCAGGGACGCCACTATTATCACAGGATACTTGTGCGTATGAGATCGTAGGCGCTATTGCGCAAATGCCAACAAGCAAGAACACAAGTAATCGATTCAATAGGTCAGATTCCATGATTGCAGCTAAATTGATACGGTATTTTGTAGATGATGTCACAGTGCTGTACATAAGATCGTATTCACGATATTAACATAAGGCATGCCATCTATTTTCGCAAATTGCTCAAATCTTGACATTCCATTTCCCATATCGAAGATACGCAAATTATACCGTTGCAAATCAACTATTTACGTATATCACAATTCTTATGCATATCATTCTCAATTTCATATTGTTATATATACAGAATATCTGATTTGAAATGATTTTGAGACTCTATCGTATTTCATCTTCAAGCATTCGGTCAGGCATCAAGTTATCAATGAATAACATAGATAGAAAAATAGCCTTCAAGGCCATACACCCTGACCTGTATAAACTTGTCGGATGATCTAATAGATTTCAAGCACTCTACCACAAAAAAGCCCGATCAGGGTATCCTGATCGGGCTTTATATCTC
>JAHDBH010000122.1 GCA_020630495.1 Saprospiraceae bacterium
GCCAATCTCAACTTGGCGATCGGTTATCCTTTTTAATTTGTGAATGTGAGCGCTTAGCGCTATGTGCGAATGTGCGGATGTGCAAATGTGCAAATGTGAATATGCGTATTACATCTTAAAGCAAATACGTCTCCTGGCCTTTTGGGCCAAGGATAATAAGTCACTGATCATATGCACAAACGGATTCACGAAGAAAACTCAAAAAACACATAACAAACAATTAAGGCTCGCCAAAAACCTCAGGGATCGATATTATGAACAATAACAAGAACATGAAAATATATACTCTAAAAGAGGTGGAAGATAAACTACTCGGCAAGATCGGAACGCCAGATAGAGATGACTATGAACTTCGAGTGAAACTGATGCAGTTTGGCCAATTAATTAAAGAAGTGAGACGCGAAAAATCATTATCTCAAGAGCAGCTCGGGAATCGAATAGGTGTTTCTAAATCTCAGATTTCTAAGCTAGAGAATGGCACCTCCAACATGACACTCGCTACTATTTTAAAAATCTTCGAAGCCATGAAATCCGAACTCCACTTTGAAGTAAGGGCTCAAGAAGAATTGACAGCTTGAACAAATTTGCCGTGACCAGTACTGCATACAGCAGAGACTTTATCATACTGATATCTGTGAAATGCCTGCAAGTCTCAGATGGAAATATGGTGACCGATTAATCTGACGTAAAAGCTGAGCCCCATAGCACCCTCAGCGTCGCCTATATTCCCTACATAGTCAGTTCAGCTCTCATTCAGCGAGCAATCAACTGATGTGAGAAGCTTCACCTACAGCGCCACAGCCAAGGTACGGCTACCAAGCAACAGCCGAGAAAGCATTTACCGAGCAATAGCCGAGCAGGCAATTACCGAGCAACAGCCGAGCAAGCGATTACCGAGCGACAGCCGAGGTAAAGTAGCCCCTGCAAGAATCGAACTTGCATCTATGGTTTAGGAAACCACTATTCTATCCATTGAACTAAGGGGCCTTATTTAATGTGCGAATGTGCTGATGTGCGAATGTGTCTACCTCATTGATGCCGGCGGTCCAGCAGGCGAATGAGCCAATTTATTAATGACTGAATTTGCGAAGGTACTACCATGCGAAATTTCACACTACATTATGGCTTGCAGCCAATGCGTATCTCATTCTTCTTATACATTACCATAAGTTACGATGACAAATCTCGTAGTCACTGCATAGAGAGCATCGACGTTCGATGAAGTCGCAGTAATCATTCGCACATTCGCACATTCGCCTGCAAGCGTGCCTTGTCAGGCAGGCACATTCGCACATTAAGATCTACTCCTCCTCCCCAGCACCCACCTGCTTGATGAGTGTCTCAGGTAGATTCATACCAGCTTGGTTGAGAAAGTCATTGAGCTGCGGCATCATACCGTAGAGGCCTTGTACAAAATTACCCACGCCCTTGCCGTTGCCGTTATCGTATACGACGACCTTGTCTATGTCTACTTCCTTGATGGCTTCTACCTGGATGCTTGCGAGCTCTGTAAGCTTGTCGATAAGTAGAAATCCTACTGCATCACTTGGCTGACCGCCTGATGCCTCTACTAGCTTAGCAAATCCCTCTGCCTGCTTACGCAGGAGTTCTTCGGTACCTTCTGCTTGAGCCTTGAACTTAGCTAGGATCGCGTCTGCCTCTCCACGCGCTATTTCGCGCTGCGTCTCAGCCTCCGCCTGAGCGGCGATGACGGCCTTTTGCCTATCTATATCCGCCAGGACTACCTCATCTGCTTCGCGCTTGGCTTTTTCCATGGCTGCTCTAGCTATCTCCTTAGACCTCTCTGCGATGTAGGCTTCTTCGAGAGCTTTGGCGCTGGCAACTTTGCGGGCAGCGGTGGCTTTTCGCTCAGCCTCTGCGATTTCTATGTCGCGGAGGGCATTGGAATTGGCAATCTTGATGGCCGCGGTGTTCTTACCTATGTTAGCACTTGCTTGCGAGTCAGCTTCTCCGATCTCTGCCAGGGAATTAGCTTCTGCTACACGTATCCTCTGTTCTTGGAGAGCATCGGCCTCACCGATCTGTGCGCGGCTATTGGCACTTGCTACTTTGACGCGCTGCTCCTGCGAGGTATTAGCTTCCCCGATCTCAGCTTGGGTGATTGCCTCAGCGACTTTGATGCGCTGCTCCTGGAGAGCCTGCGCTTCACCTATGCTACCGATTTTGACCTCGTTGGCCACTTTGACCTTAGCGTCGTTGATGGCTTTGGCAGCGGCCTCTTTCCCAAGAGCTGAGATGTATCCGCTTTCATCATGGATATCCGTCACATTGACATTGATGAGGTCTAGGCCGATCTTGTGTAGCTCAGCGCCTACATGATCGTAGACCGAATGGACAAATTTGTCTCTGTCGGTATTGAGCTCTTCGATATCCATATTGGCTATGACCAGACGCATCTGTCCCATGATGATATCGTGTGCGAGCTTGGATATATCGCTACGTGTCTGGCCTAGTAGTCTTTCTGCGGCAGCCTGCATCAGCTTGGGGTCTGTGGATATACCCACCGTAAACTGCGAGGGCACGGATACACGGATATTTTGCTTACTCAGGGCGTCCTGAAGATTGACGTCTATGGAAAGTGGCGTCAAGTCCAGATACTGATAGTCTTGTATCACAGGGATGATAAATGCCGCGCCACCCGCGTAGCACTTGGAGCTCTGGTCTCCGCGTGTCTTACCATAGACTACGAGGATCTTATCACTGGGACAGCGCTTGTATCTGCTGATAAAAAATGCAATGAGCAGTATCACGACGAGAGCGATGCCTCCTATAAGTACGAAAATTGTTGGGTTCATGATGCTTTGGTTTTATCTGATGAATGGTAAGGATTGTAACTAACTAGTCCGTCGTACGCTGACGATGTGATCGTCATGGACTTCTATGATTTCCACTTCAGCTCCTGTTGGAATGAGCACATTGTCTATAGAATTGGCCTTGATATCACGATTGGTACCCCCAAGATTGACATGTACTATGCCCGTACCATCTACTGGGATTCTCAGGTAGACCTTTCCTATCTGACCTAGCGCGGAATTGATGTGCCAGTTGACTTCTTTCTGCTGACTCATGAAAAACTTAAATAGCCATACGAATGCCGCGGCAACCAGCAGCCCCGCGACTGCTCCGCCAATCAAGGCCCAGAGGAGATTCACTCCACTTGCAATGATAATCTTGGCAGTCCAGCTACCTACACTGAGTACGGTCAGGGATGACTTCACTGCGCCAAATCCCGCATCTGTGTCCGCATCAGCATCCAGATCTACATCAAGCTCTGATCCGCCAGCAATAGATAGAAGTAAGAGTATGACCAGCAGTCCGCCTGCAAATACAGATATCCAAAATAATATGTCTACTATCGTCATGATCGCGAATTTACAATGATCGTATCTCTAGGGATCGAGCAAATCTGCTAAAGCCCCAGCATTTGAGCACCTGACTTTCAGGTATAGTATAGTAAGGAAATAAAACTGCGTGCCGTTTCCTTTCCCTCGTTTCTCTGTCGATAGATCGATGACCTTAGTCGATTCTGCCCCAGCACGCGATTGATATATGTCATAGGCACTGACATGCTACGTATTTTGATGAGACGGATCTGGTTGCTTGGGTCAGAGATTGCTGGGGTCTGTCGCACCTCAGGATGGTGTGTTGCTCGTCCAGAGCCTGTGCTTATGGTGATGCAACGCTGACATTTGGCCGAAAGGCCCTACACCTGCCAGATCAGCCTGAAATATATCCTCCCTATGGGCTGATTGAGAAGCCTACTTGAAGTACTTTTGGTGTGAGGAGGGGCGTACTTCCGTGACGGCGGGCGATGACTCGCAAATGCGTCTGTACTGGAGCAGTACGCGTCTATATGGTTATCACTTATAAGCAAATCAATATGACACAGGTAGCTGAGATGAATTCGATGAAGCTCATGGAGCTCGAAGATCGGTATGGAGCGCACAATTATCACCCACTACCCGTGGTGCTCTCGCGTGGTGATGGGGTCTATGTCTGGGATCCAGAGGGTAAGCGCTATTATGATTTTCTCTCGGCCTACTCTGCTGTCAATCAGGGTCATTGTCATCCGCGACTAGTGAATGCGATGAAGTCACAAGCGGAGCAGCTGACCCTGACGTCTCGTGCCTTTTATAATGATAAGCTAGGACCATTTGAAAAGTACATGACAGAGTACTTTGACTATGACCGTGTACTACCTATGAATAGCGGTGTGGAGGCCGTAGAAACTGCCATGAAGCTCTGTCGTAAATGGGCCTATCAGCAGAAAGGTCTGCCAGAGCATCAGGCCAAGATTGTGTTTGTGGAGCAGAACTTTCACGGCCGCACACTCGCAGTGATCAGCGCGAGTGTAGATCCAGATGCACGCGATGAATACGGACCGTACATGCCTGGTATAGAGATCATACCCTATGATGATCTAGATGCGCTGTCTACAGCTCTGAGTGATCCCAACGTAGCAGGATTCCTAGTAGAGCCCATCCAAGGGGAAGCAGGCGTGGTGGTTCCCTCAGACGGTTACCTCGCTAAGGCAAAGGCGCTGTGTGAGGAGTACAAGGTGCTCTTTATAGCTGATGAGGTACAGACTGGGATAGCCCGTACGGGCAAATTGCTGGCTACCTGCGGCAACTGTAACTGTGAAAAAAGCTGCGGACATCAGCCAGAGATCAAGCCAGACATCCTCATACTGGGTAAGGCGCTGAGTGGTGGTATGATGCCTGTATCGGCCGTGCTTGCAGACGATGAGATTATGCTCTGTATCAAGCCTGGTGAGCATGGAAGTACATTTGGGGGAAACCCCCTGGCATGTGCAGTAGCCATGGAAGCTCTAGAGATCGTACGTGATGAAGCTCTCGCTGAGCGCGCATCTGCCCTAGGAGCCCGCTTCAGAGCGCGTATGCAAGAGGTGGTCGATAGCACAGATATAGCATCACTCGTGCGTGGTAAGGGCTTGCTCAATGCTGTAGTAATCAATGACACAGAAGACAGCAAGACTGCCTGGGACATCTGCGTGAGTCTGAGGGATGCAGGCCTACTAGCTAAGCCCACTCATGGCAATATCATCAGATTTGCACCGCCACTCGTGATGACAGAGGATCAGCTAGAAGAGTGCTGCGATATCATCGCTTCTGTACTGCGAGAATATGATGCAAAGCTGACAAGGTAAAAATATCACATAGGAGCGAACCGTTAAAGTGCTCTCAATATTATAGATAGGTCGTCTGGTTTACGGAGAGCACACTATCTTTGTATGAGACGCTTGTCAAACCCATGCATATCAGAATTTCCATAGCAACAATATGCTGTGCAGCACTACTAATGTCCTGCAGGCACGAAATCGACACTCCTGACGTGGACACCCAGTTGATGGAGTTGATCGCGAGTACCAGTCCTGATGGGACAGTAGATCACTATATACTTCCACGTGAGACTGACTATGCTGCCATACCGCAGGACCCTCGCAATCCGCTCACCCAGACTAAGGTAGATCTGGGACAGATGCTGTTCCATGAGACGGGTCTGGCTACGGATGCATTCCATACGGTGGGAATCGGTACTTACAGTTGTGCAAGCTGCCATGTGGCGGATCGCGGCTTCAGACCAGGACGCGCTCAAGGCATCGCTGATGGTGGTATAGGCTTCGGTGAGTTTGGTGAAGATCGTCAGCTCAATGGTGGCTATGCTGAGAATCAGATAGATGCTCAGGGAATCCGACCACTGAGCGTACTCAATACCGCCTTTGTGTCAAATACTCTCTGGAATGGGCAGTTTGGTGCTGGTGGTCTCAATGTGGACTTTGAGGAACAATGGAGAAATAATCCAGAGACAGCAGTCAATGCATTAGGCTACGAAGCCATGGAGTCGCAAAACATAGAAGGTGTCACGCTACACCGCATGGATATCGACAAGGAGCTCGCAGAGGAGCTTGGCTACAAAGAACTATTTGATCTGTCTTTTCCAGAATTTGATGAGGAAGAAAGATATAGCAAGCTCACACTTGCTCTAGCGCTCAGCGCTTACTTACGAGCGCTCACGACGAGTGAGGCAGATTTTCAGCATTACCTCCGTGGTGATGTAGAGGCTATGACACCAGATGAGAAGGCTGGTGCAACCCTATTTTTCGCTAAGGCTGGCTGTGTACGATGTCACAATGGTCCAAATCTCGGTGGAGATAGCTTCCATGCGGTAGGCGCTAAAGATCTTTGGCAGCACCCAGATGCGCTATTCACAAGCGTAGATGACAAGAAGAATCTTGGACGCGGATCATTCACTGAGCGCGAGGAGGATATGCGTGCCTTCAGAGTACCGCAGCTGTATAATCAGTTTGGCAATGAGCATTTCCTCCACGGATCTAGCAAGAGCAGTGTCCGTGAAGTGGTAGAATACTTCAATGAGGGTGTCTCAGAAAATGATATGGTTAGTCAGGACCAACTGAGTCCATTCTTCACTCCTCTCAATCTATCAGAGGAGGAAATAGATCAGATCACGGTCTTCATCGAGAAGGCGCTGTATGATCATGAGCTCGATCGCTATCTACCCGTTGCGCTACCATCAGGTAATTGCTTCCCCAATGCTGATGTGTTCAGTCAGTGGGATCTGGGATGTAGGTAG
>JAHDBH010000123.1 GCA_020630495.1 Saprospiraceae bacterium
AAAAGCCCTTACCAGTATACTGGAAGGGCTCTGTCGACGGTTCTCATGACGAGAAACTACTAACTAATTTCTATCGTGCGAGTGATGGTTTTTTCCTCCTCGCGCTTGGGTAGTGTGACGGCTAGTACGCCATCGGTGTATGCAGCAGAGATTGCTTGGCGATCCACGCTTCGTGGCAAGAAAAACTTGCGGGTAAATGTGGAGTAGCTGAATTCTCTGCGCTTGTATGTACCTGCGGTATCGCTTTCTTCAGATGATTTCTGAGCAGATAGCTCTAGGTGATTTTCCACGATATTGATGTGAAAATCCTCTTTCTTAAGACCAGGAGCGGCTAGCTCTACGGTGAAGTCATCATCCGTCTCGCGGATATTGACCGCAGGTATAGTGCTGCGCTGATCAGCTCCAAAAAAGTCTGTAAGATTCTTGCTAAAGAAGTCATCAAAGAAACTGCCTACAGCAGGTGCATGTGTGTTGACGCTATTATATCGTACTGGTTTCATGTGATTGATATTTATGTTGATTTACGAAATTTCTACATTGATCGGAGCCTCATCTTCTTTCTTGGGTAGGGTGACGGTGAGGATTCCGTGTGACATGTGAGCCTTGATCGCAGAGCGATCTACACTCTTGGGTAGCTTATAGGTACGACTAAATGTCCCGAAGCTAAATTGTCTGATCTTGACATTTTCGCCCTCGCTATCCTCTGCTTTTACATCGGATGAAAGGGTAAGGATGTCGCCATCGACTTTGAGATGGATGTCCTTTTTGCTGAGTCCTGGTACAGCCATTTCTAGCTTAAAGTAATCGTCTGCTTCTATGACATTCACAGGTGGAGTACGCTGCGTGAAGTCACCTTGTGTCTTGACTACATCGCTCAGATTAGTATTGAGCACTTCATTGATGAGGTGATCGAGATTCCAGGGATATAGTCTTCCTTTCTGGTATGTTTTCTTGTGTTCCATGATCTGGTGGTTTACGTGTGTGAGTGATCGATAATTGTGATACACCACCCATAGATCAATCAGCATTCCAAAGGGCGTCAAGCGCCAAATGTGTCACCACAAAGCAAAAAAAGCTGTCAAAGTGACGCATTTGCCCGAAAGGGCCCGCCAAAATGACGTATATAGTAAAAATCTGCTCGTCCTGCACGCATACTCATCCGCTACGCTCAAATACTCACTCCATCGGCAGGAACACCGAGCACCTATTCATCTTTGTCTGCGTTCACTTATCATTCACCTCAGCCCAATACGCTATGTCTGAAAAATCACCTACCACTTACGAGCGCTTTACGCACTGGATAGCCAGTTCGCTGGCGGTTAAGCTCATGGTCATACTCTTTCTCCTACTGCTCATGCTCATCCCACAGAATATGGTGCGGAGCCTTATCTACGAACGGCAAAACTATCAGTCGGCTGCAGAGATGGATATCTCAGGCATGGTAGGCGGTGCGCAGACTGTGGCAGGTCCGTACCTGAGTATCCCTATCACCTCCCGCTATCAAGACAAAGACGATAAGGTCACCTACAGATCACATGTGATCACGCTGCTTCCTGAAGATCTCAAGATCACGGGCGAGCTCGCGGATGAGACGCTGCATCGAGGAATATTTGACGTGATCATCTACGAGGCAGAGCTGGGACTATCTGGGACATTTGACCTAGCAGAGCTGGAGCAAATTGACCTCAGCTACAGCACTGTACACTATGATCGCGCCTCTCTAGTCATTGAAATCAGCGACCTGCGAGGTATAGACAGTAGCGTACTTATAGAGTGGAATGGCTCGCCCCAGGAGACGCGCGCGGGTGTGCCGAGCGGTAGTCGACAGGGTATCCATGCATCGCTCGAGCTGAGTCCAGAGGAGAGCAAGTACAGCTTCACCACGGATCTGGCGATCAAAGGGACTAAGAGCATCTACTTCACTCCGATTGCCAAGACAAATGACTTTGCGCTGAGTTCTAGCTGGCCGTCGCCCAAGTTTACAGGATATCTTACCCCCGATGAGCGCACTGTAAGCGACCAGGGATTCACCGCCGCATGGCAGATTCACTCGCTCAATCGCAGCTATCCGCAAGTATGGCTGGATGCGACACATGGATTTGGCGGTACAGGTGTGGGTGTAGAGCTCATACAGCCTGTAGATTTCTATAGCAAAAATCAGCGCGCCATCAAGTACAGCTTCCTCGTGGTAGCATTTATCTTTCTCATCTATTTCTTCTTTGAGATCGGTAAGCGCATGCGTATCCATCCACTGCGCTATGTGCTAGTGGGACTCAATCTCAGTCTGTTCTTCTTGTTGCTACTCGCGCTGAGTGAGCACGTGGGCTTTGCGGCTGCTTATGCGATCGCAGCAGCAGCACATATCCTAGTCCTCACAGCTTATACGGCACCAGTGTTTAAGCACACTCGCGCGCTGCTCCTGCTCGTGGGGCTGATGATATTCATCTTCGCCTATGTGTATGTACTCCTCTCGCTGGAGGACTATGCTCTGCTGGTGGGAAGTGTGGGACTATTTGTGATACTCAGCGTAGTGATGCTGGTCAGCAGAAAGCTGGACTGGTATGATCTCTCCAGAACTCAAAATGATCCTTCCTAGCAGGATCAGCTAGATCAGGTCTGCGGCGGATCGCAGGTGTCCTGGGAGCCAGGGCGTCTGCGATCTTGTCGTATGTACTGGGGTGTAGGCAAAAAAGAACAGGGTGCCAGTAAGAACTGAACACCCTGCATAACCCCAAAAAACCAATTGAAAACAATCTACATTCTTGCCTTAGAAATGAGAATTGTTGCTTTGAAATTCTGACCTTTGTCAGCGATTTCTATAACTGTTCGTTGTAAAACATCTATCCTTAAGACACTGAACTAGCACCTAGGTCACACTTTCTGGAAAAAAATTTCTTTCACCCTCTTTTCCCCTCGTATCTAGCGTGAAATCAAAGTCCATATATATCTGCCAAGAGTGCAGCTACGATAGCCCCAAGTGGATAGGCAAGTGCCCTTCCTGCGGTGCCTGGAACAGTTTTCAAGAAGAGATCGTAAGCAAGTCCGCAGGCAAGGTGGTCACTCGTGTGGCAAGTAAGGCCACTGCAATCACAGAGATCAATCAAGCGCCCCTAGATCGCATCAGCGCTCATGACCAGGAGCTTGACCGCGTACTCGGAGGAGGTATGGTGCCTGGAAGCGTGATCTTGCTTGCTGGTGAGCCAGGTATAGGTAAGTCTACTCTATCGCTGCAGCTCACACGGCCTACTGGTCGTAAGGTGCTCTATGCCAGTGGCGAGGAGAGCCAGCAGCAGCTCAAGCTCCGCGCCACCAGACTGCAGATCGATAATCCTGCGTGTTATATACTAGATGACACTGATCTCACTACCGTGCTAGAGCAAGCCAAGAAGATCGAGCCCGATCTACTCATCGTCGACTCCATACAGACCATGCGCCTGGACTCACTGGAGAGCGCTCCAGGCACGGTGACCCAGATCCGCGAGTGTACCTCGCAGCTGCAGCGCTACGCCAAGCAGTATGATCGCACGGTGCTTATCATAGGCCATATCACCAAAGAGGGCAACATAGCCGGCCCCAAACTCCTAGAACATATCGTGGACGTAGTCCTACACTTCGAAGGTCTGCGGCACAATAGTTACAGGATGATCCGCAGTCACAAAAACCGCTTTGGCTCCACACAAGAAATCGGCGTCTACGAGATGCTCAGCACAGGCCTCCGCGCCGTAGACAATCCCAGCGAGCTCCTCATCAGTGACGAAAACAGCGGCCTGAGCGGCAATACCATCGGTATCCTCACCGAGGGCCAGCGACCGCTCATGATCGAGTGCCAGGCGCTCGTGACCCGCGCCGTGTATGGCACACCGCAGCGTAGCTCCACAGGATATGATGCCAAGCGTCTCAGCATGCTCCTCGCAGTACTCGAAAAACGATGCGGCCTGCCGCTCGGCAGCTGCGATGTATTTCTCAATATAGTAGGTGGCATACGCGTCCAAGATCCAGGTCTCGACTTAGCCGTGCTTGCTGCCATCATCTCGTCGCTCAATGACATCCCAGTCTCTAAGCGCATCTGCCTCTTTGGTGAAGTAGGACTCAGCGGCGAGATACGTCCCGTGCAAAAAGCAGAAGCCCGCGTCGCCGAAGCCGAACGCATGAATATGGACGAGATCTACCTCTCGCGCAAAAATCAACCTGGAGACTGCGCAGCAGGCATTCAAGTCCATTCTCTCCGCAATGTGGAAGATCTCCTGGAGCAACTCTTTGCCTAGCACATGAGTTGGATCACATTCATCGACCTCGCGGGCACGCTTGTATTTGCCATCAGTGGCATCACCGCTGGCATCAAGAAAGACTTTGACCTCATAGGCACACTCGTGCTCGGAATCGTCACCGCCGTGGGTGGCGGTACACTTCGCGATCTACTCATAGGCTCGCTGCCCGTGGGGTGGCTCACCACGGACGTCTATATCTACGTGATATTTTTGGCTTTGCCGATCTCGTATTTATTCAGTCGATCGCTGTTGCGTCTTCGACGCAGTCTGTTCCTCATGGATACGATCGGAATTGCCCTTTTCACAGTGCTCGGTGCTCAGAAAACTCTCGATGCGGGCTTATCGCCAGCGGTGGCAGTGATGCTGGGATCCGTGTCTGCGGTTTTCGGGGGAGTGATCCGAGATGTGCTGGCTAATGTAGAGCCTCTGATCTTCAGACGAGAAATCTACGCGACTGCCTGCGTCATGGGTGGCATCGTCTATGTAAGCTTGCTCAAGATTGCCGTAGATCCAGCCATCGCCATGATCTGTGCTATGGTCGTGATCGTGGTTGTGCGATATATCTCTATACGGTACAACTGGGGTCTCAATATCAAAGCCAAGCACCATGAAAAGAAATAAGCCAGATCTTTCTGCCTACACGGCCATCTTGTTTGACTTTGACAATACGCTCACAGATTTTCACGCATCGTCTGTGGCCTCATTTGCCGATCTTCTGCTCTCGCATGGGATCACACAGACAGCTGAGCACTACCCTGCCTACGAAAAAATCAACAGCGCTCTCTGGCGAAAATTTGAAAATAAGCAAGCCACCGCAGATGATATCCGCGCACTGAGATTTAAAGAATTTTACGATCAACAGGGCTGGCCGCTAGATGACCCCCTCCAAGCCAATGATGACTATCTCGAGGGCATCCTGCGCCATACAGCACCTATCGAAGGAGTAGAAAATCTCCTCCGCCGCCTCCACACTACACACTACCTCGCCATAGTGACCAATGGTCTGCGAGAAATCCAGCGACGCCGCATAGACCACCTGGGATGGACGCAATACTTTGATGATATTACCGTCTCAGACGAGATAGGATACGCTAAGCCTAGCAGTGAATTCTATGATGTGGCTTTCGCCAAAATACCAACAGGAACCCCACGCTCCTCCGTCCTCATCGTGGGCGATAGCCTCACCAGCGATATCAAAGGCGGCAAGGCTTACGGTCTAGACACATGCTGGATACATCCACAGCGCTACCCTGATTCCGCTGCTGCTGACTATGTGGTGCGCGGGGTGCGGGAGCTGGGGTGAAAAGGGTCTTTTGAGGCTAGGTTCATTTACTATTCAATAGCCCCACCTTGCTCTGCGGTCGGCAGGCCCACCTATCGTCGGCATCTTTGGCTGTCGAGATATAGTGAATTGTCTCTTAATCTAGAATTTATTATACCTTATCTCCCCACCACAACAGTCTCTACACGCAATCCCGCTTCCGACTCAAGAACCATATAATATAGACCCGTCGGAATATGCGATATATCCAGTTGACTCTGGCTACCTAGCACATGTATCTGATTTGCGATCGCCCGACCCAATGCATCATAAAGTGTAATTTGAGAAATATTGCTGAGGTCTGAGTGGAGCACGATCAGCTGATTACCGGCCTGATGCCAAAAAACTTCATTACTGCCAGCAGCTCTGTAGTAAATCACATTAGACGATATTGACTCATAGTCCTCGTCGTCACTTATCCAGGTGACTCGGTAGTAGCCCGACTCCAAGTGCGACTCATAAGTAAATTCTGAGCTGCGATCGCCCGCTGATCTCATAGTGTGCAACCTATAGAAATCAGATCCATCACGCGAGTACTCGATAGAGAAATATCCATCTGACGCTATTCCTGCGGTATGCCATTGCAACTTCACATTGGAGCTAAGCTCAAGCTCAATTTCACTTACGCTGAGCAGACCGCAAGGAGCCCATCTATTGTGAAAATATTTAAACTTTTGATTTTGTACTCCATAGCTTATACATTCAGTCAGTCCACGAAATGCTGTGCCAAATACGATATCGCCGTGATGCTCTACTCTCTCGTCAAATCTACTGATCGAGTGATCAATGATCATGAGCTCATCCGTTCTCGCAAACCACTCCAAGGGATAGTAACAATAGACCTCACCGACACCAGAAGAGTAATTAGAATTTAAAAAACTTGTGAGAGCGAGTGATTCCACAGGACAATCCGATAATGGTATATCCATCGGTGTGGCATACAATTCTAGTGGAACACCAAGTGAA
>JAHDBH010000021.1:0-24377 GCA_020630495.1 Saprospiraceae bacterium
TCACATCAGCAACCTGAGCTCTCCCAGCAGCGTGGAAGCAGTAGAGTGTCTCACACGATGATGCGAGATGATACCGTCGCTTCTACTGGCAACATCGAGCATGTATACACCAGGCCGAGGGACGGAGCAGTGGCAACCTAGCAGCTCTGTTGCAAGATGCTGATAGAGCTGAGCAGTCTGCCGCTCCACGTTACTACGAGCTGCCGTATCGGCGTCATGCAGCGCCAGTAGCAGACGGCGCATGGAGCTGTCAGACGGTGCTGTGATCCAGGCCATGATACCGCAGCTCGTGGGTGGGCACACCTCAGCTGTGGATGGTATGATGGTCTCAGTGAAGCCTTCGGGCTTGTCCTTTCCAGCATAGACTGTGGCTTCTGATAAGGACGCCACTCGCTGCAGATCTGACCGTACAGCTTGGAGCTGATCATAGTAGGCATCTAGTCGAGTGTAAATAGCTGCACTATTGGTAACTTGCCATGGTCTCGATGCATCCAGAGCGGCAGGCTTGATATGCAGTCGCGCTCTATGCTCGGATCTTGCCTCGAGTGCAGTGATTACAAGTGCTTCATCTAGATCGAGTGGTACAAGGGAGAGCGGTAGACGCAGTGCGCGTATTGGGTCATCTGGATCCAGTACGCGATGACGTGCAGACCAGAGATTCTCGTTTTCAGCAGGACTCGTGGAGACGTACTGACATTTGCCCTCCGCGAGTCTCGTGGACTCGTGAGAGTCTATGGATGATAGCGCGCTTATCTGACCTCCCAGGCTTCCTGTCCATGCATACTCGAGATTGGGCATAGATCAAAGGTAAGATAGCTTGCAGTTGTGCCTTGGCTCGTACCTTTGGATCATGCAAATCAGCGCAGCACAATTAGCTTCACTTCTAGACGGTACGGTAGAGGGAAATTCTGAAACGACTGTATCCGCTCCCAGTCGAATCGAAGAAGGAAAACCTGGCACTATCACCTTTCTTGCACACCCAAAATATGAGGACTTTGCCTACACCACGCAGGCGTCTATCATGCTGGTGAGTAAGAGCTGGGAACCGCGCCAGCCAGTGACTCCTACTCTCGTGCGCGTGGACGACGTGTACGCAAGCGTACAGTCCCTACTCAAGCAATTTGACTCCGTAGAAAGGGCTGACGGAGAGATCCATGAGACAGCCATCATCCATCCCGAGGCCGATGTCTCACCTGGCGCGAGTATCCAGGCATATACCATCGTATCTCGTGGTGCCAAGGTGGGGGCTGGTACCATCATCAGCAGTCACTGTCATATAGGTGAGGATGTGATCATAGGTAAGCAATGCATCCTATCCGAAGGCGTCAAGCTTGCCCGCAAGACCGTCATCGGCGATTTCTGTAAGCTCCATCAGGGTGTGGTGATCGGCAGCGAGGGATTTGGCTTTGCGCAAAATGACGCTGGCGAATTTGTCAAGATACCTCAGATCGGTAATGTGATCCTCGAAGATCACGTGGATATCGGCGTCAATAGTGTCATCGATCGAGCCACGATAGGCTCCACCTTGCTGCGTCGCGGAGTGAAGATCGATAATCTTGTGCAAGTAGGGCATAATGTGGAGATCGGAGAAAACTCAGCCATGGCAGCTCAGGTAGGTCTAGCGGGAAGTACTCGTATAGGTAAGAACTGTATGATTGGCGGTCAGGTAGGATTTGCCGGGCATCTCACAGTTGCTGACGGCGCCATGATCGGCGCTCAGGCAGGTGTCAACAATGATGTAAAAGAAGAAAACAGTCGCCTCATAGGAGCACCCGCCATAGACTATGGCACATTTTGGAGACTGTTTGCGACCTATAAGAATTTGCCAGACATGGCGCGTACCATCCGCCGACTAGAAAAAGAACTGAAGCAGCTCAAATCAGAAGCATGAATCTCTACAAGACCCAGCATACGCTGAACTCATCCGTCACCATCAGTGGCATAGGACTTCATCTTGGTAAGGAGGCAAGCCTTACCATGCATCCAGCTGAGCCAGGTCACGGCATCAGATTTCAGCGTACTGATCTGGAGGATCAGCCCATCATCGTCGCAGACGTAGGAAAGGTCTTTTCTACGCGCCGTGGGACTACACTAGCTCTACAGGATGCCACAGTGAGTACTGTAGAGCACGTGCTCTCAGCACTCGCGGGACTGCAAGTGGACAATGCCTTGCTTACCATAGATGGTCCAGAAGTACCTATCCTAGACGGTAGTGCGGCACCCTTTGTAGACGCCATCAAGTCCGTGGGTCTACTGGATCAGGAGGAGGAGCGAGAGATATTTGTGATTACCGATCCTATCAGATATACAGATGAAAAGACAGGTACGGAAATCACCGCTTACCCGAGTGATCAACTCGAAGTGACCGTGATGATAGACTTTGAGAGTCATGTCCTCGGGCAGCAATATGCACGACTAGAGACACTCGAGCGCTATGAAAGTGACATAGCACCGTGCCGGACATTCGTATTTGTCCATGAGCTGGAGTATCTCTTAGACCAGGACCTCATCAAAGGAGGCGATCTCAATAATAGTATCGTCATAGCCGATAAGGTCCTCGAAGAAAGCGAACTCGATCGCCTCGCCGCCAAGCTGGGTAAGCCCAAAGTGAAAGTCGATGGCGAGGGCATCGTAAATAATACTGATCTCAAGTACAAGAATGAACCAGCGCGACATAAGCTGCTGGACGTGATAGGTGATCTAGCGCTATTTGGCAGACCGCTGCAAGCCAAGATCGTAGCGCGCAAGCCAGGACACACCAGCAATGTGGCTTTCGCCAAAATGCTCAAAGACATCTATCGCCAGCACAAGAAGCTTCGCGGCCTACCCAAGATAGATCCCAATGCGCCAGCTGTGATGAATGCCGAGGAAATCAAGAAATTGATACCGCATCGCTATCCATTTTTGCTCGTGGATAGGATCGTCGAGCTCAATGACGATTTTGTAGTAGGTACAAAGTGCATCACGAGCACAGAGAGCTGCTTTCAAGGACATTTTCCCGGCAATCCTGTTTTTCCAGGAGTACTACAAGTTGAGGCCCTTGCTCAGACCGGTGGCGTTTTCGTACTTTCGCAGCAGGAAGATCCAGGTAACTGGGATACTTACTTCATCAAGATTGATAATTTCAAGTTTAAGCATCTCGTTACTCCTGGCGATACTCTCATACTCAGAATGGAGCTTCTCACTCCCGTGCGACGTGGTATATGCCACATGTATGGTACCGCCTATGTAGGCAATAAAATCGTGTCAGAAGGAGAACTCACGGCACAGATACTGAAACGCAAATGAAGTCCAGCACCTTGACGCAGCTCAATGTAGTTCACCCAGAAGCCAAGATCGGGAAGGATGTGCACATCTCACCCTTTGTCACCATAGACAAAAACGTCACCATCGGTGATGGTACATGGATCGGCCCCAATGTCAGTATTCTAGAGCATACCCACATAGGTAAAAATTGTAAGATCTATCCTGGAGCAGTCCTGGGTGGAGTGCCGCAGGATCTGAAGTTTGATGGAGAAGAGTCCATCCTTGAGATCGCAGACAATGTGATCATCCGTGAGTACTGTACGCTCAATCGCGGCACGCGAGCCAATTACAAGACCTACATAGGAGAGCAGAGTCTCATCATGGCTTACGTTCACATAGCACATGATTGTGTCATACATAATAATTGTATACTCGCTAATAATGTCAACCTCGCAGGACACATAGAAGTAGGAGAGTATGCCGTCCTCGGTGGTATGGCTGCGGTGCACCAGTTTGTACATATAGGCAGGCATAGCATGGTAGGCGGTGGATCGCTCGTACGCAAGGACGTGCCACCCTATGTAAAAGCAGCTCGCGAGCCGCTGAGCTTTGTAGGTGTCAACAGTGTGGGACTCAAGCGCAGAGGCTTCACTACAGAGCAGATACATCGCATCCAGGATATCTACAGATACCTGTTTATCAAGGGACACAATCTCAAGAAGAGCATAGCTGAGATCGAGAGTAGTATCCCAGACTGCGATGAAAAAACGAGCATCCTCGAGTTTCTGCATAGATCTGAGCGTGGTATCATGAAAGGCTATAGACCCAAGAATCCACAAAATGGATTTCACTCTTGATGGTATAGGCAAGCGCTATGATTCCCACTGGATCATACGTCATCTAGATTTTACATTCCTACCTGATAAGATATATGGTGTCGCTGGTGCCAACGGCAGCGGTAAGTCCACGCTCTTGCGTATGCTATCTACTATGGTGACACCCACAGAAGGCAAACTGCTATGGAAATCACAAGGCGGTGAGGCCGTAGAGCTTGATGACATTCCCACCCAGCTGAGTTATGCGGCGCCCTATATCACTCCTCCTCTAGAGTTTACCCTGCAGGAGATGGTGGATTATCATGCGAGCTTCAGACCACTGCGCGATGACATGTCTTCAGCAGCACTGCTAGATACCTGCTTGCTCGCTGATCATAGGGGAAAGAGACTGAGACAGCTCAGCTCAGGAATGCTACAGAGATTTTTACTTGGTCTGGCGCTGTATACTGACTCCCGACTTGTGCTGCTGGATGAGCCAACCAGTAATCTGGATACACGCTACAGGGCATGGTTCTATGAGCATCTCGAGTCATCACCTCCTAGTCGCATCACTGTACTGGCTAGTAATGACGATGCCGACCTAGCGCAGTGCAGCGAGATCCTGAGCATGAGCTCATACCAACATAGAAAATAAAGAGATGCGGCCCGCCTCAGCACACTGCCTTACAGTCGCTCGCGAAGATCTAGGAGCCCCTTGCGTAGTGTCATCAGTTGCTTGAGAAGAGCTTTTTTGCGCTTGTCGGCATGCCGCTCCTCGATCAGAGCATTTTTGGCGCCCTCTAGCGTGTAACCCTTGACCTTGACCAGGTCATATATCAGGGAGACTTCCTGGATTTGCTCTTTGGTAAATCTTCGATCTCCTTTCCTATTTTTCATAGGACGAAGATTAGAAAACTCGCCTTCCCAGTATCTGATGAGACTGGTGGATACATCAAACATCTCAGCCACCTCACCTATGGTGTAGTAGAGCTTAGTCAGAGAAGAGATGTCGATCATATTCATGATGTAAAGTAACGAAGATAGGCAGACATCCCAAGATCTGAGAGAAGCAGCTCACCTCTGACTGGTAATTGACAATAGCTCACATGACCCCAAGCGTGATAGCAGTATGGCACTTATTTGGTTAGGGCTTAGCGATATGCAGTGCCTGAGGCAGCACATCTGTGATAGTGATTCAGTGGGGAGATAACTATGATGCACCATAGCTATCATCGTCCAATCTATGCGCATACCAGAGAAGCATATAAGTGTGCGAAAGCTCATATATATGTAGGTAGACATATGTAGTCATCTAGGATAGAGTAAAAAATTTATGATAAATTTCACACATTATAGTTTTTTAGATATGTAATCTTCCTTATCTTGCGCATAGAATCATCTGATACTCCCATATCATATGCCTATGAACGATCCAAGATTACAGACTGACTTTCTACTTGACAACTACGATATGTTTCTAGAACGTATCTGCCTTAAGTACCCTCTCTCTATCGATCTGCTGCGCAGGCATAAGGATGTCCTAGACTGGGAGCTCGTCAGTCTCAATGAAGTGCTGCCATGGAGTGCAGAGCTCATACTCGAGTTTCAGGACTATCTAGACTTTGGTGCTGGAGATCATGAGAAGGAGTCCAAGTGGATTAATCTCAATCCTGCCATTCCCTGGTCCGTGGAGTTGCTTGAGCAACTGGAGGACAGAGTGCAGTGGAAGGAACTGGCTAATCTTCCAGCCATCTACGACGATACGCGCATCCGGCTCAGATTCTATCACCGCTTGGCACCTTATCTGAGTCAGATGAGTGAGTACTCCTCGTCAAGCTTAGGGGATCAGGTCTCTGAGAGCTCTGAAGAGATCGATTGGATAATAAGCCATATAGAATCATACAATGATCATCCAGAGCTTAGCTATCACACTGTAGCTGAGCTCGAGGCAGCAAGCGATATGGATTGGAAACTGCTCAGTCAAAATTGCTACTTACCCTGGTCCATCGAGCTCATACGGCAGTACAGTGACCAGTGGGACTGGCACTCTCTATCTCTCAATGATTCTCTGCCATGGTCGGAGGAGCTGATCGCAGCATTTGAAGATCAGTGGATATGGGGCGGACTGGGTGATGCCAACGAATATGGTGATCGGCTCGTGGTCTGGGGAATCACTAGCAATGACGCTATCCACTGGACCGAGCAGATGCTGCACCGCTTTAGAGATCGGCATGATTGGTTTCATCTGAGTTATATGAGCAGTGTAGACTGGAGCATAGAGATACTCTATCAGTTTCAGGAGTACTTGGAGTATGATCAAGTCCTATTCAATGATGCCATATGGTCTCGCATATGGTCTGGTCACATAGCAGAGCAGGAAGTAGATCGTCTGATATACTTGGGTGAGCTAGAGTATGCGCTCTGCCTCAATTAGCATATGTAATAGACGATAAGGATATTTCTATCCATCAAGTCTGCACAGTAGACATACCAAACTATGCAGGCGGCTCATCCGTTATACCCATATGATAGAGCCGATATTCCCCTTAGAGCTGGTCAGTTATCCTGGCGAGACAGTCAATCTCCACATTTTCGAGCCACGCTATCGTCAGATGATGCAGGAGTGCCATGATGATGAGAGCAGCTTTGTCATAGTGCCTTACATGGATGGCAAGATCATGCCCTATGGCACTCGGATGATTCTCAGTCAGATTGTCAAGACCTATGAGGATGGAAAGATGGACGTGACCGTCAAAGGTCTCAAGAAAGTACGTCTCACTGACGTAGTCAATCCTGTAGAAGGCAAGCTTTACGCAGGGGCAGTGACGGCAGCAGTAGATGACGATCCGATCAGTGATGCATTTAAGAACGATCAGATCCACGCGCTCGTGCTGCGATTTCAGGAACTGATCAAAGCTGACAAGACCATCATCGTGGGACGCACATTCAAGGTCTACGACCTAGCTCAGAAGATAGGACTCAGTGCCGAGCAGAAATATGAGCTGCTCACCACTCACTCCGAGAAGGAGCGTCAGGACTACGTTATCCAGCATCTACAGCACATCATACCCATGATCAAGCAAATCGAAGACGCCAAGGCTCGCATACAGATGAATGGGCACTTCCCTAGCTACGGCGGGAAGAGCCTAGACTTCTAGATCATTGCATCAAGACTGGCAAGACTTGAGACTGAGCTAGTACTTTTAGCTCATGAGACCACTTGCCACATTTCTTACTCTCTTGCTCTTACTAGGATGTAGCCAGACGCTACTCCTCACCACTCCGATCGATACGCCCACTCCGGTGCGCACGGCCTACAGCGAGAAAGCCATGGTCGTCAGTGCTCATCCTCTAGCAACTCAGGCGGGCCTCAAGATCCTAGAAGCAGGAGGAAATGCCTATGATGCTGCCGTAGCCGTCCAGTTTGCGCTCGCCGTGGTGCTACCCGCTGCTGGAAACATAGGCGGAGGTGGATTCCTGGTGGGCCGTGATGATGATGGTTCCACATATGCTCTGGATTACAGAGAGACAGCTCCTCTAGCCGCGCATAGAGATATGTACCTTGATGATGACGGCCAAGTCATCCAGGGCCTCTCGCGCGAGGGGCATCTATCGGCTGGTGTACCAGGCACTGTCGATGGTATGGTGCAGCTCTATGATAGTCTCAGTGCACTCCAGCGGTGGGATCTGCTCGTGCAGCCTGCTATCGATCTTGCGGCTCAGGGTTTCAAGATCACTGCCGCGGAGGCTGGTGGACTTAATCGTCTTGCCGAGCGATTCAGAAAGTACAATCCTGCCAGCTGCCCACTGATCAAAGCTGATGGACTGTGGCAAGAAGGAGATGTACTCTTGCAGACTGAGTTGGCAGAGACGCTGCAGCGTATCAGCGATGAGGGACGTGAGGGGTTTTATGGAGGCCTTTCGGCCAAATATCTCCTAGCAGAGATGAAGGACGCTCCGATCCAGGAATATTTTGTCCGAAAGGACCTCAATGATTATCGTGCTAAATGGCGCACTCCCATAGAGTGCAACTACCGTGGGTATAAGGTGCATAGCATGCCGCCTCCGAGTAGTGGTGGCATAGCCCTGTGCCAGCTACTGCAGCTCGTGGAGCCTTATCCACTAGAAGACTATGGATTCCAGTCGGCAGAGTCCATGCACCTCATCATCGAAGCCGAAAGAAGGGTCTACGCTGACAGGGCCGAGCACCTAGGCGATGCGGACTTCTATCCTGTGCCAGTGGATGGTCTGCTCGATCCAGCCTACCTGCAGCAGCGCATGTCAGACTTTGACCCAGAGCGTGCTACATCCAGTACTGATATATCAGCTGGAGCACCATCACCACGTGAGAGCGAGGAGACCACACACTATAGCATAGTCGATACATGGGGCAATGCAGTGTCTGTGACCACTACGCTCAATGGAGGCTACGGTAGCGGAGTGTGGGTGGAGGGAGCTGGCTATCTGCTCAACAATGAGATGGATGACTTCTCTGCTAAGCCTGGCGCGCCCAATCTCTATGGCCTAGTAGGCAATGAGGCTAACTCCATAGCAGCGGGTAAGCGTATGCTCTCTTCCATGACGCCCACAGTGGTCTCGCAAGATGGTGCACTGCGTATGGTCGTAGGCACGCCCGGAGGATCGACAATTATTACCTCTGTATTCCAGACGATGATTAACGTACTGGACTATGATATGACCATGAGCGAGGCAGTACAGGCAGGACGCTTTCATCATCAGTGGACGCCTGATAAGGTATTTTACGAGCGAGGCAAAGTCTCGGAGGATACTCTGTATGTCCTGGGTCAGATGGGGCATAGTGTCAATCATCGTGGCGGCATAGGGCGAGTGGATGCTATCCTGGTAGGTCTGGGCGGTGAGCTCGAGGGCGCGGCCGATCCTCGAGGTGATGACCACGCGCAAGGCTTATAGACAGTCATGAGCTCAGACCATGATAAGCCGCACTGACTACAAATAGTAGTACCACTGATGATCAGTAAAAAAAACAACGACAAGACCCACAGAAGTGAATCTCGTCGTACGTAAACTAAAGGAATATGTCTTGTGCTGTTCTAGTAAGGTAGTATGGTCAGACCAAAGTTGAATTGTCTCAGTTCTGGTCCGCGCTCTGGGCGAAACATATCAGTGAGTGCATACTGCGCATAGAGATTGACAGGGCCAAATCCTAAGCGGGCTTCTAGTCCAGCTACAAATTGCGTGAGACCAAAGTTGTCCTTAGTCTTGACTTTACCATCAAGATCTCCACCCTTGATCTTGTGATTGGAGCTCATGAGGAATCCTCCGTATCCACCAAGCCCTATATTGAGACTACTGCCGAGATCATTGGGCTTGGTCCTGAGGACAAAGTTTACTGGGATCACGAGGTAGTTTGCCGTGAGGCGGTTCTTACGGAAATTCTCATCGGTGATCTGTACGGCATCGAGGAAGCTCTCTTGATTGTCAAGCACACGGAAATTATTTTCAAAGAAATACTTATTGGACATGATGGTGATACCGTATTCAAATCCTAGTTTCTCCTTGGCAAAGGGTAGTCTGTGGCGGACAAGGTTGATATTGATATTGGTAGACTTGATGAGTCTCTGTTCCATAAAGTCTAGCTCACTCGGTAGATTAAATCCTGTCTCTGGAGTGCGGTAGGTAGCTACTCCAAGATCTATCATCCCAAATCGCAGTTTGCTGCTGATTTTGATATCTACTTCTTCCTCATCATTGACTTTGACATAGACTCCATCATTGATGCGGACTTCTACCTCATCGCCGTAGGTGCCATCACTGGTTTTTATGCGGATAACTCTGGTGGTGTCTTGAGCGCTCATGCTTATAGATAGGGCAATGCTCAATAAGAAGAGAGAAAGGGTAATTGTCTGTTTCATGATCGTGAGATTTAGCTGTGTTTTTAAGTTGCTAGTGTATTAATTATATGAGTAGGTAGGTGCCTATTAAGCTCTAGCCAGTGCTTTGGGTAAAAAGAGAGACTTGAGTTTACTTCGATTTTTCTTTTTTAAGATCTTCTTGACGTCTTCTGCTGGTGGTGCCGCTATCTCATCATCTAGATCTCTGAAAGTGCGAGGGAGTAGAAGAGACTTGAGCGAAGTGCTTTCCGTCTCCTTGCCAAGTGTCTCGGCGACCTCGGGTATAACTTGGGCATAGTCCGCCAGCGGGATGTCTTCTTTGACGATCATATCTGCCGTTACTGTCATCACTGTATTGACAGACTCTTTGCGGAGACTGGGTAGAGTCGATACTGAGTGTACACTTCGCAGGGCTGGTTTGTCGAGAGTTGCTATAGATGGTCCAGTAGCTATATCTTGCTGTCGATCAGATCTACTTACATCAAGAGGCCTATTAGCTTGTAGCGTCATGGACTCCGTCGACTCAGAACTCTGTGAATGATCGACGATATCAGCGATCGCATGGCTGTAAGTCTGCTTCTTGTTTAACTTGACTTGGTCGCTATCTATCGATGTCATATCAGAGGATGTGGCAGGCTTGGACTTGATAGTTGCTATATCTTGATGGATAAACTCATCTCTACTCTGGGTATGTATCTCGGCGGTAGCAGTCTTGAGCGATTGATGGTTAGCGCTGGATGTAGCGGCTGGAGAGACTGATGGTGCTATGTCAGTCATATCTTCTGAGTCCATCATCTGGTCTTGATGAGCCATGCTGGGTGTGTATGTCGCCTTCTCGCTTGTGGCATAGGACCAGACTACTCCGCTGAGAGCGATAAGTCCTAGGAGCAAAAACCCCAACCACCAGATCCTTATGGTAGGCTTGCGTAGGAGCTGCTTGGTATGAGGGTATACTACGGTAGCTGCAGGTACAGGAGGTGATGTCAGATAATCGTTGATCTCAGCCTGGATTTCTGGGTGCTGCAAGAGGTACTGCTGAAAAGCCGCATGATCCTCTGATGATAGCTCTCCCTCGAGGAAGTCTATGACGTATTTTTCGTAGTTGAGAGATGTGATTTTCATAATTGCTGTACTTGTGGACTTGCTTGTAAATTGATCACGATGGATTTCATCTTTTTTCTAGCTCTGAAGAGATAGACCTTGACTTGTGATGCGCTGAGATGGAGCGTCTCGGATATATCATCGTAGCTATATCCTTCCCAGTCGCGTAGTAATATGATAGCCTTTTCATTTTCTTTGAGTTGATCCAATGCTCGATGTATGAGATCTTTTGTAGCGTAGTCCTCGGCCTCAACACGCTGATCTGGCATGATCTCTGGCTGAGAAATACGCTTTGCTTTCCTATAGTCATCCACCATCTTATTGTAGAGGACTCTGTAGAGAAATGGTCGAGCGCCGTCGACGGCTACTTTCTCGCGATTTTCCCATAGCTTGATGTAGCTCTCTTGCACGAGGTCTTGAGCCTTTGCACCATCCCTGGTCAGCTTGAGAGCATAGGCATAGAGCTTATCGGAGCTGCTCTTTACCGTGCTATTGTATTCTCTGCGGGTCATCGGATGCCTTGGTTTTGTCTTGGTATTGCTCATTACGTCTGTGCTACCTAGAAGGTTACATGATAGACATCAATTATCTGTACATTCGCCGTCTTTATCAACCAACACCATATGAAATCTTATCTCCTGATCCTACTTGCTGCTACCGCAAGTCTCTTGCTCACTGCTCAGTCACCATTTCCTGATGTGATGCATACAGAGGCAACATATTTGGGCGAAAGCCCCGAACTCCGCAGCATGGTACCTCTCCAAGAATACTATGAAGCGCCAGCTCAAAGAAAGAAAACCAAGACCGAGCGAAAAAACTTTGGTGGACTGGTGCCTATGCCTACTGTCAACCACGATGCTCTGCCCAAGGGTGTAGATCCGCTGCGCCAAGCGCCACGCCGGGATGACAATGTCCTCATGCCGCTGGTCAATGTGGACAACCTTCCCTTCAATAATATCTTCCCTCCAGATCCTAATGGAAGCGTGGGGCAGAACTACGTGATTTCTACGGCTAATGATCTCGGAGGGACGCAGATCATCGTCAAGGATAAGGCTGGGCGTACGGTCCTAGGGCCTATCATCAGCACACCTCTCTTCTGGGAGGGAATAGGCCAGCAGGGCATAGGCGATCCCATCATCTTTTACGACCAGGAGGCAAAGCGATGGGTGATTACGGAGTTTAGCCAGTTTGGTAGTAATCTCATGCTTATGGCTGTGTCCACCACGGAGTCTCCGCTGGGCAGTTGGTATCTGTATTCGGTACCAGCACCGTCGTTTCCAGATTACCCCAAGTTTGGTAAGTGGAATGACAGCTACTTCATCACTACTAATGAAGGTGGAGATCCCAATATTCCTGTATATCTGGTGGATCGGCAAGCGCTTCTCGGTGGTGCCGCAAGTGCTCCCGTAGTGCGTACAGGACTTCCTAAGTTCACTACATCAGCCTCTGATGAAGCATTTCAAGTTGCCTCACCGATCGACTGGATAGGGGATATGGCGCCGCCAGCTGGTGATCCCCTGCGAGTGGTGCGCATCCGTGATGACGCATGGGGCTCTGGATTTGATGCGCTGGAGATATGGGAGTACGATCTGGACTGGTCTGATGTATCTTCCTTGACTGTCAATGGTCCCGTGGAGATTCCTCTCGCACCTTTTGATGCTTCGCTGTGCAATGGTTCCTTATTTGACTGTATCATCAATCCTAATGGGCAGACTCAATCGGTACTGGCACAGATCGTGATGCACAGACCTGTCTATCGCAGATTCTCTGATCACGAGAGCATAGTCCTTAATTTTTCTGTGGACGTAGATCCAGCCGTCAATCTCAGTGGTATACGCTGGGTGGAGCTGCGACGTGAAGATGCTGATTGGTTTCTCTATCAAGAAGGCACATACTCACCTGATGACGATCACCGATTTATGGGATCTATATCTATGGACAGACACGGAAATATACTCTTAGGCTTTTCGGTACTGGGTCGTGTCACGGAGCCAGGACTTCGATTTACGGGTAGACGCGCAGATGATCCGCTGGGAGAGATGACTATCTCAGAGGGCTCTATCATAGAAGGAGCCAATAGTAATAATACTGTGCGATGGGGTGATTACAGTTCCATGACGGTGGATCCCGTGGATCAAGAGACATTCTGGTATGTGGGTGAATACATGACGCAGAGTAACTGGAGCACGCGAGCAGCGGCCTTTCGCTTTGCAGAAGATAGCGTGGATATAAGACCTGTCGTAGTGCAATCGCCAGATCCATTTAGTGATTTTTCTCAGCCTGTGCCTATCACTGTCGCCATCCAGAATCTCACGGATGAGCCGATAAGTAACTATAGGGTCACAGTAGAGGCTGATGGTATAGGTACATTTGATACCACGATTGCAGCAGAGCTAGCAGCCTGGGAGACGAGGTCTATTAGCTTCAATGATAGAATTACCATTACCGATAGATCGGTCGACCTACTGGTCTATACGAGTAAGATAGAAGATGAGCGCAGAGACAATGACACGCTGCGAGCCAACGTGGAGGGAGTCAATGTCAATGACGTATCTCCTACAGTGCCGACGGGGCTAAATGATGTGCTGTGCTCGGGAGATGAAAAGCAACTTGATGTCCTACTGTCCAATACAGGATTTGGAGGTATATCGTCCGTACAGATCGTGGCTGTGCTCAATGAGGTGGATACCCAGCGCTTTCAATACAATGGATTCATACCGCCACTATCTTCAGAAATCGAATCAATCAATCTGTCTGTACCAGACATAGGTAGCTATGATGTACTTATCTATACCACCTTGCCAAATGACCGGCCTGATGATAATCCACTCGCGGATACGATCAGAGGTAGATTCCAGAAGATTGTTCCTGAGCAAAGTCTGACACTTAATATACTTACGGATGATTATCCTACAGAAACCTCGTGGATCATACAAGATCTAGGGACTCTAGAAATCATCGCGGAGGGTAATGGTGGTATAGAGAGGCTAGCATTGTTATCTAGCACTATATGTGTCGAGGACGGCTGTTATAATTTCACGATTTTTGATTCGGCAGGTGATGGTCTGTGCTGTGGATTTGGCGAAGGTGAATTCCTATTGATCGATGGAGAGGGGAATATCTTAGCTCAAGGTGCCGAATTTGGTTCATCACTCTCCTTTAATTTTTGTCTACCATTTGAGTGTATGCTCAGTGCAGATGTGACCGTCACGGACGCTACTGCTGATGGTAATAGAGGTGCCATAATTATCAATCAAATTAATGGCGTAGGTCCCTTCGATTATAGTATCGATGGTGGAACTACCTTCACGGATGATCCATTATTTTTTGACTTAGAGGGGAATCAAACCTATAGCGTGGTCGTACGGGATATTAATGGCTGTGTATATGAGGAGGATGTATTTGTAGATTTTATTACTTCCACATCGGAGACAGCGCTTTCGCGCAAATTCACTGCATCTCCAAATCCTACTCGCGGTGAGCTCTCACTCGTGCTGCAAGACTGGGCAGATGCTGCGAATCTGTCAGTAGAAATCCTTAATCAAAATGGCTTAGTCGTGCGCTCTACCTTTCTCTACAGATATGGAGATAGAATGATCGGAAGAGTCTCACTGCTAGACAAAGCACCAGGTGTCTACTATGTGGCTCTAGAGATCGACGGTCAGCGTGTCATGAAAAAAATCATCTATACCGTGGATTAAATATTTCTACGTAAGTCTGATATGCTGAGAGCCCTATCGCCGATGTGCGATAGGGCTCTCATTTATATTTATGAAGATAATAGTGTATGTCTACTGGATATGCGGCGAGCGCTGCTGGTAAGCGCTAGGTAATAGTCCAAATTCCTTTTTAAATAATTGACTGAAGTGTCCCTTGTTGGTGTAGCCTACGGCGTGAGCGATTTCGCTGACTGACAGCTCGCCCTGGTCTAGCATCCTGAGGGCCATCTGCATGCGCAGGGTGATCAGAAATTGTCTTACAGATTTATCAAAGAGCAATCTAAAGCCTTTCTGCAATTTATTTGGATTGAGACCAGTGTGCTTAGAGAGTGCCTTGATAGTTACCTCTTCTTCGAAGTGGTCTATGATGTAATCCTTGGCACTATTAATTTTCTTGATATCTGATTTACGGAACTGCACAGAGCCGCCATCACCATGACTCTTTCTGAATCTCTCCATCAGATTGGTGACCAGCATAAGTGAATTAGACTCTACCATAAGCTTACGCTCCAGACCAGTCTGATCTGAGTAAAGTACCTTGTGCAGAGACTGCAAACCCAGAGTGCTGATAGTATCATAGAATACGAAAGCCTTCTCACCCGTAGTGTCTTCAAACATGGACTTAAGCTCAGCAGGTATTGTATCTATGTCACACTCGATCTTGCGCAGAAATAAGTAGCGGATGATATCCACGATGATAAAGTTGCATTGCTTATGCGCTGGTATCGTAATCGAATATTGATTATCACCGCGTGGTGCGAAGATGAGGCCCTCATGATTGGATATCGTCTGAGAGATGCCATCAGGATAAGTCTGCGCCTCCAATTGACCTACTGCACAAAACATGAACAGGATCGGATGTCTTCGCCCCAGTCGATATACGATCTCCAGCTCCTCTTCTAGATATAGATCGCAGGTAAAGGTGGCTATGCCATGGTCATAGTTGATGCCTTTGAGGAAGCCATTGCCATGTTGATTTTCAAATGCCACTGAATATTCTTCACAGTCTTCAGAGACAGTTGCCTCGAGCTGTGCAGCTAGTTCACTTATGCGATTTTCTAAGCTGTACGATTGTATCAGAATGGAATTCATAGTGTGGTATGGATAATCATAAGTGTGGAATCGTGTATACGATTCCACACGTTTTGCCGACCTTTGTCTCGTTCACTCTTATACAGAGTAGATGATTAAGATTAAAGCTATGTGTTGACTGGTGTTGCTCATAGCGCCTCTCCTGAGTAGGTCGGGAGAGGTTTTTTTTTGTCCAGTCCCTTGATATCAGGCTTTTCTCACTAGAGACATGACTAGACTGATGACGAATAGTATAATGAAGATGTAAAATAGAATCTTGGCGACTCCTGCTGCGGCTCCAGCGATTCCTCCAAAGCCTAAGACGGCAGCGATCAATGCGATAACAACGAATGTGATGGTCCAACGTAACATAATGTAATGATTTTGATGAGTTAATTGTGATTTGCTAGTGTTACTACATCAGCTACCAGTGGGTTCGAGAGAGTGTGAATTTTTTTCACCATGAGGGTTTTGAGATCATCATGAGTAGGTATTTTATCTTCGCGGTATGGAACTATGGCTTGGCCTTCATATAATTCTGGGTGTATTTGCCATAGCTGGAGTGTCATTGGCAATGAGTGAATCTACTCACTGGATCATCAGAGGTCAGATGAATTTTCGCTGGTACTATGGCCTACTGCTGACTTTGCTCATGGCTAGTTTGCCATGGGTGTGGTCTGATGGCCCCTTATTTTATGTGTATCTCACAGGTCTAGCCACGGCCTGGTGTGTGTGTCTCATCACGATCATGCCGTTTACATCTATTTACCCTACGGAGATTAAGAAATCTACTACAGATGCTGATGGCCTGAGCGCCATCGTCTTCAATGTCTTCCAGGATAATGATAGATACGATGACTTCATCCGCCTAGTCCGATCTGAGTCACCCGATCTAGTACTCGTGATGGAAACGGATCAGAGCTGGTATGATGGCCTATCTGCATTGCGTGAGGTCTACCCATACGAGATCCATGAGATCAGAGATGACACTTATGGGATATGGCTCCTGAGTCGCATTCCACTAGAGCGATCCGAGGTACGCCATCTCGTGAAGCGAGAGATCCCTAGTCTTGAGATCTATCTTACTCATCACATCACAGAGTATATGATCATGTGCATACATCCTGAGCCGCCGCTACCAGGAGAAGCGCTCACGTCCAGGCCCAAGGATCTTGAAATCCTCAGAGCCGCCAATGTGCTGGAAGCTGCAGACTCTCGATACGCCAAGCTGCTCATAGGCGATCTCAATGACGTGGCTTGGAGTCAGACATCTAGGGAGTTTAAGCAAGTCACTGATCTAGGCGATCCCAGGGTAGGGCGTGGGATGTACAACACTTTTCCTACACACAAGTGGATACGCTTTCCACTAGACCATGTCTTTTGCTCCAGGCATCTACGGATCAAGAGATTTGAGCGATTACCAGATGTAGGCTCAGACCACTTTCCCATGCTTATCGAGCTGGCTAGTAGCTGATTGTTAGAAATTTATCATGATTTGTGAACTACCTAGAGATCAGGTCGTTCTTTTACTGTGCAACACCAGGCATATCGTAGCTTACAGTGAGCCTATAGTGGCTCTCTGACACGCTCCTTAATCATCACCTGATGAACTACGATGCCTTACTTGACCATCCTGGTCCTAAAGATTTGGTGCCCATTGCCGAGTTTCGATCGATCCCTATGGAGGATACGCGTGTGAAGATCTATCATTTTGACACAGCGGTCATTGAATCTCACTTCACGATAATGATGGATCGAATAGAGACGCTAAGCACAGTCCGCTGTGCGGCTAAGCCATAGTGATAACATAGAGACTTACCCCGGATATTCCTGATCAAGTCTATAGGAGACCTCAGCAACGCTCAATAGGAGAATTACATAGCTGAGCTCCTCAGCAGCGCTCTATGACGATGGCGCTTGCGCCTCCACCACCATTACAGAGTGTGGCCAGACCTACCTTACCGTCTTTTTGACGCAGCACTCCAGCAAGCGTGCATACGATCCTGGCCCCGCTCGCTCCTAGTGGATGACCTAGGGATACCGCACCACCATGTACATTGACTTTGTCTCTATCGATACCCAGCTTCTTATTAAATGCTAGTGTCACTACGCTGAAGGCTTCATTGACTTCGTAGTAATCGATATCGTCCTGTGTGAGTCCCGCTCTCGATATTGCTAGTGGCGCCGCTATAGTAGGAGCAGTGGTAAATCTCATGGGTGTGTGAGCCGCGTCTGCATAGCTCAAGACCTTGGCTATAGGCTTGAGACCTAGCTCTTTCATCTTATCTTCTCCGATGAGCACCAGAGCCGCTGCGCCATCATTGATGGTGCTAGAGTTAGCTGCAGTAGCTGTGCCATCTTTGGTGAAGGCTGCTCTGAGAGTAGGTATCTTTTCAAATTTCACTTTCTTGTACTCTTCGTCCTCGCTGATGATCAGATCGTCTCCACGTCTTTGCGGGACACGGACCTCGATGATCTCACTGGAGAAGTCCCCCGCAGCCGTACTCGCCGCACTGCGCTCATAGCTGGAGATGGCATAGTCGTCCTGCTCTTGTCTAGAGATACCTGACTCTATGGCGGTCTCATCTGCCGCTACGCCCATGGCCACGTGATTGTAGGCATCTGTGAGACCGTCCTTAGCAAGACCATCCACGAGACTTGCATCTCCATACTTATTCCCCCATCGCAGTGATGGCGCATAGTGCGGGATGTTGCTCATACTTTCCATGCCTCCCGCTACGGCTATGTCAAGATGCCCAAGCTGTATGGACTGAGCAGCGAGCATGATAGACTTCATCCCACTAGCACAGACTTTATTGATGGTCGTACACGGCACGTTTTCAGAGAGACCAGCCTTGAGCGCTGCTTGTCTAGCAGGTGCCTGGCCCAGATTAGCCTGGACTACATTGCCCATATATACTTCTTGGACATGATCAGGCGATACCCCTGCGCGCTCCAGAGCTCCCTCTATAGCACGTGCTCCAAGATCTACAGCGGATAACGAGGCAAATACACCTCCAAAACTTCCTATAGGTGTACGCACGGCAGACAGGATATAGACATTTTGCATGAGCTCATATTTTATTTGCTGCAAATGTATTCACTTAGGACTATCCAGGGATTTTTACTCGGGGGCCTACCTGTGGCCTTCTGAGCTAGCCGACATAGATATACGCGCACGCATTTGCACGTAAGTGCCTCACGACACATACCGTACTGGCCATCACATGCTCATACTGTGTCAAAATATGACGTCACATAGTACCCACCATGCAATGCCCTGATCACGTAGCTAGTAGAGTAGTCGTATCTCCTCGCACTGACTGTCCACGTGCAGCACACCCTGGCGAGCGCTGACTTCCTTGCCGTCTACCTTACATATAGAGATCTCTTCAGGAAATCCTACGAGACTGATTCGCAGCTCTGATTTTCGCTGTGGGAAATCGCCATCTTGGGTATGCTGGATCCAGTATCCTTGTTCGTCAGCGCTGGTGATGAAGCGGTGGACTACCCGTTCGCCTTCTGCGTGCAGTAGGGTGCTGCCATCATCCTCATACCACATACTCTCTGTCTCTTCTTCAGCATAGTAGCAGATGAGATCGATGTAGTCAAAGTCAAGCTCTCCCACGTATTGCTGTACCGGGAAGAACGGTATGACCGCTCCAGCGCGGATCATGATCATAGCTTGCGCCAGAGATACATCTATCCATGCCTCATCGGCCCCCTGGTGATAGTCAGCATTCCAGTAGTTGTACCAGCCACCTGGAGGTAGATAGACTGTGCGCCCTTTGACATCTGGAGAGATGACAGGCGCAGTAAGGATGTGGTCGCCCACGATGGTCACTTCATTGCTATGTATGCACTGCGAGTCTGTCTGCGACTCCCACGCGAGCGGCTTGAGAAACGGCGTGCCTTTGCTCGCACATTGGAAGAAGCTCGTGTAGAGGTAGGGGAGTAGCTTGTAGCGCATCTCTATGTTGCTCCTGGCGTAGTCCGTGTATTGCTCACCGAACGACCAAGGCTCCTGATCTCCGTGATCACCTGAGCTATGAGTACGGAAGAATGGATGGAACATTCCGATCTGCAAGAAGCGGATGTATAGCTCACCCGTGGGCTGCTGGATAAATCCTCCCACATCAGCCCCGATAAATGACATGCCGCTGATACTCAAGCGGGTACACTGTACGGCTGCCGCCCACACGTGATCCCACGAGGCGATATTGTCTCCAGTCCATCCAGCACTATATCGCTGCACACCTGAGTAGCAAGATCGCGTAATAGTCAGCGTCCTCTTGTTGCCAGCCCACTGCTTTTGGCCCTCGTGCGTAGCCCTTGCCATCTGCATGCCGTATACGTTGTGCGCCTTGCGATGACTGCAGGGATTGCCGTCGTAGTCGTGTCGCACATCATCTGGAAAAGTCTTGCTGTCCACCTCAAATAGTGCGGGCTCATTCATATCATTCCAGACACCATCTATGCCTATGTCCTGGATGAGTTCCTTGTAGAGACTAGCCCACCACTCACGTACTTCTGGTCGGGTAAAATCAGGAAAGTAGCAATCGCCAGGCCAGACCTTCCCCTTGATGTAGCCGCCGTCAGCACGCTTGCAGAAGTAGTCCTTCTCTAGTGCTGCCGTAAACACTTCATAGTCAAAGTCAATCTTGATTCCTGGATCTATGATGACCACCACCTTCATACCGTCAGCATGCAGGCTAGCTGTCATACCCTTAGGATCGGGAAACTTCTCCTTGTCCCAGGTAAAGCACCTAAAACCATCCATGTAGTCTATATCGATATGGATCACATCACACGGGAGTTTCTTTTCCCTCATGGTGCTCGCGATATCCAGCACCTGCGACTGCGGCTGATAGCTCCATTTGCTCTGCTGATAGCCGAGAGACCACATAGGAGGCATCTCTGGCTTGCCCGTAAGTAGCGCATACCGTTCACTGACATCCAGCAGGGATGGGCCGTGGATGTAGTAGTAGTTCATATCGCCACCCATGGCCCAGAAGCTGGTGACATTTTGCCGCTCACTGGCAAAGTCAAAGTGCGTCTTATAGCTATTGTCAAAAAACAGTCCATAGCCCATACCACTGTGCAGACCATAGTAGAACGGTATACTCTTATAGATCGGATCTTTGTGTACTGGATAGCCGTACTCGTCCGTGCCCCAGTTGACCAGACGCTTACCACGGAGATTCATGTGAGTAGGCTTATCGCCGAGTCCATAGTATGCTTCACCGGGCTGATGCACCTTGGTCATCTGCACGATATTACCGCCCAGCTCATAGCTTTCCTCCCAGTGATAACCCTTCTCATCCTGCAAGATGGGCTGATCGTCGTAGTTCCACATAGCTACTTTGAGATGCTGGCGGGCTACTTGGATGTAGAACTCTGGCAGGTGTATCAGGACGTCATCTTCGGTCTCTTTGATGTAGTATTCTGGGAGCTTTCGCTCAAATGCGGGATCAATCGCATAGCTAAAGTCTGAGTCAAATATGCCGTACTCTGCATAGCGCACCCGTACAATAGTCGCCGTCAGGAGATGGATCTGTAGCGTGACCCTGTTTTCACTAGCAATGACGATGACGCCGTTGCCATCATCATGAGTAGTGGCGAGAAGATCAGGAAAGCGCTCGTGCTGTGTATATTCTGATTGGTAAACCATGCGGGTGTCAATTTTGAGATCTGCAAAGGAACAATAAGAATTAACAATTCATATATACTTGAGAAAAAATATGATCTGTAACTTTGTGAAATCTAAAACTTTAACCATATACACACATGTCAATTACTAAGAAATTTTTGAAGTCCAAGCCCGTATGCAAAGTCACGTTTAAGCTCACTCCAGAAGAGGCCAATGGCGCTAAGAAGGTGGAGCTCGTAGGTGACTTCACAGAGTGGAAGGAGAATCCACTACAGATGCGCAAGCTTAAGGATGGTAGCTTCACGCGTACCGTAGACCTAGATACGGGTAGCGAATACGCCTTCCGCTATATCGCTGACCAGGCGCAGTGGCTCGATGAGCGTGAAGCAGATAAGTATATACCATCGCCTATCAGCAGCGCTGATAAGAATAGCGTACTCGTACTTAGCTAGACTCTACTCAAGTCCAAAAGATTACGACCAAGGGCTCAGTAGCTTTCGCTGCTGAGCCCTTACTTTATGTATGCTATTCTGCGTCATCAGCCCTCTGGCAAACTTCGCTAGATGAACATGCCTACCACTACTGCGGTGAGTAGGAGCAGAAGTATGGCAAGGATCCTGTAGTTCTTATACCACGGTAAGCTCTTGAGCTCTGCAGATTCCTCGGTGAACATACTCGACTTGTAGATAAAGTTTTCGATTTGCTTGGCATCAGGCGCCGGAGTGTTGAGACTCACGAGGACATGTACGAGCACACATGCGATGAATAGGTACACAGTCATGGCAAGAAAGTGTACCTCTGCCAGTGGCTGAGAGAATACAAAGACCTTATTGAGCAGCAGCACTATCGTCACTACAAAGCCCGTGATGAAGCATGCAATGGAACCTTGCGACGTCGCGCGTTTCCAGAAGAGCCCTATGACAAATGTGGCTACCGCAGGCGGTGCTATGTAGCTGATGATAAGCTGCAGGTAAGTGAAGAGCGAGTCGCTGACCTTCTCTATAAATGGTACCCACATACTCGCTAGTATCACAAGGATGAGGGTAGTGATCTGCCCAGCTCGCACGAGTCCCTTGCTCGTCATATCAGGCTTAAGCGTACGCACAAAGTCCATGGTCACGAGCGTAGAAGCACTATTAAAAGTGGCGGAGACGCTAGACATCATGGCAGCAAGCAAGCCAGCTACTACCAGGCCTAGTACACCCGTGGGTAGGAGCTGCCCCAAGAGAACTGGGTATGTGAGATTAGGGCAGTCCGCAAGATTAGTACATACTTCGCCGCCTGTGACATAGTTGAGTCCGCTGATGTCAAGATCATTATACAGCAGGAGCGCCAGCACGCCTGGCACGATCATGATGAAGATCACGGGAAGCTTGAGCAATCCCGCAAAGAGCGCACCCCAGCGACCATGATTGAGATCCTTAGCACCTAGCACTCGCTGGACCATAAACTGATTGTTAGCCCAGAAATAGAATCCTAGCAGAGGCACGCCTGTAAGTAGTCCCCACCACGGCATGAACTCATCGCCGGAGGGCCTCACCATGCTAAATGCTTCCGAAGCCGTCTCTGGCACTGGATGGCCTGCTTCTATCATGTCATTGACATTGCGCACTTCACCGTTTTCTAGCATCGTATCTAGACCACTCATCATGCTACTCCATCCACCCTGCAACTCATCAAATGCATAGTAGGTCAGCAAGCAAGAGCCTATGATAAGTAAGATCGCTTGGATGACCTCCGTCTGTACCACAGAGTTGAGACCTCCAGGGATGGTATAGATTGCCGCAGCTACGGCTAGCACTACTATGATTACTGTACTGTCTATCTCTGGGAAGATGAGCTTGAGTATGATATTGCCGACATAGAGGCCTGCTGCAGTATCTACCAGTATGTTGCCGACTACCGTGATGAAGGAGAAGTAGTAGCGAGACTTGCGATCATAGCGCTTTTCCAGAAACTCAGGCATGGTGTAGACACCGCTCTTAAGATAGAATGGAAGGAAGAAGATCGAAAAGAAGATGAGCACCACCACGGCAAACCACTCATAGTTGTAGACATGAATGTTAGTCTTGTAAGCATCTCCAGCCAGACCTACGAGCGTAGAACTAGAGATATTGGCAGCAAAGAGGGCGATACCCACGATAGGCCAGGTCATAGAGCGTCCACCTAGAAAGTAATCCTCTGAGGACTTTCGCTTGCTGTGATAGAGACCGTAGGCAATGATGAGTACGGCATAGCCAATCATGATGGCTAAATCAAGAGGTCTGAGGTCAAATAATTCCATGCGTGAGGGATTTCAGATCATGAAGAAAGGCAAATTATTTGGAATCTGACCCAATAATTTTACCCTCGGTCAGAATAGGCGGTACATGACTCAGCTGGAGTAGGGGCATAAAAAAACCGGTCACTCCCATAAGTGACCGGCTGAAACAAATTATAATCCCATGAACATATCCGAAATAAAAACCAATAGAATGACGAGTTCTATTTATTATATCTAGAGTTCTAGTTATATACGAGGGGCAATGACCGAGCCATCGCCCCCGTATAATCCCATGAACATATCCTTTCAAGTGAGTCAAGAAAGCTATCCGTTGACCGCTTTATCTTCTTTGACACTACAATGATCAGAATTCGCATTGCGCCATACAAGTACATTTAAGTGCCGTTATCACATATAAATAATCATAATATGTTATGTAATTGTCGTAACTATCTGATTTACAGTGCCGATTTACAACTATGCGGTTCAAAAATCTCATAAAAGGTATTTTTAGATCCCGTTTTAGCGCCGGTTTTTACTCACATTTTTTGATTTTTCTTGCTATGAAGCACTTTTGCATGCCATCCCCAGCGCATCAAGTGAGGTGCAATCTGAGGCATGGTGCTAGGATGTCCCCCA
>JAHDBH010000021.1:24477-41890 GCA_020630495.1 Saprospiraceae bacterium
GGAGCCGATCAAGTCCCTGCGATCACCGAGTATGGTGACCCTTATCTACAGAAATGGCTACGCCACGAGCTGTAGCTCGCCTCACTACTCAAATGGATCTTGGAAGATCTCCTGAGCTAGGAAGCTGGTATCTGATAATGTGTGAAGAAAGGCAAGGATGGCGGCCTTCTCGTCCTCATCTAGTCCCAGTGGTCGCATGAGCGGATTGACATTGGGGCTAAAGTGACCACCAGAGTTGTAGTGATCGATGACTTCCTCTAGCGTCTGGAATCGGCCATCATGCATGTAGGGCGCAGTATGCGCGATATTCCGCAGTGTAGGCACTCTGAATTTTCCGCGATCGCTATGCACGCCAGTGCTCAGGAAGTGTCCTAGATCTGGAAAATTGAGCTCCCTGTCAGCGGGGTCTAGACCATTGTTCTCATAGAGATTGGTGGTGAAAAATGGGCCATTATGACAGTGACCACATTCTGCGTCTTTGAGAGTGCCAAAGCTGGCATCAAAAAACATCTGGAAGCCGTCAAGCTCCTGGTCTGTGAGGAATGTCTCATTGCGCACAAATCTGTCAAACTTGCTGTCTGCGCTGCTATGCAGAGCCCGCTGATATTGCGCAAGAGCTTTGACCGAAAGGTCTCTGGTAATCTCATCCGTAGTTTCTATCCCAAAGGCTCTGGCAAACTCTTCAGGATAAGTACTGTGATTCCTCAGGATGAGCTCTAGATCATCCCAGCTATGCGCTTGCTCCACAGGATCCTCTACAGGTATGAGCGCGAGATCCTCCAGGCTCGTAGCTCTTCCATCCCAGAAGAGTCCATTCTCAAAGAATCCAGCATTGACTATACTCATGGCCTGTCTGGTGCCCGCCTGATCATCCACTCCTATACTCACCTGCCTCGGATCACTCATCACGCTCTCGGGTATGTGGCAACTTGAGCAACTGATGCTATTGTCCACACTGAGGATAGGGTCATGGAAAAGCTTACGACCGAGCATCACGCCAGCTACCGTCATGGGATTATCTTCGGGTATCTTCACCTCAGGGAACTCATCGGGTACGTCAAGCACGTAGGGTGTCCTGTCTTGTGCCACTCCAATGATATCTTCTGGCTCCCCATTACCATCTGGCCCACAGCACGATAGCAGAAATAAGCCTGCTATCAGACATAGGATGGACGCCTCTTGCGTAATAGATCTTGATGATATACTATGACTGATAGGACGCACCATGCAAAGGTAGTAACGTCCCTGGCGCGCGGATGTTGGCTGCTTGTCAAAAGCGCATTGCGCTCCAGCTAGTCGGGATGTTGCTAAGCACTTGTGCGCGCTGACTGTCGATGTCATCGCCTGGAATTACACCCGCTAGTAAGCGCTGATAGTCGAGTATGAGACCTAGGGTGAGACCTTCTCCACGGATGACCTCCACAGCCAGATCTAGCGTGATCTGCTCCTCGCGACCTTCAGCAATCGACCATGATAGCGCCTCATACGGCTCTAGTGTGTCTCTACGGTAGCGAATCTCCATCTCCGTATACTGCCTGTCCTGCTCACTGTAGAGATCAGCCAATGCAGCGAGATGGTGACCCTCTTGGTCTATGCTAGATAAGCTCAGATCTGTCCAGTCACTCGGTAGGCCTACACGCATACGTACGGCGGTGATGTCAGATCCATTCTGCATACTCCCTAGGACCGTCCTAGCGCTGAGCGTGGATGTGATGAGATTGTTAGTAGGGATTTCGATAGATCCTGCGGTAATATCACTACTCAGGCGTATCGTTTCACTCTCTGTTACAGTGAACCAAGTACCGTCCTCACGCTGAAGTTCTATCTCGCTGAGACTTATAGTGAATCCACCTATGTCCAGGCCCGCGTCTTCATCAAAGGCACCAAGCTCCAGACTCTGATCGTCTATCCTATGGAGGACACTTACAGTGAGGGCAGGATACTCACAGCAGCAGTCTCTGTCGGCTGCTACCTCAAAATTACTCGCCAGAGGATCTAGACATCCCTCATCGATCATCACGCAGGAAGTGAATGCCATACCAAGCAGGAGGCTACTGAGGATCAGCCTTGAGCGATGCGACATGTTCATCCCGGAGTTGTTTGACGAGTTTCTTGACCTGTATGCTAAATTCCTTGTTCTGTATCCAATGAAAATAATTGGGGTCTTCGTGAGCTATGCGTCCCACAGGTCTGCCGATGTATTTTCCAAAATTAAAAACTACGGTGCCGTTAGGATCGTACTTGAGTCGTCTGGTGATATCTAGGGCTCCGTGGTCATGGGTGAAGTCGTGCAGAGCTGCCATATCATTTTTGATAGGTGCAGGCGTCACCTTCCCGCCATGCTCGAGATCTACGCCGTCGTAGGCATCCAGCTGACCTTCTAGCACGGCTATGGTCGCTTCTACGTCCGCTAGAGCGTCATGCGCATTTTCCATGGGGCGCCCTGTAAATTTCCTATGAGCCGCTTCTAGCGTGCGTGGCTCCATCTTGTGGAAGATGGTCTGCACGTCGATCACGCGTCTGCCATCGAGTGAGAGCTCATGACCTGCGCGGGCTAGCTCTTCCATGAGCATAGGTATGTCAAATCGATTGCTATTGTACCCCGCGATATCAGCGTCACCGATAAAGTCCATGATCTCATCTGCTCGCTCTGCAAATTGCGGCTTGCGCGCCACCATATCATTGGTGATGCCGTGCACGGCCTGTGACTCTTCTGAGATAAGGACTGCGCCAGGATTGACGAGGTCTGTCTTCTTCTCGTCTGGTCTGCCGTCCGCAAATTTCTTGATGAAGGCGTACTGGATGATTCTATCCTTGATGATATTGAGCCCAGTCGATTCCAGGTCAAAGAATACGATGTCGCGGTCTAGATGTAGTTTCATGTGTATGAGCTATGGTAAGATAAGGTCTGACATGCCAGCCGTCATGGTGTCTCGCTGGGTGATGCCGTCTGGTGTAAAGATAAAGTATGCCTCGGCCCATGCTATATTGTCTATGAGCTGCATAGCCTGAGCCATTCCCATGACCATGCACGCTGTGGCAAGAGCGTCAGCGCGCATGCAGTCTGGTGCTACGATGGTAGCGCTCAGCAGATCATTGATTTCGCTGTAGCCTGTGATAGGATTGATGGTGTGTACGATCAGAGAGTCACCATAGCTGTATTGATTGCGATAGTTGCCGCTGGTGGCCACAGAGTGATCCTGGAGCTGCAGTAGCGCGTAGCTATCAGTGAGCGAGGCATCTATATCTGGCTTATTGATGCTGAGTGTCCAGGGGCGGCCCTTGGGATTGGTGCCCTGGGCTCGGAGTTCTCCGCCTATGTCTACAAGGTAGTGGCCTATCCCGAGCCGCTTGAGATACTCTGAGACCTGATCTACTGCATATCCTTTGGCGATGGCATTAAGATCCAGTGCCTGGTCTGCTGAGCCCTTGGTCAGTGATACGATGCGGCCACTTGCATCTCGCTGCACCATTATCTCTGTGAATTCAGAAAGGCGGAGCAGTGAGTCTACGGTGTGCTGATCTACCTCTGTGATTTTCTTTCGATCATGACCAAATCCCCAGTAGTAGACCAGTGGTGCTATGGCTGGATTAAAATGCTGTCCTGTGAGATGATAGAGCTGGAGAGCCGTATCCACATTTTGCCGAAAGGCATCTGATTCCACTCTATATAAACTGTCACTGGGCCACTGATTAAATCTGCTGATCTCGCTGTCCACTTGGTACAGATTGACACCTGCATTGACATCTTCTAGTACACTCAAGATCTGAGCACTGCTCACGGGGGCATCATGCAAGTACGTGACTCTGTAGTAGGTGCCCATGATCTCACCGCTGACTTGGCGGTACTCTGGCACAGCGGTACTACATCCCCAGCAGAGAGCAATGATCGCTATAGATGTCTTCCAGATGGCAGGTGATCTCATAAGTGTGATGGGGGCCTTTCGGCCAAAAGTACATGCATCATTCACGACTATATTTGTAAGATGCCTCATCTATCTAGAGCGAGTCGTATGCTGCTCGCTATTGTCGTAGTACTTATGGTCGCTAGCACGTCCCACGCCGCTCATATCATAGGAGGTGATATCACATATGTCTGCACAGGGCCGGGATCGACGACGGGAACGATGAACTATGAATTTAGCATGGTGGTCTACCGTGACTGTAGCCGCGATGGCGAACCTGGTGTCGCTAATTTCTTTGATAATCCTGCTGTGATAGGTATACATAGACAGCTGTCTAGCGGCAACTATGAGCATGTACAGACGCAGAACATACGCGTGCGCAGCGAGGCATTTGTGATGCCTGACGATAGTAACCCCTGCATCATCCTACCACCCAATCTCTGTGTAAGGCGCGCAGAATATTCCTGGACGATCACAGACTTACCTGTCATAGACGAGCAGTATATGGTCAGTTACCAGCGCTGCTGTCGAAATAATACGGTACAAAATATTGAGGCCCCTGGAGATCAAGGGGCAGCATTCTTCACCATCATCACTCCTCAGTCGCAGCGTGACTGCAATGCTAGTCCGGTCTTCAATGATTTTCCGCCGATTGTGATCTGTGCTAACTTTCCATTTACCTACGATCACAGCGCGGTAGATGATGACGGTGATATGCTGATCTACACCTTCTGTGATATCCAGTCTGCAGGTAGCTCCACAGATTTCACCTGCGGCACCGTGCCTGATCCAGTCCAGTGCTTACCGCCCTTCAGGGATATAAATTTCAGAGATCCGCTCTACACAGCCCAGCGGCCGATCACAGGGGATCCGCTCCTAGAGATCGATAGTCTCACTGGAGAGATCACGGGTACGCCCAATCTGATAGGGCAGTTTGTGGTGGGTATCTGTGTAGAGGAATGGCGCGGTGGTGTACTCATAGGTACTACGAAGCGTGATTTTCAATTTAATGTGGCTCTCTGTGAGCCGACAATAGACGCTATCATTGAGGGAGAGTCCGCAGGCGATGACCTCTTTGTGGTTACGAGCTGCGGTGAGCGCTCTGTGAGTCTGCGCAATCAGAGTGTACAAGAAAGATTTATCGTGGACTACTTCTGGTTACTCAACTATCCTGATGGGTCCGTGCGGACATGGACGACTGCTGATGTGGACGTAGAATTCCCTGGTCCAGGAAGCTACTCAGGAATCATGGCGATCAATAGAGGGACGGACTGCGCTGATACCGCGGATGTGACTATAGTCGTCACAGAGCCTATGACGCCAGACTTTGAGATATCAGGAGATAGCTGTGAGGACACCACGCTGCGATTCCTGGATCGCTCATTTTCTCCTGACAATACGATAGATATCATAGCATGGGACTTTGGTGATGGAACACGTGACACAGGAGATATCGTGATGCACAGCTATGACGTACCAGGTAGATATACGATAGAGCTGGAGATTACAGATACTGCGGGCTGTCAGGAACAGGTCTTCCAGTCCGTAGATTACTTTCCTGTGCCACAGACCTTGCTCGCTAGCGAGGATGCATCTGAGGGATGCTTACCAGTGCGCATAGGATTCAGAAATTTGAGTACGCCGATAGATGACAGTTATACGACCACATGGATCTTTGGTGATGGTGCCACTGCCGAAGGTACAGAGGTACAGCACTTCTACACGGAGCCAGGAAGATATATCGTCCTCATGATCGTAGAATCCCCTATAGGATGCATAGACACCCTTGTACTAGATCAGCCTATCGATATAGCTGCACCGCCCGAGGTAGACTTTGTGCTGAGCTATGATAGCTGCAGGGCTGGTCCTATAGAGTTTGATGGAGAAGTGATCTTTGATTCTGGATCGGGTAGCATAGCGTGGGACTTTGGCACTGGAGGTGCAGGATCTACGCTCGAGGATCCTACCTTCCTATATGACGAGCCTGGTAGATATATGGTCACGATAGTGGCTGAAGACGCTAGCGGCTGTAGCACCACTCTGGAGCGTGAGATCAATTATTTCCCTATCCCTGTGATGATTGAGGCGGCTGTAGACACATTCTTTGGTTGTCCGCCCTTCAGAGTGACATTTGATAATCTTACAGAGCCTCTTAGTCCTGACTATCTGATAGAGTGGGACTTTGGCGATGGAGAGACAGGCACGGGTGATCTTACCAGTCACATCTATCAAGATGCTGGTGACTACGAGATCAGTTTGCGCATCACCAGCCCTATCGGCTGTGTAGACAGTGCAGTGCTCCCTGCTGCTATAGAGATAGCTCCGGCACCTGTCGCAGCCTATGATGTGACCTCTGATCCATGCGACGGTACTGCACTTACACTGCAAAATCAAAGTACAGCTGACGTGCCCATCGTCTCCTACGAGTGGAACCTAGGCGATGGTACACGCTCAGGAGCAGTGGACATAGATCATGTCTATCCGAGTCCAGGTATCTATGAGCTGAGTCTGGTGATCACAGACGAGCGTAGCTGCCGCGATACGGTGGGGGAGATCTACAGATGGTTTCCTTCACCCAGTGAGGAAGCTCTAGATCTCAGTCTCACAGAAGGCTGTACACCCTTGCCCGTACGCCTGATCAATGCATCTCAGCCTCTTGACTCTAGCTATCTGGTGCTGTGGGATCTAGGAGATGGCACCAGAGATACAGGACTGGTAGTTGATCATATATATACTACACCAGGCGTCTACGATATCAGCTTTGACATCATATCGCCAGATGGCTGTGAGTCATCTGCTTCCTTTCAGAAGCAGATCAGAGTCGAAGCACCACCAGTGGCCGCCTATACTACTGATCCAGCAGAACCCAATAAGAATGAACCAGACGTGACCTTCATCAACCTCAGCACGAGCGCTACAAACTATGAGTGGTATGTAGATAGCGCGCTGATTTCTATGTCTGAGGGAGCATTCTTTGCTTTCCCAGCAGTAGATACTTTCTTCATTACTCTAGTGGCAAGCAATGATGTGGGATGCGTAGACACACTCATGTCACCGCTTCGTGTGGCTCCGGCCGTCAATATCTATATACCCAATGTCTTCAGTCCCAATGGGGACGGCGTGAATGATGTCCTCCTACCATTTCTCAACTGTCCTGTGCTGGACTATGATTTCTCGATCTATGATCGCTGGGGTAGTAGAGTGTATCAGAGCCAAGATATGACTGCGGGATGGGCAGGAAACTTCCAAGAGAGCACAGCGCCTATAGCTGTGTACACCTACGTCATCAGCTACAGGCTAGAGGCTAGCGGTGAGTTACTTCATACCGCAGGTGATGTGACCCTGATCAGATGACTCCCAGTTCTTTACCCACTTTGGAGAATGCAGCTATGGCCTGATCAAGATGATCTCTGGTATGAGCCGCGGACAATTGTACTCTGATACGCGCTTTTCCTTTGGGTACTACGGGATAGTAGAACCCTATGACATAGATCCCTTCCTGAAGTAGACGAGAGGCAAACTCCTGTGATAGAGGAGCATCATAGAGCATGACAGGGACGATAGGGTGCGTGCCTGGAATAATGTCAAATCCTGCAGCCGTCATTTCCTTGCGGAAGTACTGCGCATTGTCATCAAGTCGGTCTCGCAGATCAGTAGAAGACTCCAATATATCTAGCACACGCAGGCTAGCACCCACGATGGATGGAGCCAGTGTATTACTGAATAGATATGGGCGGGATTTCTGGCGTAGCATCTCTACGACTTCGCTCTTAGCAGCAGTGAATCCACCACTCGCACCGCCCAGCGCTTTACCAAATGTCCCGGTGATGATATCTACACGTCCGTAAGCACCGCAGTGCTCTGCGCTACCGCGACCCGTCTTACCAGTGAAGCCTGTGGCGTGACAGTCATCGACCATCACTAGAGCGTCATACTTATCAGCAAGATCGCAGATCTTATCGATCTGGGCTATGACGCCATCCATAGAGAATACGCCGTCTGTGGCGATCAGCCTGCGTCGGGCTCCAGAAGCTTCCTTGAGCTTAGCCTCTAGATCGTCCATGTCATTGCTCAGATATCGGTAGCGCTGTGCCTTGCACAGGCGTATACCGTCTATGATAGATGCATGATTGAGCTGATCGGAGATGATGGCATCTTCTTTGCCCAGAAGTGGCTCAAAGAGACCACCATTAGCATCAAATGCGGCGGCATATAAGATGGCATCCTCAGTACCCACAAAGGCCGCGATCTTGCGCTCAAGCTCCTTGTGAATATCCTGCGTACCGCAGATAAATCGCACAGATGACAGCCCAAATCCGTGGCTATCTATGGTGGCCTTGCTCGCTTCGAGTAGCTCTGGGTGTGAGCTGAGGCCCAGATAGTTGTTAGCACAGAAGTTGAGCACATCGCCACCTTCTATGGTGTCGATCTGGGCTGCTTGAGGGCCAGTGATGGTGCGCTCTTTCTTGAAGAGACCTGCGTCACGGATTTCCTGTAGTTCTTCTTGTAACTGACTGTATAGTTGCTTTGACATGCTTGGATGGATTATGATAGATGATGGATCATGGTACTCACCAGCGCTTCGAGATCGTACCTCGCCTGCCAGTCCCAGTCAGCCCGAGCCTGCGAGTCATCGATGGACATAGGCCAGGTAGCAGCGATGTTTTCTCTCTCGTCTGGTGCGTAGGTAATCTTAAAGTCTGGGAGATGTTTCTGAATCTCATGCGCCAGCTCTGCGGGAGTAAAGTCAAGACCATGGATATTATAACCATAGTGCAGGCGCACATTTTCTCGTGGAGCTGACATAAGCTCCATGGTTGCTTGGATGGCATCATCCATGAAGATCATAGGAAGCCTCACGTCTGGTCCTAGATAGCACTCGTAGCTACCCTTGCTGATGGCATCGTGAAAGATCTCTACAGCATAGTCTGTGGTACCGCCACCTGGCATGCTCTGATGACCTATGATGCCTGGATAGCGTATGGACCTGATATCGAGTCTGTACTGATCGTAGTAGTATTGATTCCAGTATTCTCCACTCGCCTTGCTCATACCATACACGGTCGAGGGTAGTAGAGGTACATCTTGAGGTGTGTGCTCCCTAGGCGTAGTAGGACCAAATACTGCAATGGTGCTCGGGAAGAAAATCTTCTGCACGCCTAGCTCAAGACTAAGCTCGAGCAGATTAAGATAACTGGTAAAATTTACGTTCCAGGTGACGCGAGGATTACGCTCACCATTAGCAGAGAGGATTGCTGCCAGATGATAGATCTCCTTGATCTCATAAGTCTCTATGAGCTCTCTCATGCTATCTGTATCTATCACATTGAGAAACTCGAAGTGGCCTATCTCGCTCTCCGGCGCGCTTATGTCTGTGTGGATTACATTGTCTATTCCGTGCTTCTCTCTGAGAGCTGCACTGAGTACTGATCCTACCTGGCCATTGGCACCGGTAATGAGGATCTTATGATTATCCATGCTCGCTGTCATTCTGTATTTACACCTTGTGAAGAGATGGGCTCAAAGGTCATCATACTGAGGTAATTCACTGAGAAATTTTGGGGATGCAGATTCTTCTTTCATCATGCAGCAGATGGCCTCCTTCCCATTAGCCAGGAGTATGTACTGAGACTGCACAGTCTGCTGATAGAGAGCCGCCTGATCCATCACGCGCTGGCTGAGCGCTACCTCAGGCGCCTTGCACTCTATGAGGACTTGCTCATGGCCATCTATATCATAGCATACGATATCCCACCGCCGCCGGCTTCCCATAGTGGTGAGCTGTCGCTCTACGGAGATGCGGCTCACTGGCCAGTGGAGCGTCTCCGTAAGATGTAGGAGCAGTGCTTGACGCACGTACTCTTCTGGGGTAGCCACCAGCCACTTCTTTCTGATGAGGCACCAGACATGTGTGCGATCTGACTTTCTGGATGTGCGCAGACTACTCGCAAGATGCAGTAGATCTAGTGGTATGATCACTTCGTGACTTACTTGCCATCGGTCATGCCACCACTGACTTTCTCTCCATCTTTATAGACATACTCTAGTGTCTTCACGCCTTCTTCATTGTAGTAGACAAATTTGCCGTGCTGGAGCCCTTCTTTATATTCCACCTCTTGCTGCAATTTACCTCTGTGCCGACCATCGTAATAGGTGCGAGCGAGACCATTTAGCTTACCATTCTTGTAGTTCATCTCAGCAGCTGGCTTGCCGTAGTCATACTTAGCGAGCATACCGTGAAGCTGTCCATTGCTCAGACCTTGCTTCTCTTCCACTTGACCTCGCTGATCCATAAATATGGTAGGCCCATTGGGCACTCCATTCACGTAGCTGACGATACTAGCAGGAATATGCGTACCTGGATGATACTCGATCCATACGCCGTCGCGCTTACCGTCTCGCACGATTCCCTCAGCAACACTGTAGCCCAGATTATCGACTTGAATGACGTGCTTGGCGTCAGATCCAGCCACATCCTCCTGCATATAGCCAGAGAGATCTATGCCACCAGCAGAGGCTGCGGTAGATGCGGAATCACCGCATGACACGAGTACTATAAGAAGTATGGGAAATAATAGGCGCATAGCATAAGTATATCTGGTGATCATATAGCGACAAAAGTAAAAATGCTGTCCCAAATCACGATCACAGTTCCTCAGCTTCCGCCATACCTTTGTATGATAAGCTATCATCATATGACCAATCGCGCGATCGCACGTCTCTTCCGAGAACTATCCATGCTCATGGAATATCATGGCGAAAATGCCTTCAAGATTCGCTCCTATCAGACGGCATATAATAATTTTCGTAGGCTGGATCAGCCCATCATAGAGATGGATGCTGAGGCGCGCTCACAGCTGGCTGGAGTGGGCAAGGCCATAGCAGAAAAGCTGGATGATATATTGGAGACAGGGACTTTTGATACACTGGAGCGCTTTCGCGCAAATACGCCCGCGGGCATCAGAGAAATGCTGCAGATACGCGGTATAGGCCCCAAAAAATTAAAAGCGCTCATCAATAATTTAGGTGTATCTACCCCGGGCGAATTACTCTACGCCTGCCAAGAAAATCGTCTTGTGGACATCAAGGGATTTGGTGCAAAGACACAAGCCAATATCCAGAAAGCCCTCAGCTATCATCAAGAGTCAAGAGGAAAACTTCTTTACCGTGATGCACTCGTGATAGATGCGCTGGTGCGGGAGAGATGGAGCACGCATTTGGACGAAAGTCCCCAGAGTCTCTCACCCGCCCAAGCCCCTCTCATAGCCATAGGCGATCTCGGACGCAAAAGACAGATCATAGAAGAGATCCGCTACATGACAAGTACTGATGCGACTGGTATGGCGGATGACCTGTGGGTCATCTTGAGTGCGGATGATGATCGTGTTCACTATCAGTATGACGAGCGCGTAGATGTGATCATAGACGTAGTAGCCGATGAGGACCTCGTCAGAGAGTCCTTCTTTCAGCGGTGTGATGAGGATCTGGCAGAGGAGATATGGTCGGCCATCGACTCAGATGATCCTGTGGAAGAAGAGGAGATCTTTGAGCTCGCAGATATCTCTTACATACCTGCCGAATGTCGCGAATATCCCCATCTGGAAACCTATGCAAGAATAGAGGAACTCATACATCGCGAGGATATCCGAGGGGTAGTGCACAATCACAGTACCTGGAGTGATGGATCGGCTACCATCAAGCAGATGGCCGAGCGGTGCATTGCCGAAGGGCACAGCTACTTTGGTATATCAGATCATAGTCAGGCAGCCTTCTATGCCGGAGGCCTCAAGCCTGATCAGGTGTACGCCCAGTGGGAAGAAATCGATCAGCTCAATGATCACTTCGCTGATCAGGGCTTCAGGATCCTCAAAGGAATAGAATCTGACATCCTTGCGGATGGCTCTCTAGACTATGAGGATAGTGTGTTGGCAGGATTTGACTTTGTCGTAGCATCTATACACAGCAGCTTGCAGATGGACGAGCAGAAGGCTACACGCCGTCTCATCACCGCGATCGAAAACCCCTATACATCTATTCTAGGGCACCCTACGGGAAGGTTACTGCTGGCGCGGCCAGCCTATCCCATAGACTACGCCAAGGTCATAGATGCCTGTGCGGCTAATGGTGTGCACCTAGAGCTCAATGCCAATCCGCTGCGCCTGGACATCGACTGGAGCTGGATCGGCTATGCCATGGAGCGCGAGGTCATGATATCCATCAATCCGGATGCACACAGCCCAGATGGACTCATGGATCTGGAGCATGGCCTGGTGGCAGCGCGTAAGGGACTGCTCACGGCTGATCTCTGTCTCAATGCTCTGAGCGCTGATGCAATGGTAGAAGTATGCAAGCGATGATAAGGGCTGTAGCACAATTGTCGCTCGCAAGCCAAGCTGTGAAAGCCTTGCTAGCATTAGGCTTTGTTAACACTAGATACTGATCCTTTTGGCTCTACGCATAGTTAGGCTCGTATATTTGTACTGTCAATCAATTACACAAGAAACATAATTACGCATGAAAATTAATTGGATCCTTTCTTTAGCAGTGCTGTGCCTCGTAGCACTTACAAGTTGCAATAATGACGCCGCTGCTGATGACGCTACTGCCTCTACGACGGCTCAGGTGTCACCTACTACGACTCCTACGCCATCATCTACTCCAGCGACTAAGCCCTCTGCTACGCAGACTGCTGCTGCACCTACTGGTCCTACCACTACGATGGACTTTGAGGAGATGTCATTTGACTTTGGTGAGATCGATGAGGGTGAGCGCGTACAGCACACTTACTCTTTTAAGAACACAGGGAAAGAACCACTGGTCATATCCAATGCTAAAGGTACCTGCGGATGTACAGTGCCTCAGTGGCCGAAAGATCCTATCGCTCCAGGAGAGGAAGGTGAGATCCTTGTGGAGTTTAACTCCAAAGGAAAGTCTGGACCACAGACTAAGCGTGTGATCCTCACAGCTAATACCAATCCTCAGACAACTAATCTGGAGATCAAAGGAAAAGTAAACAAGAAGGATCAGCCAGCGGCTAGCAATGGCTAGACTCTGATCGATCTAAAATAGACTGTGATGAAGGGTCTCAACACGACGTGTCGAGACCCTTTTTCCTTATGGATAGATAGATATACGATGATGAGATGGCTAGGATCAGTCTTGCAGATCAGCGAGAAGCGCCGCTAGAGATATAGATCTATGGGAGATAGCATTCTTAGCTGCCTGTGTCATGCAGGCAAAGCTGTCATCATATCCGAGCCCCCTGAACACTGGATCATAACCAAAGCCTTCGCTTCCCTGAGGCTCTCGCAGTATCACGCCATGACAATCACCCTCATAGTAGCTGATTCCCTTGTCCGAGATTCTGCATATGCATGAGTGAAAGTGAGCAGATCTCTCATCGATCTGGGACATTTCTGTCAGCAGCTTGGCGATGTTTGCTCTAGCGTCGCCATGAGTGCCAGCGTATCTAGCTGAGTAGATACCAGGCATCCCATCTAGCGCCGGCACTATGAGACCGCTATCTTCTGCCATGCACTCTAGACCAGTATGTGTACGAAGTGTAGCAGCCTTGATGTAGGCATTTTCTCTGAATGTAGAGCCGTCTTCAATGATATCAGGCAATTCGGGATAGGCATCTAGACCTACGATCCGTATATGCGCAGGGACCATCTCTCTTAGTTCTGCAAGCTTGTGCTGATTAGCCGTAGCAAAGAGTAGGGTACGTGTGGCCTGTGACTTAACCATCCATGATAGATTTCAAAGCCTGCCACAGATACTTCTTAGCGCTAGGATCACCCTGAAGAGATGTGAGGGTCGGCGCCTGGATCAGTAGCATGTCTCCAAGAGAAATAGGGTGATAGAGTTGCTTCTTGATCTGCAGTCCCAGGAGCGATGGCGCGATACCACAGAGAAGGATCGTCATCCGCTGGTCAAGTGTTGACTGGTGGAGTCGATAGTCAAGATCAGAATCAAGGGTCTCCACATGATACTGCTGAGGTACTTTACCATAGGCGAGCATAATCTTCTCAAGAAAGAGTAAATTTGCAGTCTCGTTGTCGCCCTTGTGAACACACACAAGCACATCAGTATTACACGTTATATCTGTGGTCTGAGGCAGTAGATAATATTCCATCTATGATCCTTGTATCTGGACGACGCGAAGCTACAGCAATTGATCTACGTTTCTTCTAAAAACCGCCTGCCAATGTCTGACATTAAGATTACTCGTACGACCAGTTCCCGCCGAGGAGACGTCGATTTTGATAATATACCTTTCGGAAAGGTCTTTGCAGATCACATGTTTGTGGCTTCCTATGATGGTGAGAAGTGGACTGATATGGAGATCAAGCCATTTGGCACCTTGACCTTGCATCCCGCTATGCTTGCCATACACTACGGTCAGAGCATATTTGAAGGAATGAAGGCTGGCATCAGCAAGGATGGTAATCCCATACTTTTCCGTCCAGAGATGCACTCACGTAGGCTCAACAATTCCGCGCGTAGGCTCTGCATGCCAGAGTTTCCAGAGGAAAAATTTATAGAAGCTCTAGAAGAACTTCTGCGCCTAGACCACCACTGGATTCCGACCAAGAAAGGTAGTTCTCTATATATCAGACCTTTCATGTTTGCCACTGATGAGTTTATAGGTGTACGACCTAGTGATACGTACAAGCTCATCATATTTACTCAGCCAGTGGGTCCCTACTATAGCGAACCAGTAAAACTGCTGGCAGAGAAGAAATACATCAGAGCTGCCATGGGTGGTACGGGAGAGGCCAAGGCTGCTGGAAACTATGCGGGAAGCCTACTGCCTGCCAAGCTGGCCAAAGAGCAGGGATATGATCAAGTGCTGTGGCTGGATGCTCGCGAGTATAAGTATATCCAGGAAGTAGGCACCATGAATATCTTCTTTGTCATAGACGGTGTGATAGTCACACCAGCTACCTCCGGCACTATCCTCAAAGGAATCACTCGAGACACCTTTATCCATGTGCTTACGGGTGAAGGCTATAAGGTGGAGGAGCGTGAGGTGTCTATAGACGAGATCGAGGATGCTCACAGAGCGGGTACCTTGACCGAGGTGTTCGGAGCGGGTACAGCAGCTGTGGTAGCTAAAGTATCTAAGATCAAGCATCTTGACAATGTCATGGAGATTGACACAGAAGCATTTGAGATTGCGCCACTTCTATTTGACAGGATTGATGCTCTACGAAATGGTACGGCCGAGGACCCTCACGGATGGAGACATCCAGTGCTGGTAGGAGCTACAGTCTAGCTAAGATCACGGCGACGCTTAGGCTTAGGCTTGAGCCTTAGGCGTATTAAAATTCATAGGAGGTAAGCCAGCATCGCTGGGTCCAGTGACTTTACCGTGCTGTGCCTCGTACTTCACTAGATTATCATTCAAGGCTTTGAGCAAGCGCTTGGCGTGTAATGGTGTGAGCACGATACGTGATTTTACTTTCGCCTTAGGCAGATTGGGCATCATGCGGATAAAGTCAATCACAAATTCAGTCTGCGAATGCGAGATGATTGCCAGATTAGAATAGACGCCTTCGGAGATGTCTTCTGGGAGTTCAATGTTGATTTGATTTTGCTGCTTATCTTTTGCATCTGCCATATCGGTCCTAACTTATTTTTATACAGTCGTAAAGATACAAGCTATGAGCAGTGATCTACATACAGAGGCATACCTCGCTAATCAGATACTATGGGATCGGAGGACGGCGGTACATCTAGAGAGCGACTTCTATGATGTGCAGAGCTTCCTGGTGACAAGAGACTCTCTGAAGATCTATGAGCGACAGGCTCTAGGTGATCTTAGGGGCAAGCGTGTACTCCATCTACAGTGCCACTTTGGACAAGATACGATCAGCCTGAGTACACTAGGTGCAGATGCCACTGGGATCGACTTCAGCAAAGCAGCCATTAAGGCTGCACAAGACCTAGCTCTGAAGTGCGAGAGCTCAGCGCAATTCTATGAGAGTAATGTCTACGATATTGACAAGCTAGATCTCGGGAAGTTTGACATCGTGTTTACCAGCTACGGTACGATCTGTTGGCTGCCAGACCTCTCGACCTGGGCAGATATCATACATAGACACCTGCGGAAGGGTGGGCGATTTGTGATGGTGGACTTTCATCCAGTACTACAGATGTATGACTGGGAGAGCGGTGAGATGTCCTTCCCTTATTTCCCTCATGGTGAAGCTATGGTAGAAGAGAATGAGCAGAACTATGTAGATGATATGCAGAGGATCAATCTACCGGCATACTTCTGGCAACACTCTCTGTCTGAGACGCTGCAAAGCTTGATAGATAGCGGGCTGAGTGTAGAAAGATTTGTGGAGTATGATCGATCGCCCTACGACTGTTTTCCTCATATGGAATCGCTGGATGACGGCAACTACCGATACAGTAAAAGCAAGGTAAACCTACCTCATCTATTTGAAATACAGTGCATTACACGTTAAAATATTTTTTAATGTGTTTGCATCCAATTGTGTACTTTTGTATCTCAAGACCTATCATGTGATCAGCCATTGCCTAGGGCATGCTGATTGCATGGACTATCTTTTACCCACCCAGTAGCAGCATATGACTTCACGTGTACCATTGATCAAGTCGCCAGTCGGTTCCCTCTGGCGCAAAGAATCCATCCTTGCCATCTTCCTAGCCATTACAGGAGTAGTGGGCTTTCTCTTTTCTGTACAGCTTGGGGTGTAGCAGATCGTGGTTATCTGTCTGTGTATGTATTGCTGAGATGATGTACTCATCTGGATACCAATCTGGCTGCATGATAAGCTTCGTCTCGCTGAGCGGGAGGGGTTCGCTTATCGCATTTGGATGACAATCCACCAGAGATCTGTGAGAGTCGAGCTCGGTCTAGCTTGCATTTGTATCGCATTTGGATGACAATCCACCAAATAAGTTACACTTCATCGCAGGTCAGATGGGTTTCACGTATCGCATTTGGATGACAATCCCTATATTCGTACTATGCTCTATCTCAAGGACATCGTAGAGAAGCGTGCATATGGAGTGTGCAGCTACCTGGCGCAGCGTATGGGGCTGAGGTCTAGTCGTGTGCGGATGTACTTTATCTACACGAGTTTTATCACGCTCGGAAGTCCTATCATCATCTATCTCGTGATGGCGTTTTGGCTCAATATCAAGAGCTATCTCCGCGGTGGCAACAATTGGATATTAGATTAGACTAGCAGAGTTGATTTGCTTGTATCGGTTTTCTCGTATGACAATAGGTTGTCTCTGCGAGAAGGTGTCTGTCCCTGCTTGTCCATACGGGACATGAGCGCTAAGCTTAGCGATATCTGTCGGCTCCTCAGTTGGGATGAAAAAAGAAGGAGCCGTAGGGGATTCCCTAAGGACCGGCTCCTTCCTGGGTCGACAATCTGAGAAGATCAACGCAGATTATCTGGGCTGCTGCTTGTAGCTCATACGGCTGGCATCGCGTGACGATCGCCGTAGCTATTGTATTTTTTCAT
>JAHDBH010000021.1:41990-45200 GCA_020630495.1 Saprospiraceae bacterium
TAGCTCATACGGCTGGCATCGCGTGACGATCGCCGTAGCTATTGTATTTTTTCATGGAAGCATATCCTATGCTTCTGTGCTCCTTGAGCTTGGTCACGGACTTGTCTAGTAATCCAGTGGTCTTGTGTATCGGAGGTATGACGTGGACTACGATGCCCTCTTCTAGGAGTTCCCTGCGATGGAGCGAAAGGATCTCGCGACACATATCATTGGACAGTAGTGAATGAGCTGAGAGGTAGTGTCTGTAGGGCTGATCAGTGAGTTTTTGACCTGTACGCGTATTTGATTTTCTGCCACTGATATGATCTGATAGCCTAGCGAGTTGATCAGGCGTCAACATGGCTGTACTGCAATCGGGAGCGGCTATGACTAGGTGGTATACCTGGTGATTTTCACGTCGACTTCTTATCTGACTGATTACGGACTCGATCAAGCCCACGGGTGTGTCGATTGCCACACCTTTTACCTTGAGCTTTCTGGCGGCAAAGCCATTGTGCATTTCGAGTTGACCATGATATAGAGGAGATCTGGTAGCGGTAAGTATGGCATCGATGACGTCTACGGAATTTTCGAAGTGCCGTGGACGTAGCTGTTGGTTTGTCTTGCGCGATGCGTTGTAGAAATTGAGCAATAAGTCTGTCTGTTCAAAATCACTCTTCTGCAAGTACTTGCAGAAGTAATTGAGCAGAAGGGTAGTAGTCTTACAGACTTCCTGCAATCGATCGGCAGGAGTCTTTTCATAGAGTTTGTCCAGCACGGACGTGCTTGGTATGATCCAGTCGAGCAAATTGCCCAGCGACTCTTGGGAGTGCATCTGATGCGTACAGCACCAGAGATCTCCCAAAAGGGTCAGTTTATTGGCCGCTGCGAAAGCGGCATTCAGGGCGCCCGTACCTGTACCGGCGGCGATGTCAATTTGGGGACAGTTGATAGTCTCATCATTCCAGTGGAGGCCATAGCGAGTGAGATACTCTAGTAGTCCCACTTGGTAAGCCCCCGTATAGCCTGCACTGGGCAGGACGACAGCAAAGCGATGGTCTAGACTTTGGTGTTTCTTTATCATAAGCGTAGGTTGTGTCAAGTCCACGGTTCATCTCCTTGGACGCGATATGACAAAGTTCTACCGCTCTTAGCTATAAAAACACACCTAAATACATTAATTTTATTGCATAAATAGGGCTTTTAGACTAGGTTAAAATTACCTAATCTATTGATAATGAGACAATAAGAATTTATATATTAGAATCCTCCTACATCGCCTTCTACGATATAGCTGGCCTCCCAAGCTGCCTGCTGAGCGTCACTGGCTTGATGGTAATCATCAGAAGATGAAATGATCCCTAGATTCAACAAAATGGCGATTAAAATGGCAATCATGATACGAAGTTTTGGCTTGAGTGTTAATTATATACAAATATAATTTATATATAAGAATTTTGTTAGAAGATATTGTAACAGAGCTATGGCTGCTAAAGCAGGCCAATTCGAGTCAGCGCGCTCAGGAATCTTGGAAGGCAGATCTACCAGTTGATCTCAAGGAATATTTGGATAATCTCACTGAGTCTCAGCCCATAGATCCAGGCCGGCTGGTCATGCTCAAGGACTTTCTATTCGTGAGCCTCTTTGATAGTGTCTATCGAGACAAGCTCTCGGATCTGCGTGAGAAATACTATCGCATGCTCGTAGATCTTGCCATCGCCAAGAGTCTCACCAGACTTTCTCGACGCGAGGTAGCCGAGCCTATGTTGCTCAAAATTTGCCGATTCGGTGAGAAGTATGGCTTTCCAGATTTGATAGCAGAAAGCGCAGCTCAACTGGCTTCCTACTACGCAGACTTTTATAAGCACTATAAGAAGCATCTTACCTATCTCGAGAAATCGCATGATGCGATGGATCTGATCAAGCTTGATCTGAAGTTTTCCTGTGCCTTTTATAGCCTCAGAGAACTTTACTTTCGTATGGGGCACAGTACGGCCAAGATGTCTACTCTCCATCAGATCTCGGAGAGACACTGGAAGGAAGTGCAACCCTATCTCTGGACAGCCAAGTCATACAAGTTTCATGTCAATGCTGTCTTGCTCGGGTATCTATACCACGAGCTCAGAGATGACTTGCCAGCAGCGATCAGTTTAGCGCAGAGAGGTATCGACCACTTCCAACGAGAAGGGTGGAATTACCCTATGGTGATCTACACTTTCTATATCAATATGATCCAGGCGGGTATGAAGCTCGGTCATGACGATCAGGTCATGCAGTGGATAGGCTATCTCAAGTCCGTCCTCATGCCCAACTCCAATAAGTGGTATAGTATGATCTTTTCGGAGTTGCTAGTACTGTGCAAGCTACGGCGATATCAGGAGGCTTTTGAGATATTTCTGAGTAATTACCAGCGTACCTTTTACAAGCGTACCTCTCAGCTCAATCAGCGACGCTGGAGCCTCATGAGACTCTACCTGGACTACCTTATAGACGTAGGAGTAGTGCAGGCAACTTCTAGGATGCAGCGTAGAAATTTTAAGTCCGACTATGTCGACATACCCAATTATAGCCGAGAAAAGCAGGGCAGAAATGTAGCTGTGATTGTCATCCAGCTTTTACACCACATCCGTAGACGAGAGTATGATATGCTGGCCATTCGCTTCACAGCGCTCAAGCGATACAGCACCAAGTACCTGCGCAAAGACGGGAACTACCGCAGCGGCTGCTTCATCAAGATGCTCCTGGAGATACCCAAGAGGGGATTTCGCCAAGAAGCAATACGGAGACATGCTGCCAAGTATCTCAAGAAGATGGAGGATCAGCCGCACAGTATTGGCCTCAGTAGTCAGGAGCTGGAGATCATACCTTACCCAGACCTCTGGGAGATCGCACTATCTAGTATCAAGTCTCGCCCTCAGCGGGAAACCAAGACACTCAGAGAGCTACGAGAGATATAGATCCTCTGATGGGTCACCTGGCCTAGGGCCTGTGTGATAGAGCTCAGAGATGATGCTTTTCTGACAGTTTGTCCTAGGGCCCTTTCGGGCAAATGTCAACTTGGTCTTTGAAATCTCTAAGAGCGCCGTCATGCCTGCTATATTGTCAGCTACGTACGGTTGGCACAGTCCATGATCATAGATTAACCGAAAGACATATTTCAAAAATCTCAATTCATAAAAATTTTAGGTAAAATGCTCAAACCAATCAACGACAGAGTGGTCATCAAGCCCG
>JAHDBH010000124.1 GCA_020630495.1 Saprospiraceae bacterium
TGAAGCAGCTCATGAACATCATCAATAATCAGGATACCAAGCTCCTAGATGCGCTGAAACAGACCATCACTTCATCTTCTCAAGTCCACATCTCATGCGACTTTACGACCTCGTACTTTCTCTTTGATGTCTTGACCAGTATTCAGACGGATGAGAAGATTCAGTTTTTAGTCTTTGGTGTAGTGGATCAGGGAGAGGATTTTCCATGGATTCAATCAGAGCGGGAGTCAAAGCGAAATCTTGAACTCACCAGAGCCAGTCTCGCAGCTCAGGTCACCGATCAGCTCAAGAAGCGCGTGGAGTTCCGTGTGGGCAGCGTAGGAAACCAGAACATGATTTTGGTGCAAAACGATGAAGAAACCAGCTGTTTTCTTATGACACCTCAGAAAATGGACTCTGTGGCCCTTGGTACCCTGAGCTCTCTAGAGCCTATTTTCATCAACGCGATTCAGGATACTAGTGGTCAATATCTCCAGTACTTTCACAATGCTTGGAATGCGAGCTCGCAGAGCATAAATGATAAAATCGTACATCGGCTCTCTTTAGCTACCAAGGACTATACGCCTGAGGATATCTACAAGTATTGTCTGCGAGAAATATTCCAATATTCAACCATCAATGAAAGAGCGGATGAAAAGCTCGAACAAGTAGGATTCAAGCAATCCAAGATTTGGGATTTGCTCTATAATTTTCAGAAGGATGCCGTGATCGGAGCCATAGAAAAAATCGAAACCTACGGTGGTTGCGTCATAGCAGATAGCGTTGGGCTTGGAAAGACCTTTGAGGCTCTGGCGGTCATGAAGTATTATCAACTGCGGAATCATCGCATCCTTGTCCTTGCACCGAAGAAGCTGAGAGACAACTGGACGCTCTATAGTCAGATCAATGATAAGCGCAACATCCTTGGCGAAGATCGCTTCAATTATGATGTGCTCAATCACACTGATCTGTCACGCTCTCGTGGCAAGTCCGGTGGTATAGATCTGGAGATGATCAACTGGGGCAACTATGATCTGGTGGTGATCGACGAATCACACAACTTCAGAAACAATCCCACAAAGAAAGGCATGACCAGGTACAAACGACTCATGCAAGATGTGATCCAGTCAAACATTCGCACGAAAGTGCTCATGCTCTCAGCAACACCAGTGAACAATCGTATGAACGATCTCAAGAATCAGGTGGCATTTATTACAGAAGGCAAGGACGACGCCTTTAAGTCATTAGGTATCAAGAGTATTAGTCAAGTCATGAAAGACGCGCAGAGAAAATTCACACAGTGGTTTAGAGATAATGATCCAGACTCTGCCGATGTGAATGTACTCATGGATTCGCTCGACGGTGGATACTTCCGCATCCTAGACATGCTGACCATTGCTCGATCTAGAAAACACATCGAGAAATACTACGACACATCTGACATAGGTAGTTTCCCCGAACGTCTCAAGCCACAGACAATTCAATCAAAGATTGACACAAAAGATCAGTTTAGGGATCTCGGACAGATCTATGATGAGATCAGCATCCTAAGCCTAGCCGCGTATACGCCGCTGAAATATGTGCGTCCAGAGAAACGACAGGAATATGAAGAGAAGTACGATATGCAGACGCGCACAGGGAGTATATTCAAGCAAGTTGACCGAGAGCAGAGCCTCATACATCTGATGCGCGTCAATCTGCTCAAGCGACTGGAAAGCTCTATCCATTCATTCAGGCTGACCACAGAAAAACTGATCCGCACCATAGAGAAAAATCTGGCGAAGGTAGAAGAGCATCACAAAGGAGATGTAGATCTGGATATGAATATCACCGAGATCAATATAGACGATACCGAATTGGAAGACCTTTTGGCTGGAGGAAAGACAAAAGTCCTCATCCAAGACCTGGATCTGATCCGCTGGCGTCAAGATCTGCAGAACGATCGAGATGTACTCTTCAATCTGCTCGGTAGAATCGAGCTCATAGACGAGAACCGAGATGCCAAGCTGGCTAAACTGCAATCGCTCATTCTCGAGAAGATCAATAAACCTATTAATCCAGGTAATAAAAAGGTCATCATCTTCACGGCATTTGCTGATACCGCCAAATACCTCTACGATCATTTGGCTGACAAGCTCCAAAACGAGCAAGGCCTCTACTCGGCCTTGGTCACAGGTGGAGGCGCCAACAAAACAAATATGCCAAACTGCAGGGCAGAACTGAGCTCCCTACTGACAAATTTCTCACCCATCTCGAAAAAACGGGATTCTATCTTTCCCGATGAAGAAAATCAAATCGACATACTCTTCTGCACGGATTGCATCTCAGAAGGTCAGAATCTACAAGACTGCGACTACCTGGTGAACTATGACATCCACTGGAATCCTGTACGCATCATACAGCGGTTTGGTCGTATCGATCGTATCGGCTCGCAAAATGACAAAATTCAGCTCGTGAATTTCTTTCCGAGCATGGAGCTCGATCAGTTCATCGACTTAGTCGCACGAGTGCAAGGACGCATGGTCATGCTGGATATTTCCGCTACTGGTGAAGACAATATCATCGCCAAAAACAGTAAGGAGATGCAAGACCTGGACTATAGAAAACGACAGCTGCAGCAACTACAGAATCAAGTGATCGACCTAGAAGATGTGCAAGGGAATATTTCCATCACAGATTTGACCTTCAATGATTTTAAGATGGATCTGGAAAAGAGCTCTGATCATCAGATCGAGATGCTTGGCAATATACCGCCAGCGTCCTATGCCGTCACATCGTCTAATACTGAGCACATACAACCGGGTGTGATATACTGCCTCAAGGATACGAGCAAGGACTTAGAACAGCATCTGAAAAACAATATCCTCTACCCACATTTCTTGGTGTATCAGAGTCATGACGGAGCTCAAAAGGTGCGAGCATCTCAATCAAAACTAGCACTTGACTACTTCCGTAAACTCTGCATGGGAAATGATAAAGTCTTGCCTGATCTGATAGAATTGTTTCAAAAGGAAACAAGAAACGGTAAGAATATGTCACAGTATACGAAGTTGCTCGATGAAGCCATCACCGACATTGTTGGCGTGCAGGAGATGATCGGCTTAGATTCCTTGGCCACACCGGGAGGCACAGTTCTCAAAGGAAATACCACGCTCCAAAAAGAAAGTCTTCAACTCATTTCTTATCTGATCATCAAATAAATGGGCTGGAATCAGATAGAAATATTGGCCCTTCCTGAGAGCTGCCTTCTAGAACGAAGACTCACCAAGGCATTCTTTTTGAAAAATTTCCAGCTCAAGAGTGCCGAGAAAAAGATTCTCAGTGAACATATAAAAAGCATGCACTGGCTCGCTTCGCTCAAGCCAAGTACTACGAACATCCTGCCCTTTCAGAGTGAGGACTATATCTTCGATGAGCTGCAAGTATTCACAGTAGATATCGACGAGTCGAGTATGGCAAAATACAAGGCGATTATGGAGCTGATCCATAAGCATATACCGTATCAGATATTGCTGATTCTGCGCTCGGATCAAAGCCTCATCTATTCTGTTTGCGACAAAAGAATCAATCAAGCAGATCCTTCCAAGAGGACCATAGCTAGTTACACGCAGACTCCGATTATCAATATGCTCTATCATAGGGACGTGGAGTCGAGCTTTGCGGCAAGTTTATCATTTGCCTCCTTGCAGAAAGACAATCTACGTACAAGCTATCAATCCTATGTCAATGCCATAGTGCAATATGCAACAGCCAAGATCACGGGCTCGTATACAGTACGCGATCATGCACGGACAGCACAAGACCTGCAGACCATCAAGCAGATCGAGCAGCTAGAGGCGGAGATCGTATCGCTCAGGAGCCAGATCAAAAAAGCGCAAGCATTCCGTGAAAAAACCGAGCTGAATGTAGACCTTCAGCAAAAGAAAGCTACCATCAAGGAGCTTCAAAAAACCTTAGCCATATGAGTGACAGCCAACTGATCATCTACAAGAACGAACGAGGCGACATCAGGCTTGATGTCGTCCTCAAGAGTGAGACAGTGTGGCTCAATAGAAAGCAAATGGCGACTCTCTTTAATCGTGATGTAAAGACGATTGGAAAGCACATCAACAACATCTTTGAAGAAGGTGAACTACAACAAGATTCAGTTGTCGCAAAATTTGCGACAACTGCCACAGATGGCAAAAGCTATGATGTGGCTCACTACAATCTGGACGTCATCATCTCCGTCGGCTACCGCGTCAAGTCGCAAGAAGGAACACAGTTCCGTATATGGGCGACTCAGAGACTTAAAGAGTATATCATCAAGGGCTTTGCTCTAGACGATGAGCGCATGAAGTCTGGCACATCGATGAACTACTTCGATGAGCTCCAGGAGCGGATACGCGAGATAAGGCTCTCGGAGAGACTTTTCTATCAGAAGATCAAGGATATCTATACCACGAGCATAGACTATGATCCGAAAGATGAAAAGACCATCGAGTTTTTCAAGATCGTACAGAACAAACTGCTCTGGGCTATCAGTGCACAGACTGCAGCCGAACTGGTACATGGGAGAGCAGATGCGAGCTTGCCCTATATGGGCATGCAGTCTTTCGACAAAAAGGGCGAAAAAGCCATTAGAAAATCAGATGTCGGCGTGGCAAAAAACTACCTCACTGAAGAGGAGATGAAGCTTCTCGGGCTCTTGGTAGAACAATATCTCGCCTTTGCAGAGACCATGGCACAGCAGCGCACGCCTATGTACATGCGAGACTGGATACAGAGACTGGACCACCTCCTCCAGCTCAATGGCCGTGAGGTACTCAACCATGCTGGAAAAATAAGCCGCGAGATGGCTAAGAAAAAATCAGGCGATGAGTACACGGCATACAAGACACAACTCAAAGCCATAGAAAAAGCAGAAAGCCTCAAAGAGCTCGAAGCCGACATCCAAAAACTGAAGAAAAAACCACCTATTGACGCATAAGCAACCACCATGCAAAAAATAACAAAGACCGACCCAGAAAGCCAAAGCGAAGATCTAGTGGCTGATAATATCCAGACACTCAAGGATCTCTTCCCAGAGATCGTGACAGAAGGGAAGATTGACTTCGATGTACTGAAAGAGATCCTTGGCGAAGAAGTAGAAGAAGGCGAAGAATACTATCGCTTCACCTGGGCAGGCAAGGCACAAGCAAGACGCGAAGCGCACAAGCCCAGCACAGGTACGCTACGACCATGTCCTGAAGAGAGCGTGGACTGGGAGAACACAGAGAATCTCTATATCGAGGGAGACAATCTGGAAGTTCTGAAGCTTCTACAGAAAAGTTACGGAGGAAAGATCAAGATGATCTACATAGACCCGCCTTACAATACAGGCAAGGACTTCGTATACCGGGACAACTACAAGGACAACCTGCGCAATTACCAAGAGCTCACAGGACAAGTCGATAGCGAAGGGAATAAGCTCAGCACCAACTCAGACAGTGACGGCCGCTATCACTCCAATTGGCTGAACATGATGTACCCACGGCTGAGGCTTGCGAGGAATCTGCTCACGGATGATGGTGTCATTTTTATGAGTATTGATGATAATGAAGCGGAGAATCTGAAGAAGCTCGGGACTGAGGTTTTTGGGGAGTCAAATTTTGTTGCTAATGTGATTTGGGAAAAAAAGTTTGCTCCTTCTAATGACGCAAAATGGCTTTCTGATAATCATGATCATGTGTTAATATTTGCAAAGAATAAGAATATTTGGAGGCCGAATTTGCTTAAGCGAAGTGAAAAAGCAATTAGCAGATATAAGAATCCTGATAATGATAAACGTGGTGCTTGGGTCTCGGGTGATATGACTGTTAAAACTTACAATGAAAAATACGATTTCGAAATAACTACTCCTTCTGGAAAGAAAATTACTCCACCTGATGGAATTTGCTGGAGATTCTCAGAGGAAAAATTGGCTGAATTACTAAAAGATAACAGAGTTTGGTTTGGAAGCAATGGTGAAAATGTGCCTCGAATAAAACGCTTTTTAACCGAAGTAAAGGATGGTGTAACACCAATGACAATCTGGTACCACAAGGATGTTGGACATAATCAAGAGGCATTTCAAGAATGCCGTAAGCTGTTTGAAGGAAAGCAGTATTTTGACACTCCTAAATCTATAAGATTACT
>JAHDBH010000125.1 GCA_020630495.1 Saprospiraceae bacterium
TCTCCAGATCCAGAATATGCGATGCTCTGATCAGCATCAAAAGCTGCTACAAAATCACCTGTAGTCCAGATACCTGCAGCTACTGCGGTGGCAGACCGCTGGTGACCTGTGCTGCCCCACTCCACATAGTCTATGATCGCAGAAGGATCGCTGAAAGAATTGGTCATATACAGACCCAACTCACCATCTGCGGCTGTGATAAAATTGAAGTCATTAATGGACAGTATGTCTCCCGGTTGTAGCAACATAGATCCACAGTCTAGGGATAAAGAGCTGATCTGCCTGTACGATGGAAATACGCACAGCCAGTAGCTACCGACATTGACCATCGTGCTGCCTTGATTTTTGATTTCCACATTGCCTGATTCGCCTAGTTCATTAATTACAATCTGCCCTTTTGCTGTATTAACAACTGTCAGCACCAGTAGAATAGCGAGGCATCTTGTGAGTAGACTCATGTGTGGTAATAATTTTTTCATATCTCGGTAATAGTTTTAAGGTAAATGATAGATCGCAGATCGGATACTGCTTTACCTTTCTTTATTGAGCAGTGACGTAAGGGGTTGCCTGTATGATTTTTTTTCTTCATAGGAAAAATGAGATTGTCCTTCAAGAGACTTTTGCTCATCATAGACTTACGTATCGCTGTAGATGTCAGCGAGATAACACTGTCCTGAGGGGTAGATACAGTATCATTGAGCGTGCAGAAAATTTTATGTGCGCTCGAGGCAACCCATCAGTATGATGGTGCATACTTATCAAAAGAGTGAACTCCTCATCAGACATATCTCAGCTCATAGCTGGCGCCGTCCGTGGCGAACGCAGTGCACAGACGATGATCTATCAGACATACGGCCCACAGTGGATGTCTATCTGCAGACGCTATCAGAAATCGCGTGGTGATGCTGAGGATGTGCTGCAAGAATCGCTCGTCAAAATATTTTCCAAATTAAAAAGCTTTGATACTAAGCGGGGCTCGTTCTCTTCTTGGTCCAATACCGTGGTCATCAATGAAAATCTTATGGCCATAAGAAAATCTAAATCAGACGTCGATATAGTCAATATCGACACGGCCTCACTGGAATTCTATTCTGAAAAAGATGTGGTCTTTGATCTTTCGACAGATCAGCTACTCCGCATCGTACAATCTCTACCAAAAGGCTATAGCACTATCTTTAATCTTTACGTCGTAGAGGGATATACCCACAAGGAAATAGCTGAAATTCTCCATATCTCTATAGGTACATCCAAATCACAACTACACAAGGCCAAGGTGCTCATCAGAAAAACTATCAAAGACGCTTCAAACTATCAGGTCGCATGAATAATAAACACCAGCTCAGCGATATAGAAAAAGTCTTTGCGGACAAATTACATCCCAGCACAGAAAATGCTGAACAATGGGAGATGCCGCCTATGGCACTCCTTGACAATGCTCTCGCTATCAATGAGCGCAGAGGTAGGAGAAATGGCAAATTTTATCCCCTCCTTGCACTCTTGCTTTTGCTCCTCATGGTGGGAGGTATCGTGATCGCAACAACATATAAGGAACACAGCAATCAAGTAACATCAGGTGATCAAAGCTTGGCTCATCGCGCGCTCAGCAAAACTGATCAAGCCCACGCTACCACACCGAATACATGGACTGAAAAGTCCTCAGAGAAAATAAGCAGCAGTAGTAGGCTCACTAAGCAAAATGATCAGACTAATGAGTCAACTCTGAGTCTACAGAGGACCCAAGTACCTACTTCGTCAGATGGAAATGGTCTTGTAGCTATGAAACAAGCTACGCAAGACGCGGTTCTCAGCTCGCCTATCCGTGGTGATGTGCGGACATCTACTCATTCAACCATACAAAAGAAAAGCACAGCTAAAAGTGATGCCGTGAGTAATGAGCAGTCATCCCATACATATAGCACACTGTCTGAGCAGTCATCGACGGGCACCCAATCTGAAACCGAAAGCTTATCATACAGTACAGCACTATCCACCCGGTCGACCTATGCCGACAGATCTCAAGCTACTGCGATGCAGTTTCTGTCAACTGGTCTATTGTCTATCAATCACTCATCCAAATCTTACCCGTCCATCACGATCGCAGAGCCCCTATTACCCACTCTAGAAAAACCAACTATTCTTCTCTACCCTACGAGATTAGTTCTCGCAATGGATCACAGAATCAATAGAATAGCGAGTGACGACACGGGAATCTCTGGAGAGGATACTTATAGATCATCTTTGGGCGTAAGCCTGGGAATAGAACATGCTATCAACCCACGTGGCCTAGCACTGCGTGCGTCGCTGGCATTCTCGCACGTGGAAAATCAAAGCTCATACATCGAGTCAAGCTTATTTCAGCAATCTGGCGTGATGGAATCAGGGGCAGAAGCTAGCTACCGCATGATGGTCAATCAGAAAAGTCCTTTATCCGAAGTGTCATGGAATGACGAATTTGACATTACAACGCTCGATAGGTCAGAGGAGATCATCTTTGATAATGTCATTGCCAATGATGAAAGCTTCCGTACTCTCCAGTTGAGTCTAGGACTGCAGCAACATATATTCCAGGGAAATTCTCTAGGAGTTTATGGCCTGACGGATCTGGTAGTAAGTCGTACTTTCTCGCATGTCAATATGGTCAATGCTAAGATCATGCATGAGGACCAAGTGATGCTAGACAAGGACTTTGTGTTCCAGCGCGATCTCAGTCTCACAGATTGGATGGTAGCAGTCCAGCTAGGGCTCGGAGGAAATTATCACCTATCACCTCGCACGGCTCTCTATGCAGAGACGCAGTACCTGCATGGACTGTCCAGCCTCAGCACATTACCATCTGATGCTAGACTCCAGGGCTTTAATCTGAGGCTTGGCATCAAAGTAAATCTGTAAAGTAGGTCTACATACCCTCATTCATAGCGGTGAGACTATCTCCTCGTGCACATCAGTAGAGAAGCATATAGAATTGCGTTGCACAGCTGTCCGTCTACACTCGCGAATCACGGAGACCAGCTAAGCGCTCATGAGACATTAGCAAAGACAATCACTTCTTTTCGCTGAATTCTTCATAGCGACTACTCACAAAATCGATCAACTTATCTACGGTCTCAAACTGTCCAAAGAGCTGCTCTAGCCCAGCGCTCTGATGAGCAGATGGATAGACATAATCAAGCACATCGCGCTCACTGACGGTATCACCGCAGAGCACGTGGAGTCGTTCTACTACATTTCGTAGTTCGCGGATGTTGCCAGTCCAAGGCAGCGACTGCATTGCTTTCATAGCCGCGGGCGTAAAGTCTTTAGCTGGCACCGAGTTTTCTTCACAGACGAGCGTCTGAAAATGCTCTACGAGGAGAGGTATATCATCTGTTCTATCAGCGAGCTTAGGCACCTGGAAGATGATCACCGCCAAGCGGTGATACAGATCTTCGCGGAAACGACCTTTGGCAATTTCCTTTTTTAAATCTTTATTGGTGGCGGCGATGATGCGCACGTTGACTTTTATCTCTTTTTCACCGCCTACACGAGTGATACGACTTTCCTGAAGGGCGCGAAGCACCTTGGCCTGTGCCGACAGGCTCATATCACCTATCTCATCCAGAAATAGAGTGCCACCACTCGCCTGCTCAAACTTTCCGATGCGCTGCTTGACGGCTGATGTAAATGATCCTTTTTCATGACCAAATAGCTCACTCTCGATCAGCTCACTCGGGATGGCTGCACAGTTTACCTCGATGAGCGATTCCTTGGCACGTTCGCTGCGCTCGTGGATCGATCGAGCTACGAGTTCTTTGCCCGTCCCATTCTCTCCTGTGATAAGGACTCGAGCTTCGCTAGGCGCTACCTGATCGATCATGTCTTTGATCTTCTGGATGCATTCTGACTGCCCTACGATCTCCGTATTTTGAGAGCTCTTCACTTTACGCTGCAGCGTTCGCTTTTCGCTGATGAGAGATTTTTTGTCCATGGCATTGCGCACGGTGATGAGGAGACGATTGAGATCTGGCGGCTTAGAGATGAAATCAAAGGCACCAAGCTTCACTGCTTCTACAGCGGTATCTATGGTACCATGACCGCTGATCATGATGACAGGTACGTCTGGTGCCAGTAGCTGTATGCGCTCTAGAGTCTCCATGCCATCCAGATTGGGCATTTTGATGTCAAGTATGACTAGGTCAAAGGTCTCACGCTTGAGCGCTACCAAGCACTGCATACCGTCCGAGGCCTCCGCCACTTCATACTTTTCAAATTCAAGGATCTCACGCAGAGTTTTGAGGATGCTCTTTTCGTCATCCACAATCAGAATCTTAGCCATAGTCGAGTCGAGTTTGTATTACTGAGCAAATGTATTAAAGAAAATCATAATAAGTAACAAACTGTACAGAAATAAATTACAAATTATAAAAAATCGTAATATGTTTGGACTTATTGACTGCCGTTGTTCCCACCAGAGCAACGCATGACGCCGTGAGAGCAAGGCTTTACGCTATACTACCTAGGCTCATACGCCACTCGACTAAGCAAATTCTTGCATCCTAGGCAGATCCTCCGCAGTGCTCCCGTAGAGAACAGTACGATGTAGTAGTCCACCCCAAGCTGATTCTCAAGCCTGTAGCTGTGTGTCTACAGGTGTCCTAGCGCTAGTTAATCCGCCAGAAGAAGGGCGTAAACACGATCAAAAATGTAAAGAGCTCAAGTCGACCTATAATCATGAGTACAGTACATAGCCATTTGGCGCTTGACGGCAGATGAGCAAAGTGATCCATAGGTCCTACGCTTCCTATGGCTGGTCCCACATTTCCCAGCGAGGTAGCCACAGCCCCTATGCTCGTGAGTATAACATCATCATAATCATGGAGGAAGAATGCCATGGTGATAGACCCTATGACGAAGATCAATACATACAACAGAAAGAACACTAGTATATGCGTAAGGACGCGTGGCGGAACGATCTTGTCATCTATTTTGATACGTACCAGAGCATTGGGATGTAGCAATCGCTTAAACTCGAGCCAGCTATTGCGGAAGAATACATAGTGTCTCACGATTTTTATCCCTCCGCTCGTACTACCTGCACAGCCACCAGCGAAAAGCAACAGATAAAAGATGATTGCAATACCTGGTGTCCAAGAAGCATAGTCTGCCGTCACATATCCGGTGGTAGTGACGAGAGAGACAATCATGAAAGACACTTCACGGAAAGATCGCTCCCAGTTCAGGCCCTCTAGAGCGTGAACCAAGAGCGTCACAAGCAAGATCGCTGCGATCAGAAATCCCAAATATGCTTTGAGCTCATCGCTGGACCATACCTTTTTCCAGCGACGCGTAAGAGCAAACCACGTGATCGTATAATTGATCCCAGCAATCACCATAAAGACCGTAATCGTATACTGTACCAGAGGAGGGAAATAGGCTATACTCTCAGAATGCGTACTGAAGCCACCAGTAGCCATGCAGGTGAGACCATGATTGAGTGCATCATAGAATGTCATCCCTTCGGCCCAGAGCAATGCGATAAGTAAAAGTGTGATACCAGTGTACAGCAGCCAGAGACGCGTAGCAGCCACCCTTATGCGCGGGTGGATCTTATTAGATGTAGGGCCTGGGGCCTCTGCTACAAAGAGCTCTACACCACCCACTCCAAGGAGTGGAAATATAGCAATCGTAAGTACTATAAATCCCATACCTCCAATCCACTGTGTCATACTGCGCCAAAGCAGCAGTGATCTGGGAGCATCCTCGATCTCTGTCAATATAGTGGCTCCCGTAGTCGTGAGTCCAGAGACGCTTTCAAAGAAAGCATCTGTCATACCGGTAATCGTCCCACTCACAAAGTATGGTAGGGCACTACAAAGCGAAATGGTAACCCACGATATGAGCACTATGAAGTATCCTTCTCGCTTGGTGAGATCATTAGCGACCTGGAATCGATAGAACCATGAGATGCCTCCAGCTGTCGCGGTGATGATCGCGCTGATCAGAAGATAGCCTACTGATTCTCCATAGATGAGACCACAGGGTACACATAGGAGCATAAACAAGGAAAGGCCCAGCAGGGCAACTCCCACGACATTACTCACTGGTCCTGGCCTGATCACTACTTGAAGATTTCTTCGACTTTGG
>JAHDBH010000126.1 GCA_020630495.1 Saprospiraceae bacterium
GCCGTCACATTATTGATTCCTGGCTCGCACTCAGCCCATGACGCCATGGCTAGATAAACCTGCGAGGATTGCGCCTCGATCTTGATCTGCTCATTGAGCGCTACTTCTACTGATTTTGATAGCATGTTTCTGTGGTTTGATGTCATAACAAGCGAGCTCTCTATCATGTTTTGCCCTCGCAGAGTCACATCAGCGGAGTATCACATGGTGAGTTGGCTGATCAAGTAAAAAAGCTTATTTAGACAGTATCCAAATAGGCGATTGAGCGAGCGAAATCTTGCCCTCGAGGTACCCAGATGGTGCAATTTCGTATTGTAGTTACAGCCAGACGCTAGCAGTCCGCTCTGCGTACTAGTCCATGAAGGATATTAAGCACATATACGCCACGGGGGTCAATGTCCATATGACGGATGAGTGGGCTCAGCTCAAGGACTCTGGCATAGCTGCTGATCTGGAAGCTCAGATCCGAGAAGATGCCTCTAGATTTAGCAACTCAGTCGTGCTCCTCAGCACCTGCAATCGCATAGAAATCTATGGCGAAGGTGAATCTGCGCCAGCTGTAGCGGCTATAGAAGCATACACAGGCCCCGCACAGCTGACTCCGATGATCAAGCAAGGAGAAGCAGCGGTAAGGCATCTCCATCACGTCGCGTCTGGCCTGCAGAGTCAGCTAATCGGCGAGATGGAAATCCTGGGTCAATTCAAAAAATCATTCAAAGCCGCCAAGCAAGACCAGCGCCTCTCCGGCTACATGGAGCGTCTGGCCAATCACTGCATACAGGCAGCTAAAGAAGTACGATACACGACCAAGCTCACTACTGGCACATCATCACTGTCCTACGCAGCCATTCAGCTGCTCATGCAGAGGTACAAGGGCCGTCCAGCAAGTGCACTGGTGGTGGGGACAGGAAAGTTTGGCACTTCCATAGCCAAAAATCTGCGCGACTATCTGCCACAGATACAGCTTACCATTACCAATAGATCAGCTGACCGTGCTAGCGCTCTCGCCCGCGAGATCAGTGCCAGCACTCTTCCCTATGAGCAGCTCACAGCTCGAGTGATGGACTATGATATAGTGCTCACGGCTATAGCAGACGTACAGCTAGATATATCCGATCTGGATCTGCGCTGCAAGCGCCCTCGCACGCTGATAGACCTATCGGTACCGCGATTTTTCCCAGTGGAGATAGAGTCAGATCCCTCAGTAGATTACCACTCGCTGGGATTTGTGGATCAGATGGTGCACGAGCATATGGAGCAGCGCAAGACCTCCATCCCTCAGGCACAGGGCATCATAGAGCGGTACGTACATGAGTTCAAAGAGTGGTCTCGTATCTACGAGAATAGTCAAGTCATACAGTCGTGGAAGCAATCTGTGGAGGAAGCTACGGCTCAGTGCCCCTTCTTCCATCAGCAGACAGAAGCCGAGCTCCATCAGACGATCCAAAAAAGCGTCACCCAGTTCGTCAAGTTTATCAAAGCCAACGGTGAGCACAATGCCGCAGCGGACGAACTCCTACAAAAATATCTCGACAGTCTCCAAGCCTAGTTGGCGAGACTCAGAGACTTTATACGCCATATGTCTCCACCGCTCCTAGTAGGTACTCGCCAGAGCGCACTCGCGCTGTATCAGTCGCATAGGGCGATGGATGGACTGCGCGCGGCCGGAGTGCAGACGGAGCTGATCAAGATCAAGAGTTCTGGAGATCAGATCCTACATATACCGCTCTACGAGCTGGGCGTCACAGGCATATTCACTAAGGAACTCGACATCGCCCTACTCGATCGCCGCGTAGATATAGCGGTACACTCGCTCAAGGATATACCCACACAGCTCGCCCGTGGTCTCGCCATAGCTGCTGTGATGGAGCGCGACAGCTCTGCCGATATACTTGTACACAAGGGTCGTCTACCAGTGGATGGCGAGCCGTATACCGTCGCCACAAGTAGCCTGCGACGGCGTGCGCAGTGGCTGAGAAGATATCCTCACCATGAGGTCATAGACATCCGTGGCAATGTAAATTCACGTCTGGCTAAGCTCGATGCTAATCCATCGTGTGATGCCATCATACTGGCCCAGGCTGGGCTCGATCGACTTGGCATCACTTCCCACTCTACTCAGGTGCTCGACTGGATGATTTCCGCACCGTCGCAGGGAGCGATAGCTGTAGTATGTCGAGCTAGTGATCAGCATATACGAGACGCTTGCAGTGCTCTGGATCACGCGGAGACTAGACTGCACACGAGCATAGAGCGCGCCTTTCTCAGGGAGCTTATGGGTGGTTGTTCCATGCCGATTGCTGCGCGCGCTCGCCAGGAGGATGAGAGTATATTGTTTCACGGTTGCGTGCACACTCTGGATGGCAATCGCGAAGCGCGTGTAGATATGAGTTTTCATCAGCATGACACCGATATCGCACAGAAAGCCGCTGCAGAAATTCGCCGTCAGGGCGCTGATCAGATCCTCGCAGAGATTCGTTCGCATGAGTCCTGATCGCAGCATATCCATCGCCTCCGCTCGCGTGCTTCGTCCAGAAAATCATGAGCGACTCAAGCAAGCTAGCTTCACAGTCCATGAGCATGACCTCTTGAAAATCAAGCTGCTACAACTCCAGTCGAGCTACATAGCCGATGCTACAGACCCGCTCATCATCACAAGTATCCACGCCGTGAGATCGCTGTTGCAGTGGGAAGATGCTGTGCTGAGTCCCTTACTTTCACGTCGCGTGTACGCCATCGCAGGACGTACTAGCGACACACTTCGCGAAGCGGGATTTACTGATGTGCGGGAGGCCGTTTCCGGCAAATGTCTTGCTGAGAACATCATTGCAGCTCATGAGGCGAGCGCAGTCTATATCACCACGGCGGATCGGATGGACGTGATAGAGACGATGCTCGCTTTCGCGAAAATACCTGTCCATATAGAGCTGGCCTATCTTAAAGAAAAAATAAACTACACCTACCCAGAGCATGATGCGATTCTATGCTTCAGTCCATCCCAGATCGATGCCTACCTCCAGGCAAATACTCCTGTGGAAGATAGATTAATAGTCTGCATAGGCGAGACGACTGCGAGTCATGCAAGATCCCTCTCTTTACAAAACATCCTCATCGCTGATCAATCGAGTGAGAGCTCTGTTGTACAAGCCGTGATCAATCACTACAGCTCATGAGCACCACACCCTTACTCCTTCAAGCCCTAGCAGGTACCGAAGTCAGCCGTCCGCCTGTATGGATGATGCGCCAAGCAGGTAGGCATCTTCCAGAGTATATGGAGCTGCGGGAGAAGTATGACTTCTTTACTCGCGTGGAGACTCCAGAGCTAGCAGCTGAGATCACCTTGCAGCCTATGAGAAGATACGAGCCAGATGCTGCTATCATCTTCTCAGACATCCTTGTGATACCCAAGGCACTCGGTATGGAAGTACAGCTCATACCAGGAAAAGGACCTGTCCTCCCCCATCCCATCAAGTCTCTCCAGGATGTCCTAGCACTACAGCGCGACGGCGTAGCGGATAGACTGCAGCACGTCTATGATGCTCTCAGACTCGTGCGCGCTGAGCTCTCTCCAGATCAGACACTTATAGGATTTGCGGGAGCGCCATGGACTATTCTTTGCTATATGGTGGAGGGGCATGGTAGCAAGACATTCTCTGAGGCAAAGAAATTTTGCTATAATCAGCCACAAGCAGCCGAGCTTCTGCTCAACGTGATTACCGAGGCAACCATCGCCTACTGCAAGTTGCAGATCGAGGCTGGTGCTCAGGTAATACAAGTATTTGATAGCTGGTCTGGCCTGCTCTCACCAGAGGACTTTGAGAACTATGCACAGCCCTACTTACTCCGCATCAGCGACGCCATATCAGAAATAGTGCCTGTGATACTTTATCCTAAAGGATCTTGGTATGCGCTCTCCAAATTTAGATATAGCTCCTGTGCGGCGCTAGGAGTCGACTGGACTCTCAAGCCGCAGGTAGCGCGCGACCTCATAGGAAAGGAGCTGACCATCCAGGGAAATCTGGATCCCTCGATACTTCTCACAGATCCAGAGACGGTCCATCGCAAGACCACGGATATGATAAAGCAATTTGGCACGCAGCGATATATTGCCAATCTAGGACATGGCATCAGTCCAGATGTGCCGCCTGTAAATGCCAAGGCATTTTTTGATGCCGTAAAATCCTATCAGCCCTCTTGATGCATTCGTACAAAGAATCATTTCTACAATTTCTCGCAGAGAAGCAAGCTGAGATATGTCTAGCCACAGAGCAGATAGATGGTAGTGCTAGCTTTCTCATAGACCAGTGGAAGCGACCCGAAGGAGGCGGCGGAGATACGCGCGTGATGAGCGATGGAGCTGTATTTGAGAAGGCTGGAGTAAATACCTCCGCTGTACACGGTGAATTACCAGCAGCTATGCGCGAGAAACTCGGTGTGGAGCAAGCGGATTTCTTCGCTTGCGGACTATCACTCGTCATGCATCCCAGAAATCCCCATGTCCCCACGGTTCATGCTAATGTGCGATACTTTGAAATGTATGATGAGAGTGGAGATATCAGCCAACAGTGGTTTGGTGGTGGCACGGATCTGACGCCCTATTATTTATATGAAGAAGATGTGGTGCATTTTCATCGCATTTTGCGCGAAAGCGCCGATAGACACGATCCGAGTTTCTACGTAGCGCACAAAGCTCATTGCGATAAATATTTTCATAATACTCACAGAGGTGAAGCGCGCGGCGTGGGCGGTGTATTTTATGATTATCTGCGACCAGGCTCGGAGGAGGAAATTGCAGAGCATAATTACTTTAACTATGTGAAGGACATGGCTAGTAATTTTCTGACTGCCTACCTACCTATCGTTGAAGAAAGAAAGGATACTCCATATACAGATGATCAAAAAAAATGGCAAGAAATACGTCGTGGTCGGTATGTGGAATTTAATCTTGTACATGACCGCGGTACGCTCTTTGGGCTGAAGACTAATGGCCGTATAGAGTCGATCCTCATGAGTCTACCCTCTACTGTCCGCTGGGAATATGATCATCATCCCGCACCCAATTCACCAGAAGCAAAAATGCTAGAAGTACTCATCTCGCCGCGCGAGTGGGTATAAATCACTTCACTATGCACAGACCCAGAATCCTCAGAAAATCAAATGCCATCCGCGATCTCGTAGCAGAGACCCGCTTGAGCGCGGCTGATTTTATCGCTCCACTATTTATTGTAGAAGGTGAGAAAATCAAGGAAGAGATCACGGCCATACCAGGATACGAGCGACACAGTCTCGATATGATCTACGCACGTGTAGAGTCTCTACTCGCGATGGGAATCCAGAGTTCGCTGCTATTTATCAAGTGCTCTGATGAGCTCAAGGATAATTCTGGCTCGGAGGCAATCAATCCTGAGGGACTCATGCAGCGAAGCATCCGCGAGATCAAGCAGAGATTTCCAGAAATGCTCCTGATGAGCGACGTCGCGCTAGATCCATATTCCTCCTACGGTCATGATGGGATCGTGCATGAGCAGAAGATCCTAAATGATGAGACTGTAGAAGTGCTAGCCGAGATGGCACGCAGCCATGCCGAAGCAGGTGTAGATATGGTAGCGCCCAGCGATATGATGGACGGCCGTATAGGCGCGATACGCGACACACTGGAGCAATACGGTCACAGCGGTGTAGGCATCATGAGCTATAGCGCCAAGTATGCCTCGAGCTACTACGGACCATTTCGTACAGCGCTGGATAGCGCTCCAGGATTTGGTGATAAAAGCAGCTATCAGATGAATCCTGCAAATCGCCGAGCGGCGATCAGAGAAGTAGAATTAGATGTAGAAGAAGGCGCAGATATCGTCATGATCAAGCCAGCCATTAATTACCTTGATATCATACGGGACATCAAAAATACTGTCCATGTACCCGTAAGCGCCTATCATGTCAGCGGCGAATACGCCATGATAAAAGCAGCGGCGCAGCGCGGATGGATCGATGAAGAAAGTGCTATGATGGAAGCGACTATCTCTATCAAGCGCGCGGGAGCAGATCTCATAGCCAGCTATGCAGCTGCAGATATTGTCACATCATTAAATTCTCTCTAGACTCATGATGCCACTCACT
>JAHDBH010000022.1 GCA_020630495.1 Saprospiraceae bacterium
ACATGACCTAAGCGCAATGATTATATTTTCATGGATTTCGACGGGAGCGGCTCTTGGCTTTATTAACTCTCGGCCCGTCGATTTTTTCTTACGATATCTTACCCAGGACTTTGTCCTGGGCTATGGAATTTCGCCCCTTTCAGGGCTTAACTTTTGGAGCACAAATAAATCGTGTCTTGAGTTAAATTTTAAAAGTAGAAGTCTGAAAACATCACTTCTGAGCGTTTGTTTAGACGTATTTCAGGACGCGACAACGAGACAAATCCGCACATTGTCACATCTAAACATTGTCACATCTGCACATTCGCAAATTCGCACATTAAGAACAATGCCCCTTCAGGACTTGAAACTTTTAGCACAAATAAATCGTGCCTTCAGATGGATTTTTGAAAGTAGCGCTCAGTAAACATCACTTCTGAGCACCTGCGTATACCCATTTCAGGACGAGACAGGCAGGCACATTCGCACATTCGTAAATCCGCACATTCGCACATTGTCACATCCACACATTAGCAAATCTGCACATTAAATAGCCCTTACCATCCACCAGCCTTGGATGCTTTGTACGTGGTGCTGCACTTAGGGCAGACCAGTTTATCCCCGTCCTTCCTGAGCTTTATCCCATCCACATGTGTCTCTACAAATTGCTGTACGAAGCTTTTACGCCCATCGCTTCTACCGCTGACATTGTCCTTAGTAGCATCTTTGAGGTAGGTCTGATATTTATTGTCATATTGCATTATGCCCCAGCAATTAGGGCATACACCTGCTTCTATAAGCTGCTCTTTGGAGAAAGTGGCACTTTGTCTTCTGAATAAATTCCTGAAAAACTCTAAAATCATTGGTCTGTATTAAATAATGACAAATCTTGTAGCTTAATAAATTCTCGGTAAGCACTCCACTCACTTTGCTCATACTGCTCCACTTGCGTCACGACTCGCTCTATCTCATCCTTGGCAATCTGAACAGCATCACTCGCGGTTCCGCTTGCACCCATATCGAGATTGGAAAGATATCGCGATGCAGTCCAGAGGTATGATGGAAGTCGTCGCGTCACACTATCTATTCCTTTAAAGTCTGATGGTGTAAAGAAAAGGGCCTCAAGCTTAGCAATCCCCTTATCCACCTCATCTGTCCGCTGCATGATGCTATCGCGCATCTCCGTGGGAAATGCCTCCTTGACGGTTCTCACTCGATCTATGGCTGTTTTCATCTCGCGTATCTGATCTGCTGCTTCCGCGGCACGAGTCACTTCTGCTTCATAGGATTTCTGTGCGTCGTGAGCTGCCGTATAGTTTTCGATAGACACATCACTCCATGGACTCATGTGCACTGCTACAGAGCTTCGTAGTGTGTCTCCTTTATGGACTAGGACTATATCGTAATTTCCTGGTAGAGCGCGCACACCGCTACTCGGAGTTCTATCCTTGTCAGGAGCAGAGCGAGATGGACTACGTACACCGTCCTCATCTAAGTACCAGGTGACAAACTGTAGTCCTTCTTCTAGCTTAGGACCCAGTGTACGTATGGTATCCGATCCGTCCATGATATAGAGTCGAGTTGGCTCAGGTTTCTTTTTGTCTTTTGCCTCACGTGCCTCGTCTTTTGACATTTTTCCCATCATTTCCCCAGCTTTGCCTTGAGGATTTTTTCTGCTTTTCCTTTTCTTGTCTTTTTTGGTCATATTTATATGACTCTCCTCAGCTTTGGGGTCAGACATATTTTCATCGTCCTGTTCGCTTTTTGGCGAAAGCCAGATAGGAATCCTAGCCCATGGACCTTTATTCTCTCCTGTAAAGTAGCTGCTAGCTATAAATCTGATTCCATCCACACTCCTGCGACTCGTGATGTACGCATCTGCTGGTTGATAGATTTTGATATTTTTTGATGCATAGGAGCCAGCTAGCTCTCTCAGAGGTCGTATATTGTCTAAAACATAAAACGCTCGACCAAATGTGCCGATGATCAGATCTGGCTCGCGTGGATGTATCTTGAGGTCAGTGACATTTACTGACGGTAGTCCGTGCGTATACTTTTGCCAGTTGCGACCTCGGTCTGTACTGATGTAGAGCCCTACATCGCTGCCCAGGAATAGCAAATTGCTCTCTACTGGATCTTGCACCACGCAGAATACATGACCATCGATCTGGCGATCATCAGCAATCCTGCGCCAAGTAGCGCCGCGGTCTGATGTCATCCATGCATAAGCGGTCCAGTCATTATTTCTATAATTATTGACTGATACATAAGCGACATTGGCATCCTCACGTGAAAGCTCTATATGTGCCACCCAGCCGCCCTGGGGGAATCCTGGTAGCCGGCCTTGCACTTCTACCCATGAGTCACCGCCATTCTCTGTGAGTTGCAACTTGCCATCATCAGTGCCTACCCATAGGAGATCTTGCTCCACAGCGCTCGGCGCTATGCACAATATAGTGGTGTGATTTTCGGCTTGTGTAGCATCGATTGTCAGGCCACCGCTGACATCCTGATGCTGCTTAGATGTATCATTAGTAGTGAGATCTGGTGAGATAATTTTCCAGCTCATACCACAGTCGTCACTGTAGTGCACGTACTGACTTCCATAGTACACACCGCAGTCTGAGTAGGGATCCTGTGCTATAGCTGCATTCCAGTTGTATCTCAGCGTCTCGCCGTCTGGATGCACAGGCTTGATATATCGATTATTTCCTGTCTCTCTGTCGTAGTAGCTCACGTTGCCACCCTGGGACATGGCATAGCCGTAGCGATTATCATCAGGACGCGGCACTACATCAAATCCATCTCCAAAGTACAGTTCTCGCCAGTCACTATTCCTGATCCCGCCAGCTTTCCATATGCTGCTAGGTCCTACCCAAGAGCCATTGTCCTGCATACCTCCGTAGATATTGTATGGCACTGCCATATCGTGATTGACGTGATAAAACTGGCCGAGGGGAAGATTCTCTACAAATCGCCAGTCTTCGCCGCGATTATAAGATATCGCCATACCACCATCATTACCATTGATCATATGATGAGGATCTGCAGGATTGATCCAGAGTGCATGGTGATCAGGATGTACTTCTTGCCACGGCACTAGATTGCGGAAGCTCTTGCCTCCGTCTTCGCTCATGGTAATTACTGAGTGGATACTGTAGATCCTATTTTCATTACTCGGATCTACATAGATGTCAGCGTAGTAGAACGGGCGATTGCCTTTATCACCAGTGGACTTCATTGCTCGCCAGCTGTAACCGCCGTCATCTGAGCGGTAGAGATCATTCTTCTTAGCTTCTACCAGGGCATAGACTCTATCAGGATCAGACGGGGCTATAGCCAAGCCTATCCTGCCTAGTTCACCCTTGGGGAGACCATCATCCGCAGTGATTTCTTTCCAGGATTTCCCTCCGTCCACTGTCATATGCAGTCCTGATCCAGGACCACCAGAAGTGAATGTCCACGGCCTGCGTCGATGTTCCCAGGTGGCTGCTATGATCTTGCTCGGATTGTCTGGATCCATGACCATATCAGCTATGCCAGTATTCTCATTGACATAGAGGCTCTGAGTCCATGTCTCTCCGCCATCTATGCTTTTGTATACACCTCTGTCCTTACTTGGCCCCCATGCGGAGCCGAGCGCAGCTATGTAGACCACATCTCGATCATGTGGATCGAGAAGAATTCTGTGTATTGTCTTGGTATCTTCTAGCCCCATGGGCTCCCAGGACTTACCTGCATCGAGACTGCGATATACACCACGACCACTGTTGTGTGAGTTCCTTGGATTGCCCTCACCCGTGCCTACCCATATGAGATCTGGATTGAGCGGATGGATGGCTATCGCGCCTATAGACTGCGTCGCCTGATCATCAAAGATGGGATCCCATGAGACACCTCCGTCCGAGCTGTGCCACACACCTCCACTAGCAGCACCTATGTAGATCACCTTATCATCATGTGGATGTACAGCTATGCACGTCACTCGTCCGCTCATACCAGCGGGACCTATGCTTCTGGCGCTGAGACTCTCTAGTGATGACAGATCAGGTGTCTGCGCTACGAGGCACGTACAGGCCATCATGAGAAATAGGATGACTCTAGATGATCGGATACAATATGATGATAGCATATACTCTATTTTAATGGGGAAAGATAGACCATTTACTTCAGCTAGTTCTATATCAGACAGACCGAGAGTATGGGACTTTCGTCCAAATGTCATAGAGGCAGCTCTGAGATCGAGGCCTCGCAAGGATGCACCCGTCCAGAACTTAATCTCGCCATAGCCGAAGAAACAGCTCCATTGACCATTGTAGGTGTGCCGCATTCTGAGTAAATGAAAGCCTATATCATTCTGAACTACTGGACCGTGACTCCCTTGCGACAACTGCAAGATCCAGCAATCCTGTCTTACTGGCAAAACACCCTGATAATCTGCATCTTTACCCTATGATCAGAATCTGCACCCTTTCTTTTTGTATAGCCGTAAGCCTTAGTAGCGCATATGCTCAGTTTAATCTTCCTGATGATTGCATAGGAGCGATCATACTTTGTGATGGTGGTGATGTCGCCTTCAATCCAGTAGGAGGAGACATCGATGACTTCGCCGATCCAGACAATGATAGTGGATGCTTACTTAATGGAGAAAATAATTCTGCCTGGTACTACGTGGAGATTGATCTCGATGCTCCAGCAGATCTAGAGTTAGGATTCACCGTGACACCAGGTGGGGGAGCCGGAGAAGACTATGACTTTGCTGTGTGGGGCCCTGATGTGAGCTGTACAGATCTCGGGGATCCTATCAGATGCAGCTACGCTGGACCTGGATGTTCATTCTGTCCTCAGACTGGACTCGGCATGGGAGAAACTGACACTTCAGAAGACCCGAGTGGAAATGGATTTGTCAGTACCATTACTGTGCAGCCAGGTGAGGGGTACTACATCATGATTGACAATTTTTCTCCGAGCGGCAACGGCTTCAATATGGAATTTACGGGTGATGCAGCGGACTGGCTCACCTGTGAAAATGATCCACCATGCAGTATAGATCTTATCCTAGATGAATCGGCAGGTCTCTGCCAGGGCGCAGATCCACTGGATATCCTATTGACTATCAACGGCAACGATGCCCCTTATACGATCAACTGGGTGGGTGATAATGGTGGTACCGCGTTTCTCAGTGACCCCACTGCAGAAAGCCCAACTGTAACTCTACCAGCAGACTTCTCAGGTATCATCAACTATGAAGTGACGGTGGAGGGAGCAAGCGGAAATTGCACCACATTAGATACCATAGTGCTCACCGTAAATGAGCAACCCGTGGTGAGTATAGACGGATTGATGGATCTGTGCCCTTCTGATTCACCCATTACGCTTACAGGAGAACCCTCAGGAGGTGTGTGGAGCGGCAGCATCGCTGCTGATGGCACTATCGACCCAAGTGTACAACCCGCTGGCATCAACACTGTGAGTTACATGTATACAGATGATCTCGGCTGCAGCAATGAGATTACGGAAACCTATCAGATATTTACCATCCCAGATATCGCTATAGATCCAGTAGATCCACTATGCAGCGATGGAGATCCTATAGACTTGGTAGCAGTACCCGCAGGAGGGGTATGGTCTGTCCCAGTAGCCGGGACTACCCTCACGCCATCTGATCTAGATATAGGTCCCAATACTCTGACCTACACTATTACCACTGATGAGGGTTGTGTAGACTCAGCAGATATTATGATTGAGCTTCGTGACCCAGTGCAGAGTCAGATCATAGGTCCAGAGTTTCTATGTACTAATGGTGATCCCGTCAACTATGACGGTCAGCTACCTGGTGGTACTTGGGAAGGAGTCATAGAAAGCAACGGAGTTTTCAATCCATCACTATTTCCGAGTGGAGTCTACGATATCATATATAGCAGCCCACCAGCCGACTGCCACATAGATGCTGTACTGACTGTCACGGTCAATGATCCACCCTTCGCTGTAGTCACCACAGAGATAACCGTCTGTAACAGCGGAGATACTGAAATCAATCTAGATGATCTCGTCACTGGAGGAGATATGACAGGCACATGGACAGAAGTCACGACATCAGGAGCCACGGGGTCTCTTCCCATGCAAGATTTTCAAGGTGTACCAGCTGGAGTATATAGTTACACGTACAGTACAGCCAGTGCCGCTCTGGGCTGTGAAGAATCGATGTATGGTGTACTGGTATTCGTAGAAGACTGTGCTTGCCCAAGTCTGGCTGTCATAGATCCAGATTCGATTTGTATATCCGATGCAAACATAGATCTTGACTCACTACTTATCACCACGGAAGAAGGATCTTGGACGCTTATAAGTGGACCTGATGCGGGCAATCCTGCTACTGTGACAGGAAGCTCATTTAGTGGTACGGATGCAGATACTGGCTTGTACGTCCTACGCTACACCCTAGCTTCTCCAGTCATGGACTGTCCAGACAGTACCGAGATCGATATCTACCTCAGTGCACCGACCACGCTCGATATGATGCTGACACTATCTGCGTGTAACACTAGCGGCTCTGGTTCATTTCCTGCTGTACTTGATCTTTATGATGCGATCACTGGTGGTGACACCACGGGTAGTTGGCTTGCCGTAGATGCGCCTGCTACGTCTGGTGATTTTGACCAGCTTGACTTTACAGATGTGCTGCCAGGCATGTACAGATACGTCTATACAACCGCTGCGGGAGTGGCACCATGCGAGCAGATAAGCGATACGCTCACCATAGACGTACAAGATTGTAATTGCCCTATGTTGTCCATCAGTCCTTTTCCTAGCGCGTGTAGTGATGAGGTATCTATTGACCTGAGCGATTCTCTGAGTGCCGATGGAGCTGGCTCTTGGAGGCTCATTTCTTCTCCTGGAATGCCTGATGATGCCAGTCTCTCTGGCAGTGTGCTTGCAGGGTCAGACGTTGCTCCTGGAGACTATGTCATCGCCTATATCCTCGATGATGCGCCACCAGCAGGTTGCCCAGACAGCATAGCGACTACGATCACGATAGTAGCTCAAGCAGAAGTACTATTAAGATCTTCTCTGATGGTCTGTAACAATAGTACTAGCACCGCTCTTCCTAGTTCTTATGATCTAGATACTGCTATCATCAGTGGCAATGTCACAGGTATATGGACAGACGATGATGACAGTGGAGCCGTAGGATCAGACGGAGTTTTCAATTTCCAAGACGTACCTCCAGGAAATTATTCCTTCACCTTCACTTCTACAGATGCCAGCGCTCCCTGTGAGGACATTACTAGCTCACTTATGATAGAAGTGGTAGACTGTCAGTGCCCTAGCGTAGCACTTTCTAGCTTGCAGGTCGCATGCGGAGACGATGTAGATGTCTCGCTTGACTTACTCAATATTTCAGGTAATACAGGTACCTGGGAAGTCATATCAGATCCAGGAGATGGTAATCCAGCAACTATAGTAGGTAATCGCCTCACTGGTATGAATATTGATCCAGGCAGCTACATACTGGAATTTACCCTAGACGATGCAGTTCCAGAAGGTTGCCCTACTAGTAATACGGTGGAGGTCCAAGTAAATGAGCCAGAGTTTGCCGCTCTACCTGAAACGGTTGATATATGCAACACAAATGAACAGGGAAATACCTCAAGGATCAATTTCCTGACACTCATCACAGCAGGTAGTCGGTCTGGGACATGGGAAGACCTGGACGGCAGTGGTGCCTCAGGAGTCCTCCCCTTGATAGACTTTGATGGAGTGGCTCCAGGCTCTTATGATTTCAGGTATTCGCTTTCGGCAGAGTTTCCCTGCGACGATTTCGAAGCTATCATTACTGTGCGTGTGGCAGAGTGCCTGTGCCCTTCCATAGATGTAACCGATATTTCGGCGCTTTGCACCAGCGAGACGAGTTTTGATCTATCTCAACTTTTAGGAGCTAGCACTACAGGTAGATGGGAACTCCGTGGTGCTTCAGGGGCGTCTATTGCAGGAGATGAGCTGGATCTGTCCAGTGCCACAGCTGGCTCCTACACGCTCGTGTTTTTTACAGATGCTGTGCTACCTGCAGATTGCCCGGATAGCGTGCGCATGCCACTGCAGCTTGACGCGCCAGCAAGTGCGGGTAACTATCTCGGCGATCGCAGTGTATGCCGATCAGATGGACCAGTCATCATGCTCGCCGATCAGCTTACAGCTGCTGATGGTGGAGGTCTATGGACGACCACTTCCACAGATCCTGTTGTCATTTCAGCATTAGATGCTGCCACAGGTCAGCTGGATATAATTGATTTACCCGCAGATGCCTATACATTTACCTATACCGTAGATCCAGCTAATGCCTGTGCACCAGCCGAGATCGATGTACGCATATCAATCATCGCGGCACCTGTCATTTCATTACCAGCTACTGCTACCCTTGATTGTGACAATCCTAGTCTATCCATTGGTATAGCCCCAGAAGATGGCATCAGCTATAGCTGGACCCTTGATGGCACCGTAATCAGTGAAATGTCTATGATTACTGCCTCAGCGCCTGGCGTCTATGTCTTAGAAGCCCGTACCGCTCAGGGATGCTCCACCACGGCCAGTGTAGATGTTTCCTCGGTGGCTACGATCACTGAGATATTGACCACAGTGACGCAACCCAGTTGCCTGCAGCCAGAAGGTGGCTTTGTCCGCATAGACGAGATAGTAGGTGGTGAATCGCCTTACTCATTCACTCTTAATGGCGAAGAAGTTGATCTCACACAGAATCTTCCCTTGGCCCCAGACGACTACGTACTCACAGTATCTGATGCTACTGGATGCAGCCTCTCTACCACATTCACTATAGCCTCGGTAGATGGTATTGCGGTAGATCTAGGTGAAGATCGAGAGATAGAAGCAGGAGATCCTCTATCTGTAGATGTAAATATCACCATGGGATCGCCAGACAGTATCGTATGGTTTCTGGGTGATAGTCTGATCTGCGTGGGCTGCGCAGTGGTAGATGTTTCACCATCCTCCTCTACTAGCTTGACAGTGCTCGCCTTTACTGATGAGGGATGTACCGCCTCCAGTATGATATCCATAAGAGTTGTGGTAAATCGCCTCGTCTTTGTGCCCAATGTATTCTCACCCAATAGCGATGGCACAAATGATATCTGGACCATCCTGACAGATGACGGCGTAGAGACCATAGAGCGTGTAGCGGTCTATGATAGATGGGGATCACTGGTCTATACCGCACAAGATCTGACACCAGGCGTATCATGGGGCTGGGACGGCATTGCAAAGGATCAATTACTACCCAGTGGTGTATATGTCTACACGGCTCAGATCAGATTTACGGATGGGTTTGTGCAGGTGTATTCTGGTGATGTGACCCTTGTGAGATGACATAGTGGAATCCCCAGCATTATTATCGACGTGTAAGAAAGCGCTGCTCTCCTGCATCTTTTAGCACTTCACGATGTACCATAGTGTACCCATCGGCGTTAACTCTGCTTAGCTCCTCGGGCACCTAACTTTGCCATACCTATGCACTTTCTCTATCCATCATTTCTATGGGCCCTCGGCTTGCTGGCCATTCCAATCATTATCCATCTGTTTCACTTCAGACGGTTCCGCAAGGTGTACTTCAGCAATGTTGCGCTCCTGGATGAAATCAAAGAGGAAGTATCCGCCAGATCCAGACTCAAAAATCTGCTCGTGCTGCTCGCTCGCCTGCTCGCACTAGCCCTGCTAGTACTCGCATTTGCACAGCCAGTACTCACTGAGGACGAGCAGATAGCTACGGGAGTGGCTCACCTAGGCATCATCATCGACAATAGCTTTTCTATGACCGCAGAGAGTGATGACGTACTCTTACTCGAGCGAGCTAAGAATCGCGCAAGACAAATCATAGACGCAGCACCTGACAATCAAAGATTTACCCTCCTGACTAATGATATGGAGGCGCGTCACCAGTTCTTTCTGGACAAGGACCAGATATCTCAATACGTCGATGACATCAAAGTAAGCCCCGTACCGCTCGACTGGACTGTACTCAGCAGCAAGATGACACGTACACTCTTATCATCAGGTAGTGATAATCTGAGTGCATTTGCCATGACGGACTGGGGCATCGACGAGGAGCAGATAGAATCCTCAGCACTAGACAGCAGCGTGCAGTGGTATCTAGTCCCCATGCAAGCAGTCCAAGAATCTAATGTATCCATTGACACCGCGTGGCTCATCAGTCCCATACAGGCCAAAGGCGAAGACGTAGAGATCCTCGTCCGCATCACCAATCGCGGGGAGCAAGATCGCGAGAACATCCGCCTACGAGTAGAATATCTTGGTCAAGCCAAGCCCGTCTCCACCTTTGATCTGCCAGCTGGAGCATCCATCACAGACACCGTAAGCTTTCGCACTGCCGAAGCGGGAATCTATGACGTACTGCTGCAGATCACGGACTATCCTGTGCAGTTTGATGATCGCTTTCACCTCAGCTTTTCTGTGCCAGATCAGCTGAGCGTACTGGTACTCCATGATGGCCAGACGGACAAGTATGTCAGGGCTGCCATAGAGAGCAGCAGTATCCTATCTCCTAGCTTTCAGAGTGTGAATAATATCTCCTACAGCAGTCTCGCTGACCATGCACTGATCATCATGCAAGGTCTGGATGCCATCAGCACAGGTCTCTCTTCTGAGCTCAAAAGCTATATAGGCAGTGGCGGTCACGTTCTATTTATCCCCTCAGCCAGTGGCAATCTAGAGCAGTATAATAGTTTTCTTGCTTCCGTAGGCGGTGGCAGGTGGGAGCCCTTTCGGGCAAATGAGATGGAAGTCGCAAGGGTCAACACCCAAGAGGCAATTTTCAGCAATGTATTCCTCCGTACAGGTAGAAATATCAATCTACCGCGTGTACAGGCGCATTTTGGCGAAAGCCGTAAAGCTAGAGGACAACGCAGCGTCATGAGCTACAGAGATGGAGGCACATATCTCAGTCGTACACCCTATGAAGAAGGAAATCTCTTTGCGCTCACCAGTCCCCTGGATAAGAGATACAGCGACCTGGTGGCAAATGCAGAAATTTTCGTGCCCATGATCTATCGTATGGCTGTAAGCTCAGGTGCAGAGCAGCCTAGCAGCTATACCGTGGCGAGATCTGCCGTCATCTCTGTACCGCCCAGTACCAGTAAAGATCCCGTCTACAAGCTACGCGGACAGGGCACAGAAGTCATACCGCGAAGCACTAGAGCTAGTGGCAGGCTGCGACTCGTAGTCGACGAAGGCCTCGAAAAAGACGGCTTCTACAGAGTGCTCCAAGCAGACGAGGAGATCAGCGGACTTGCCTACAACTATGATCGGGCTGAGAGCTCCATGATCCGTATCTCAGCTGATCGCTTAGCCAATCTTGCCCCAGATGCCGAGATCATACAAGAGAGAGACTACAGAGCCGACTTCGGTCAGGTCATAGCGGACAGGACTACGGGTAAAGTCCTTTGGAAATGGTGCATTATCTTTGCTATCATCTTCCTATTACTCGAATCGATCCTGCTGCGGATCTGGAAAAAATAAAACACTCCGAGATGAATGTGATCATAAAGAATGTCCAGATCACAGATCCCCGCAGCCCACACAATTCCAAGCGACTCGACGTACATCTCAAGGAGGGAATCATCCATAAGATAGGTAAAGGCCTGAAGCCCAGAGCCGCACAAAAAATTAATGGTGACAGCGCTTGCCTATCACCTGGCTGGATGGATATAGGTGTGTACTCAGGTGCTCCTGGGCATGAGCACCGCGAAGACTATCACACGCTGAGTAAGGCAGCGGCCTGCGGTGGATATACAGACATCGCACTTTGGCCAGACACCGCCCCAGTCACCGACACAGCTGCTCTGGTGCGCAGCATAAGCGCACAGTCTTCTGCCACCCTACCCGTGAGATTGCACTCTATCGCTAGTCCAGTGTCACACTCGGAAAGTCATCAACTCAGCGAATTGCACGATCTTGCAGCGGCCGGTGCAGTGGCATTTGGCACAGGGCTTACTAGTATAGACGACATGGACGTCATGGTGCGCATACTACAGTATCTGCGACCTACGGGTAAGGCCCTCATACATCTCGTATCGCAGCCTCGACTAGTGCCAAGCGCCCAGGTCCACGAGAGCCCTGCCACTGTAGGTATGGGACTACCAGCTATGCCATCTATAGAGGAGAGTCTCAGAGTAGATCGCGACATCTCTCTCAGTAGTCATCATGACTCATCTATACTGCTCCATGGTATCAGCGCTGCTGATAGTATCAAGCACTTGCGAGCTATCAAAAAAGCACACAGAGACTCTATACACAGCTCTGTAGCCGTGATGAATCTTCTCTACTGCGATGATCACCTCAGCGACTGGAATAGCTCACTCAAGGTCATCCCACCCCTCCGAGCTGAGCAAGATATGCTAGCGCTACAGAAAGCACTTATCAGCGGCGATATAGACATGGTGATGAGCCATCACAGACCTCTCGAAGCAGAACTCAAGGACGTGCCATTTGGTGATGCGGAGTTTGGTGCAGCGACAATAGATCTTTGCTATCCACTCTTGGAGACAGCTCTGGGCAAGTCGATTTCCTCTGATAGGCTTGTAGAGGTACTTTCCATCAATCCTAGAAAGGTCACTGGCTGTCCGTCAGATATAATAGCTGAGGGTGCCCAGATCAATCTCACACTCTACTCTCGCTCCCAGAAGCGTCCATGGAAGGGTGGCACGTCACGATCCAGTAATTATCCACCCGTGAAAGCAGCAGCATTGAAAGGTGCTGTAGTCGGCACTTTTCATGGGGAAAGGATACATTTGTCAGAAGACAGACTATAGACCAACTCACAATTAAACCAAGCAACATGGAAAATCACAATGCTCAGCCCTGGCTCCCCACAGCACTCAGATATGGACTTATACTTGGACTCTTAGCTGGTTTGGCTGGTGTAGGACTCCAACTACTTCAAGATGACCCCGTGAATCCTAAGACTTCAGCGGCGATTATAAGCCTCTTGGTAGTACTAGTGATGTTTGGAGTCAGTCTTGGCTTCAATTATAAGGCAGTAGCAGACTATCGCGATGATCTCAATGGAGGATGGATAACTCTTGGAAAGGCTTTTCTCATTGGCCTTGCCATGTACTTCATAGCGGATATGGTAGCGGCCGTTATCAATTTTCTCTACCTGTCTTTCTTACTTCCAGCAGAGGCTAAAGAAGCACTACAGGAGGCTATAGAAGCGACGGAAGAGCGAATGGCAGATGCACCCCCTATATTGAAAAACTTCACCACAAGGGCTATGAGCTCAGCACTTAATCCTGCTTCAGCCTTTATAGGCCCATTCGTCTGGCTCATCTGGAATGCTATCAAAGCGATCATCATGGCAGCCATCACTAAGAAGGATCAGCCTCTCGGGGTCTGATAGTATCTCGTGGATACATCTCAGCGACATGGCCTGCTCGCAGGAGTGATGATACTCTTGCTCTACCTCTGCGTCTATCTTGTGAGAGCAGACCTATTGTTTCATCCTGCGTTGTACTTTATCAGCTTTCTACCCGTGCTGGCTATGCAGTACAAGGCTGCTCAGCAAAGCGTAGTAGCTGGTGGCACCACGAAGGATCATCTGCGTGCTGCTTTCATTGTGTTCTGCCTATCTAGCCTTATGTACTATGTATTCATCCATGTGATACTGACCGCTGATGCACAAGCAGGTATCTACTGGCAAGAGCAGCGTATAGCACTCACCGAGCTCATCTTGGGAGACGAATTGCCTGATGAAGCGCTGGAGGATATGGTCCTACCATCTATATCCCAGTGGTTCTTTCGATTTATCTTTGGGCTGCTAGGAGGTTTCCTACTCTCCTACATCATAGCATCATTTGCCAAGACGAGAGCCTAGTGGATCTATCCATCGTAGTACCCTTATACAATGAAGACGAGTCTCTGCCCGAGCTAGAGTCATGGATCAGGCGTGTCGCCGAGCGCGAAGGTTACGAGTATGAGATCCTCTTTATCAATGACGGTAGCACGGATCAGAGCTGGCAAGTCATAGAAGATCTGGCTCAGAAAAACCCCTGCGTGCGCGGTGTATCCTTTCGGCGCAACTACGGCAAGTCCGCCGCGCTGCAGACAGGATTTGAGCATGCTCGCGGAGAAGTCGTCATCACCATGGACGCAGATCTCCAAGATAGTCCAGATGAGATCCCTGCTCTGATCAAAGGCATCAAAGTGGATGGCTATGACCTGGTCAGCGGCTGGAAAAAGAAACGCTATGATCCACTGACTAAGACTATTCCCACCAAGCTATTCAACGCAGCCACAAGACGTCTCAGTGGCATCAAGCTACATGACTTTAACTGTGGGCTCAAGGCTTATCGCAACACCGTCGTAAAGAGTATAGAAGTCTACGGCGAGATGCATCGCTACACACCTGTACTGGCCAAGATGGCCGGCTACAAGAATATCGGCGAACAAGTAGTGGAGCATCAAGCAAGAAAATATGGCTCTACCAAGTTTGGTATGGAGCGCTTCATCAATGGATTCCTCGATTTACTGACGATTGCCTTCATCGGAAAATTTGGCAAACGGCCCATGCACTTCTTTGGAGCGGTAGGAATGCTATTTGTGCTAGCGGGGCTAGGCATATTACTGTTTCTGGCAGGTGGCAAGATCTTTGGAGAGGCTGCTAAGATTCATGACAGACCGCTCTTCTATCTCGGTAATCTGGCGCTGATCGTGGGTTCACAGTTATTCCTCACAGGATTCTTAGCTGAGCTCATCACCCGCAATGCCGCTGATCGGAATAAGTACCTCATAGAGCAGACCGTAGGCATCTCCTGATGGATGAGTTTCAGCGTCAGATCAAGTCGCACATCACGGTGGCACAGTCTCTGCTCCAAGGAGACATATCAGAGTCCATGGAGGCCATTGTCAATCTCTGTGTGCAGGCTTTAGAGTCTGGAAACAAAATACTTCTCTGTGGTAATGGAGGTAGCGCTGCTGATGCCGAGCATATCGCTGGCGAACTCAGTGGCAGATTTTATCTCGATCGAAAACCACTGCCAGCCATCGCTCTCACGCTGAGCTCAGCACACCTCACAGCTGTAAGCAATGACTATGGATACGATCAGGCCTTTGCTCGCAGCGTAGAAGCTCTAGCCACCGCTGAGGATATACTCATAAGCTACTCTACCAGTGGTAGCAGTAGCAACGTCGTCAATGCTATGAAGCAAGCTCGCACCATGGGTCTGCACACAGTGGGATTCACAGGGAGCGATCCTCGAGACATGGCGAGTCTCTGTGATCATCTAGTGTGTATTGCTAGCCAGGACACACCTAGGATTCAGGAGATGCACATGCTGCTCGGGCACTATATGGCTGAGCAGATCGAGAGGCGCTTATTCGGCACAGATGCTTCTTAGCTAGCCCATAGAATATATCTCGCTTCTGCGATCATATAGGCGGTTGACCTATCGTTACATCAGCTATGAGATACACAGCCATCATTACCATGACTCTCGCCATTCTCGTAGGTGGAGCTGCTCAGCTGAGCGCTCAGATAGAGAATGCGCAAGGTGGATATAAGATAGAGCAGCAGGAAGTGCGCCCTCCACTATCTGCCATGAAAGCCGATCTGATCGATAAAGAACTAGACGCCTTCTTAGCTAGTGATACAGACGGCACAGAGCGATATTCACGGAGCTATGTGGGTAAGCCCCTTCTACTATACTTCTGGAATGAAGACTGCTCTGACTGTCAAGACCTGGCTATCTATCTACAGGATGTGGCATCTCCATGGCAAGTCCTGGGAATGTATAGTGAGCACTCGGAGACCTATACTAAGCGCATGGACGGGCAGAAACTTTCCTATCCTACCATTGGAAGTGCTAAGTTTCTGAGTGATGGCAGGTTTCTCAGTGGTCTGGGATATCCCAAGGTCTTTCTCATAGATGCAGAGGGTATAGTGCGGCAAATCATCGGTAGTGATGAGCTATCTGGTACGCCTCAGAGTAATTATCTCTACATCAGTGAAGCCTTGCAAAGTCAATGAGCGATCGAATCTCATTGAGCTCAGGCAGTCCATGGGAAGAGAAGGCTGGATACTCTAGAGCTACACGTATAGGTCCACTGATAGAGATAGCTGGAACGGTAGCTGCTGATGAAAATGGTGTGCTCCATTGCGGTGATGCTTACGCACAGAGCTGCTACGCGATAGAGAAAATGCACAAGTACTTACGCGAACTAGGCGCTGACTACAAAGATGTGATTCGCACACGGCTCTATCTACGTCACCAGGCAGACTGGCAAGCGGTGACAAGAGCGCATGCCAAGTACTTCTCAGAATACAGACCAGTCAGCACACTGCTAGTGGTCTCAGATTTTATAGATGCAGAGGTGCTGGTCGAGATAGAGATGACCGCATGGGTGGAATCTTGAGACACTCGTAAGATCCCTCAGCGGGACAGCAGGGCTTCTCAGGTACGTATGAGCTCTAGCCATATCAAGTCGTTCTCGCAGTAGCGACATCGGGGAAAATATCATCATAGTCGTGACTCAGCTGGCTCGCACACTCCCATACCCTAAAGCACGTATAACAATGATTGCTCAAGCCAATTGACCATGCGCTTATCCAAGTAAATCCCCACCTTTGCGCCGCTACTATGGCCTACAAGATCAAAGAATTATTTTACAGCTTTCAAGGTGAGGGTGCCCATGCTGGTAGGCCAGCGATCTTCTGCAGATTTGCAGGATGCAATCTCTGGACAGGTCGTGAAGAGGATCGAGCTACGGCGATCTGCCAGTTTTGTGATACAGACTTCTGGGGCATGGATGGTACGTATGGCGGCAAGTACAGCGCTGACGGACTCGCGGATCAGATCATGGCACTTTGGCCTGGTAGACCTGGTGAGGCCGAGATGGCATCACCCTACATCATCATGACTGGAGGCGAGCCCGCTTTACAAATAGATGATGAGCTGATCCAAGTTCTCCATCAGCGCGGCGCGATCATCGCTATAGAAACAAATGGCACTCTGGAGCTACCCGCAGGTATAGATTGGATCTGTGTGAGCCCAAAGGCGAACACCGACATCGTAGTAAGATCTGGTGATGAGCTGAAGCTCGTCTTCCCTCAGATCAATTGTCACCCAGAGCAATTCGCTCATCTAGACTTTAAGCACTTTTCACTCCAGCCTATGGACGGTCCCATGATCAAGCAACACACAGCCTCGGTCATCGCTTACTGTCTAGAGCATCCGCAGTGGCGCGTGAGCCTACAGACGCACAAGTATGCTGGTGTGCGCTAGCCCTAGTCCTGCCACTCGGCGATGAAGACATTGGTACTGCGCGTGCCGCCATTATTACGATTGCTAGAAAATGCCAGCTTGCTACCATCAGGGCTGAACATGGGAAAGCTGTCAAACTTCTTCCCGTAAGTCACTTGCTCTAGATTGCCGCCCAGCGTATCTATCATGAAGATATTGAAGGGGAAACCCGAGTCACCGCTATGATGATTACTAGCGAATAAGATCTTATCCCCATCAGGATGAAAATATGGCGCCCAATTGGCTCCGCCCAGATCTGTCAACTGGCGCAAGTTGCTGCCATCAGCATTGCACATGTAGATCTCCATATCCGTGGGCTCGATCATATTTTGCGTAAGGAGATACTTGTAAGCATTGGCCTCATCCGTATCACGCGGTCGACCAGCTCTGAACACGATTTTCTTACTGTCTGGACTGAAAAATGCACCGCCGTCATAGCCCAGATCATAGGTCACTCGTTGCACATCGGATCCGTCGATATTCATGGTATAGAGATCTAGATCTCCGCTCCTCAGACTGGTAAATACCACACGCTTGCCATCTGGAGATATAGTGGCTTCCGCATCATATCCTGGCGTGTCAGTGAGTTGCTTTCTTACATTACCATCCAGTCCCGCCGTGTAGATGTCATACTCTGCGTAGATAGGCCACACATACTTCCCCCCTATCACACGTGGCGGAGCTACAGGACAGTCAGTGTGTCCGCCGTGGGTAGACGCGTAGAGAATCTCATCATCGCTAGGTAGGAAATAGGCGCAAGTAGTCCTTCCATTGCCCGTGCTTACCATAGGCGGGATCTCTCCATCACGCTGCTCGTAGTCTGCATCCACCACGTAGATCTGGTCGCAGGATATCCCCCAGCGCTCATTAGTCGCCTGGAATACCAGCTGTGTCCCATCAGAGTTCCAGTAGGCTTCAGCGTTATCACCATGATAAGTCATCTGCCTTACGGAACTAAAATGCTTCTCTTCACTCTTATGGATGGGATCTGGCTCAGATTCTTGCTGCTCGGCTACCTTTGCAGTCGTTTTGCAAGAGGACAACAAATAGGCACCGATTACGATTAATACACAGTAGCTGATGGATCTCATATGATTGTTTTCTCTAAGCTGCAATGATAAACATACAAGACCGTACTATGATCAAATACACTATCAGACTCTTCATCGCTATGCTGCTCCTAGGAGGTCTGGCACAGGGCGCTTTCGCGCAAATGTCAGATGTCAAAGCAGAGCTCAAAAAAGACGTAAGTTTCTTGTCTTCTGATGATCTGGAAGGACGGCTACCTGGGACACTCGGGGAAGTCAAAGCTGCAGAGTATATCAGTGAGCGTATGGAGGAAATTGGTATTTTGCCGAAAGGCACAGAAGGATATCTACAAAAATTCTCATTTACACCACTGACCAATCCTCACGGACCTAGCCGTAGCGATAGAGCAGTAGGAGCTCGCAATGTCGTGGGATTTATCGATAATGGAGCCGCTAGCACCGTCGTGATTGGAGCTCATTACGACCATCTCGGATATGGCAGCGTGGGATCCCTCCACACGGGCGAGCGCGCTATACACAATGGCGCCGACGACAATGCCAGCGGAGTAGCAATGATGCTGAGCCTGGGAAAATATCTCAAGCAGAGTGACTTGAAGAATAATAACTACCTATTCATCGCCTTCTCAGGCGAAGAGCAGGGGCTACTAGGCAGTAACTACTTTGTGAATAATCCTACCATACCTATAGAGTCCATCAACTACATGGTCAATATGGACATGGTAGGAAGGTTGCAAGAAAATAATACCATATCCATTGGAGCTACCGGTACTGCTGCACAATGGGAGCAAGCACTAGAAGCTGCCAATCACGAGGAGCTCATCATGGTCTATGACCCCTCAGGAAATGGCCCGTCTGATTACAGCAGTTTTTGTAACAAAGGCATACCTGCGCTACATTTCTTCACTGGTCAGCATAGTGACTATCATAAGCCTACGGATGATGAGGAACACATCAACTATGATGGCATGTATGTGATCTATGGCCTCATAGAGCGAGTGCTCAAAGACATGGATGATGAGGGTAAACTCGCATTTATCAATGCCCAGGCGCCCTCTACGCCAGGTCGTGCGCGATTCACTGTGACCCTTGGTGTCATGCCTGATTACTTGTATGATGGTGAAGGGATGCGACTAGATGGTATACTAGCAGGACGAGTCGCCGAGAAAGCTGGATTCCAGAGTGGTGATATAGTGATCGCTATGGATAAGACAGAAGTAGCTGATATCTATGCTTATATGGAGGCTCTCTCTCAGTACTCATCAGGTGACAAGGCTAAGGTCGTCATCCTGCGTGACGGAAAGAAAATGAAGAAGAAAGTGGTCTTTGAATAAGACACACCATTGATCTTGGTCACTTGACCATCACACACAGAGCTATATGAAACCATCTCTTCTACTACTCGCCGCTGGTATGGGTAGTCGCTATGGTGGCTTGAAGCAGATAGATGCTTTTGGCCCGCATGGTGAATCTATTCTAGATTACTCTATCTACGATGCGCTGCAGTGTGGATTTGAGAAATTCATATTCATCATTCGCGAGGAGATTCGCGCAGATTTTGAGGCATTTTTCAAGGGTAAATTTCCTGAGGGCATAGAGCTGCACTTTGTAGCTCAGGAGCTCAGCGATATACCCAGCGGATATGATGTACATCCCGATCGCGTGAAGCCATGGGGAACCGCTCACGCTGTCTATGCTGGCAGGCATGTCGTCAGCGAGCCAGTGGGTGTCATCAATGCTGATGACTACTATGGACGCGAGGCGCTCCAGACACTACACGATTATCTCAGTAATGTAGAGCACAGTCATCCACAGCATATGTGTACTGTGAGCTACCACTTGGGAAATACCCTATCAGATCACGGTACGGTGAATCGTGGTATTTGCCAGCTCAATGGGCATGGCCATCTCATCTCCATCACAGAACGCAAGGGAATAGGTACATCGGCTGATGGAGTCATATCGTGCAAGGAGGGTGATGATCTGATCGTGCTGTCTCCTGATGATCTGGCGAGTATGAATATGTTTGGCCTGACCGATCTATTCTTCCGGCGTACAGAGGAGATGCTAACGGATTTTCTCCAAGATGGTGCCTCTCAGCTCAAGAGTGAACTCTACATCCCAGAAGTAGTGACTGATCTCATAGCCTCAGGCGCTATGGTGATGGATGTGCTAGACAGCGAGGGTGAGTGGTTTGGCGTGACATATCAAGAGGATAAGCCTCATGTGGAATCTCGTATAGCCTCGCTGATCAGTGAAGGGGTCTATCCGTCTCAGCTCTGGTCTTAGAGCATAGCCCCCTGTATGTCAAGGCAAGACTAGTGAAAGAGTGCGCTCTGGTCAAGTCGACCATAGTTGCTCACTGGTGTGATTACTTCTGATCAATCTGCGGTGGTTTGCCTATCATGGTCCCATACCTAGAAAATGTATTTTTCTTCAAAAAAAAATAACCTAATGGATAGTCTAGCTTCCCTCATAGATCTACTGAGCCTCAAGGAAACCGCTGACGATGTGTACGTCGGTAATAGTTACCAGACTGCCTGGGGACGAGTATTTGGTGGACAAGTGTTGGGTCAGTCCCTCAGTGCTGCCTATGCTACTGTGCCGAGAGATAGGACAGCGCACTCCATGCACGGATACTTCATCCTAGCAGGTAAGCCTGATCAACCTATCAGGTACGAGGTTGATCGTATACGTGATGGTGGGAGCTTCACTACACGGCGTGTGGTAGCGTGGCAGGGTGATGAAGCGATCTATAGTATGTCGGCGTCTTTTCAGAAACAGCAGGAAGGATACGAGCACCAAAGCTCTATACCTAATGTCCTGCCACCAGAGGTACTCCTTACAGACTATGACCAGATCAAACATCTCAAGGAGAGCAATCCCAAGCTCTACCGCAGACTCACCATCATCCACCCGAATGCGATAGAATTCAGACCAGTAGAAAATTTCTACAGAGGTGAATCTGTACAGCGAGCGCCCTTCAGACATGTATGGTTCCGCGCACGAGGTGAGGTGGCGCAGGATGTGCGCCTACAGCATCAGCTACTGGCCTATGCTTCTGATTACAATCTACTCACCACCGCGGCTGTGCCTCATCTGGATCAGGCACTACGCGAGGATGTGTTCTTTGCGAGCATAGACCATGCCCTATGGTTTCATGCTGAGCCGCGTATGGATGAGTGGTTGCTCTATGCTACCGATAGTCCATTCGCTGGAGGCAGCAGAGGATATAGTCGTGGAAGCGTATACAATCAACAGGGACAGTTGATTGCCAGCGTAGCACAGGAAGGCCTGATCAGGAAGATGAGGTAATGTCCTTACTACTAAAATCTCTAAAATCCTTAAGCTTAGACCCCATGAGATAGCCCCACTCCTGAGTAGATTCAAAGTTTTCTAGACAGATGCGAAGGATGGACATGAGAGGTAATGCAAGGATCACACCCGACACACCAAATAGCAGTCCAAAGGATACGAGTGATAGTATGGCAACCATAGGATTGAGATCCACTTGGTCGCCTATAATGTTAGGTGTAATGAAGTTGCCCTCGATCTGTTGTATGAGCACATAATAGCCCAGGACGGCCCACGGCTGCCAGCTATAGTCACCCGTAGTGAGAGCATAGAGAAATGGTAGCAATGCACCCAGCCACGTACCGGCATAGGGAACGATAGCAAGCAGTGCCCCTAGCACTCCCCAAAACACAGCATAGTCAATGCCAATCAATAACAAGCCGAGAGTATTGCACACGGCTAAGATGCCTATGACAATGCTGAGCCCAGCCAGATACTTCTGTATAGTAGTTTTAATCTCCTCTACCACTTCCTTCACGTCTGATCGCGCTCCTCTGTCAAACTGCTGGTACAAAAATGCCTTAAGCGCCTTGCGATAGTACATGAAAAAAAATGTGAATACGATGGTCAGACCGATGGAGGCTATCGTAGTCGTGGTACGAGAAAGACCTGTGCTTATAAAGTCCATAGGAGCGTCCAGCAGACCGGACATGCCTGAGTCTCCTAGAGGCGAGCTGAAGCCCGGAATGGCTGAGGACACCTTGTCATTGAGAGAGTTAATTCCTTGATCTATGCTTTCCTTCAAGGACGGCATATTCTCTACGATGTCGACCAATTGAAAATAAAACAAGATCCCTATGATGACTAAGGGACCAATGATGGAAAGGAAAGTGGCTGCGATCGCCATCCAGTCCCATGGACAGTAGGGAAGGTAAAATTTGAGTATAGGATTGAGGGCTATCGAGAAGAGCCCAGCGAATATGAGAGGTATGAATACGAATGAACCTATCTGCAACAGCCATATCACGACAATTACTAAAAGGAGTAGCGCGAGTGAGTTGCGCACCGTGATATTGGCTTGCTGCATAGCGTGCTAATCTAGTAATAATTGCAGATAATGCCGCATCTCTTTCTGCACGTCAGCATGGGATTGTGATCCTAGTACAGATTTACTAGGAAGCGTCGGAGCCGAGCTATTGTTTCCTGGGAGAAGCGACCCGATGTAGCTCAGCACTTCAGGACTGGTAAGATTCTCCTTGAGAGCACGCTGAGCAACTCTTATTTCTTCTTTGAGTTCTTCTTTTCGATTGGTGATTTTCATAGGATTATACTTCGTCGCTTATGAATTTATAGATCAGTTTGCTGAAGGGGAGTATGAGCAACTGCCTTCTGAGAAAAAATAGTAAAGCACCTAGCAGCACCAGACCTGCCATGAGAAGACCTATCGTCAGAGCAAGATCTTCTGTAGCTCTCTGCAGGAATACTCCGATCAGCAGCAACGTTCCTAGCAGTATGAGAGCGGCAAAGCTCTGCAACACATTGAGTAGAAGAGTATATCCGCCGACTTTGGCTACTTTCTCGGCTATTTCTATTTTGACAAGCTCGACCTTGTTATTGACAATCGTCTGCACATAGCCATAGTTCTCGCCGAGCTGCTCTATCATTGGATTTTCCATACTTGTCGTGGTGTGTTATATTCTCCAAAAAAAAGGCCCATCAACGTGTGTTGATGAACCTTGGAAGTTTTGGAATTTCTTATGCTGTGTGGTTATTGACGGTGGCTTTCGCCTTGTCTACGCCGCGCTGAAACTGATTGCTTGTAGAGTTCAGGGTATCCTTGATAGTGCTCTCCACCGTGCTTGCTACGCTGCTCGCGGTCTCGAGGGCCGTAGTCGCTTTGTCCTTAACGATCTCAGTGAGTTCACCACTCTTATTCTTGACTGTCTCGGCGTACTCTAAGCTCTTCTCGTAGGCTGTCTGTCGGAGTTCTTTTCCTTTCTGGGTATTGAGCCAGTAGCCCGCAGCTGCGCCGGCAGCGAGACCTGCAAAGAAGAGAAATGTATTGGTATTGTTATTCTGATTGTTACTCATGGTTATATGGTTTATAGATGATAGTGAATGAATGTATGACAGTTTAGGCAGCTTCTGGTCGCAAGTGCGCCACATAAGCCTTCAGCTTGGTACGCGCAAAATTGATTCTGCTCTTTACCGTACCTATGGGTATGTTGAGCATGTTCGATATCTCTTTGTACTGATAGCCTTCTAGAAACATCTTAAAGGGCAACTTACTCTTATAGCTCAGTTTCTCTATCGCATCGTGAATGCTATCCACATTGAGGTGCGAGAGAGCATCGTTTTTCACAGCATACTGATTTTCTAGTGCAAATGTGAAGTCCTCTATGGGCTTATTTACTACACCACGGCGCTTCTTCTTATGATACTGACTGATAAATGTATTCTTGAGGATCGTAAATGTCCAGCTCTTAAAGCTAGATCCCTCTCTGAAGGTATGCCTGCTTTTGAATGCCTTGATCGCTGTTTCTTGTACTAGATCTTGGGCTTTGGCATTATCATAAACAAGCTTTTTGGCAAAGTTGTGAAGGGCTTGCTCTGTGTCAGTGTATAGCTGTGTGAATTGTGCGATTTCCATATCAGTGTTGTTTAGATTCACAAGTATAACTGTGCTAGCAAGCACATGGTTCACTAAAATCACATTTTTGTTTAACTATTTTGCCGATGTCGCTCTACAGGCCGTATTTGCACGTCTGTTCGTCGTCGCTTTTGATCACAATTGTGCAAAAAAAATAGGCCTCGCGGCCTATTTGTCAGTTTTTGCAGCTTCGTCGCTACATTATTTGTCAAACTTTGACTATGTCTCTGCGTCAACTTTCTTGAAGATGTCGATCACTGACTCATTGTGAGAAAGCAAATGCTCAAGCAGCTGTATGAAGTTCTCTATATCATAGACGAGTTTCTCCACCTCTGGATTCTTGATATCCATGCTCGTGCGCTTAAATCCATAGAAGGCCTTGAAACCGTCAAGGATCTTTCGCACCTTCATAGAATTAGCGATAAAGTCTTTGATCTCAGTCTGATCGACCACGAGCCCTGCGTCGAGTCCATCTACTTCGAGATTGGGCTCAAAAGATGGAATGCTTTGCTCAGCTGAGATTTTTTCTTCGATAAAGGCCTTTAGGCTAATATCAAAGAGTCTCGCCATATCCAGTATGACTTTGAGTCTGGGTTCTACATTTTTGCTTTCATAAGCTGCAATGTTGGATCTCTTTATCTGGAGCCTCTTAGCTAGTACCTCTTGACTGTAACCCTTGCGTCGGCGCAAGACTCTTATATTGTGAGCAAGTGTAGTAGCTGGAGCTTTGGTGGTGTTGCTGTGTGAATTTTTCATAATACTGTGTTCAGTGTTGACGCCTTTTTGACGCAACTTCTCAGCTAGATGTTCGATCACGAGCAAATTTAAGGCTCTGAGTATATAAAGTGTTATAAATTTGCCCAAATCTGTTTGCACTGTGTCGAAAACACCACTGCCACATCATACCGAATTTGGAAAGAACCTGAAGTTCCTGAGAAGGCTTCGAGGTATGACACAAAGGAGCATGGCAGAAGCTGTGGGTCTCAATAGAAGTAACATCGCATCTTACGAGTCTGGGATGGTAGAGCCCAGCACGACTAATTTCGTCAAGATCTGTCAATATCTGGAGACCGACCCTACCGTCATCCTCACCCAGGATCTCTCCATGACAATGACTCAAGTAGAGGAGCACGCTAAAGACGGACTGACACCTGATCGCCTGATGCTTCAGGATAAGTTGGCTGACTTCATCCATATGACTAATGATATGACCAAAGTGCTCGAAGGATATAGGACCCTCTGGGATCTAAGAGAGTTGTCTGACGACAATGCAGAGAGTCGACAGCTCCGCTCCAGCCTTGATGACATTCTTCATATCCTATCTACTCTTATATCCAATAATTGGGCTCTCGTAAGGTCCATTCAGCCAGGCTATAGCGAAGAAGAGTAGCTTGTCATCGAGGATATACCACTCTGGGTGAGCCATATGCCATAGCGACTGCACGGGTCGAACACTAGACTTCGCTTCTCCGTACGATAGAAAATTATAGAAATATGAAATCCTGCTCTACCCTACTTCTATTACTCATCAGTATCCTCAGCATCTATACGGCAGATGCACAGACTGTCACACTCGGCACCAGCGAGATGACACTCGATAGTATGGAGATTGATGCCGCTCATCTCATCGCCTACGGCGAGGAGGACGATATCATCGACGCTTTTGACAAGTGGCTCAAGAAAAATTATGACATCAATATAGATCGTAAGAAGCTACTATTTATTGATCGCAAGCTCATCACCACGGAGGACGTAAGTATTCCAGTCCTTTCGGACAAAAAAATCAACCTCTACGTACGCAGCACGCAACACAGTTCGGATCAAGCAGAGCTCAAGATAGGCGCAAGAAATTTTATCAACGGCAATCCTGTGGAGTCCACCCAGGCACTTCAAGAAATGCAGATGTTGCTTCTCAACTTCGCCTCAGAGTATCTCGTAGAACATCATCGCGATATCCTCTCCGACAGTCAAGACCACTACGATGACCTCAATAAAGACATCCGAAAGGCCGAAGACAAGATCAGTAACAATCATAAGAAAATTGACAAGCTGCAGCGCGAGATCGAGGACCTTGCAAAAGAGATTTCTGACCTAGAATCAGCTAAGGAAGACGCCACACGCCAAGTAGAGACCCATCAAGCTCGGCTAGATGAGCTAGAGAGCGATCTTAAACATTTACATAAAAAAGCCAAGTCATAGATAGCCTCTGTGCATGGCACGAGAATAACTTCCTTCCTAAAGCAACACCACCATGAGATACCAAAACGTAAGTTCTACGACAGCCCTTCAAAAGCTCTATTACATACTCTGTCAAGATATAGATACACTAGAGCTCATGAGACAGAAAAAGACAGAAAGCCAAAGTCAAGATTTTATCCAAAGTCTAATCGATGCAAAGAAAAAAATCTTAGCGCTTCTTCCGTCTGACGAAATAGAAGTCCTCACCGAACCATCCACCACACCAGAGAATACCTTATCTGTAGGCTACAAGAGCAAAGACCACATCGTAGAAAAGAGCATGTCTGGCTTGCTGAGCATACTATATGAACTAGAAGAAGACCAAAGACAATATGTAGCTTCAGCACATACAGATATAGCCCTGAACGATGACCACCAAGAAATCATACAAGATGTGCTCCATATCTATGGGCAGATCACCGAACAGCTAAAGAGAAGCCAAAGTACACGTCAAATTAACCCAATACAACTGTAATCATGGATCAACCAATACTTAATCCCCGCAATCCACTAGAGCGTATAGAATCTCTCAAGGCCAATGGATATACACATGACTTCATCTATGGAAAGGATGGGCTATGCACTGCCAACAAAGACAAGGAGTATTCTCAGGAAGAAGTCACTATCGATGATGAGTTTCGCTATGAGGGCATGAGTAATCCAGGAGACATGAGCATCATATACGCTATCACTACGGCAGACAATACTAAAGGCTATTGCCTTGTCTCCTATGCTCCCAAGATACATGAACCCGTCCATGATTTCTTCAAAGCAGTAGAAGTAAAGCAAGGCTGAATCTCGCAATAAAGACAAGCTCTAGGAACCCACAACTCAATTAATTTAATCTATTTCGTCATGACAAATACCTCCGAACAAGCCCACGAAATCATCCTTAAGTGTAGTGGTCAGGCATCAGCTCTGGCAGCTATACCTGTACCCGTAATCGATGTCGCAGCCAGTGCCTATGTTCAGGTAAAGATGGTCAATCGACTTGCAGAAATCTATGGTGCAAAAAAAGTCAGCAACACGAGCCTAGTCATAGGCTCGCTAGTGAGTTCTGTCATTGCACGAGTGATCTCTGACGTGATGTCGAGCCTTACCAAAGATTCACAATTAGCAAATATCCTCAGCGAAAGCGTATTGAAATCCGGGCTTATAGGCCTCTTCACTAAGCTTACGGGAGAAATCTATAAAAATCACTTCGCTAATGGTGGCATGCTAGACGACATGAGCTTTGATGAATTTAGTGAAAACTTTAAGATGAGTCTCCAGTCGGATCAGCTCTCCGTACAAAATATAGTACAGAGCGCCGTAGGTGACCTAATTCCCAAGCTCGTATAGTAGGCTGACTGCGGCATCTTCTCATCAAATCCACAGGATACCAAATTGCTCTAAAATATAAATATCAAAACGAATCGAACATAAACACTTGATTTACAGTATGATAGATGAAAAGACATTTATCACCTACAAAATCATATAAATAATGGACACCGCAAGGATAGTAAATAGACTAGAAGAGATCACTACCAAACTGCATGATGCAGAGATGGGGTACAAAGAGATCGCTCGAGCTACTGACCATCCAGCTATGCGTACATGGTGTAATAAATATGCTAATGAACGCTACAATATGAGAAGACAGCTAGAAAGTCAGGCGAGCTTGATGGGACGTCCCATAGATTCCTCCCCATCCGCTACAGGAGCACTGCACCGTGCATTCATCGACGTGAAAATCAATAATACAGATTTTGACTTTTCCGCCTGTATCAATGAGATCGAGCGAGGAAGTACATCCCTACTAGACGAATACGCAGATGTACTGCACAATGTAAAGTTGCCTTCTGGTCTCAGTCGCACACTCAATGATCAGCGTGCCACCATAGACTTTGAACTCAACTCGCTTACCGAATTAAGAGATGAAGTCGAAAGTGTCACAGCCTAACAATATATAATTATTTCATGCCCTCGTAGATGATACGAGGGCTTTTTTTATGTCATATGATTAATGTAGCCAGTAAAATGCTCCAAGCCCTGGAGCAAGAAGGAGTCACCCACATATTTGGAGTACCTGGTGAGGAAAATGAAGCTTTCCTCCTCGCGCTCAAGGACTCCAACATCACTTTCGTCCCTACCAGACACGAACAGGGCGCTGCTTTCATCGCCAATGTCTGGGGAAGACTCACTGGGGAGTGTGGCGTGTGTCTCTCGACGCTAGGTCCAGGTGCGACCAATCTTATCACTGGCCTGGCAGATGCACATCTGGATAAAGCTCCTGTAGTAGCGATCACGGCACAGGGCGAAATGGAAAGAATCCATCATGAGAGTCATCAGATGCTTGATGTAATCGACATGCTCAGACCGACCGTCAAGTGGAATGCGCGTATATCCGAGCCCAGCATCATGCCCGAGATCGTGCGTAAAGCTTTTAAGACGGCCCGCTGGGAAAAGCCAGGCGTCACACATATAGAATTACCCGAGAATGTAGCTAGCATGGCCGCCGATGTGGGCGCCACGCTGCTCGAAGTGACCCAGCCGTCACTACCCTATCCTGCTACCGCAGATATTACCAAAGTTTCTAGTCTGATCGATCAAGCGACCAAGCCCCTGATACTTGCCGGAAACGGAATCATTCGTCAAAATGCTTGTGATCAGCTGGCAGCGTTTGCGCGAAAGCGCTCTATACCCGTCGCCACCAGTTTTATGGGAAAAGGTGCAGTACCAGCATCTGATGCTTTGCACCTAGGCTCTGTGGGTCTGGGATTTGACGATTATATCTTAGAAGCATTTACCCAGTCAGATCTAGTGCTATGTATGGGCTATGATATCGCCGAGTACGACCCAGCGAGTTGGAATATAGGCGCTCACAAGCAAGTCATACATATAGACAGTGAAATTGCCGAAGTCTATGCGCAGTATCAGCCACACACAGAGATCATAGCGGATATTAATCAAACTCTGAGCGAATTAAATTCCCACACCACGAAAACGCACGACATATGGTGGGAAAACATTGCCGAGCGTATAGATAAATCTATAGATCAATTCGCTATCAGCGGCAGCGATACATTCCACGCTCCTGGTGTCATCAGACTCGTGCGAGAAGCGCTTCCTGCCCAGAGCACGCTGATCAGCGATGTAGGCGCTCACAAAATGTGGATCGCTCGTAATTATCCCAGCGAGTGGCGATATGGCAGCATCATTTCCAATGGTATGGCATCTATGGGCATCGCTTTGCCAGGTGGCATAGCTGCACATATGGCTCATCCAGACATACCAGTAGTCTGTATCATGGGAGACGGCGGTGCGATGATGAATATCCAAGAACTCGAGACCGCCGTACGCATGGATATCAAGTGCCTCTATATCATACTTAATGATAATGACTACGGCCTCATCAGCTGGAAGCAAGAGCGGAGTGCAGGAGAAACCCACGGCACTCGACTGGGCAATCCAAGCTTTACCGCTCTGGCAGAAAGCTTTGGAATAGAAGCCGCGGCACCAGAGACAGCGAGCCAGCTAGAGACAATACTTTCTGAGTACGTCTCGCGCCCTAGGCTGATGCTTCTAGAACTGGCCGTGACGACCGATGTAAATCAACAATTGACCAATCAACTCGCCTCTTACTTTGACCAAAATCCTCTGACCTCATGACTAAAATCACCAGCAAAAACCCAAAAAACGGAAAAGATATTAAAGAGTACAAACTGCTCACAATAGACCAGCTCGATGCCAAAATCGATCGTGCCTACACCGTACAGAAGTCATGGAGAAAAACCAGCTTTGCCGAGCGTAGCAAGCTCATGCATAAGGCAGCGGACATGCTGCGAAAAAATAAAGACAAATACGCTCAGCATATCACTGACGAAATGGGTAAACTTTACAGCAGCGCGCAAGATGAAATAGAAAAATGCGCCTGGGTCTGTGAATACTACGCAGATCATGCAAAGCAGCATCTTGCTGACGAGCTGCTAGAGAGTGACGCCTCCAGAAGTATGATCAGCTATGCCCCGCTTGGCGTGGTACTAGCAGTGATGCCGTGGAACTACCCATTCTGGCAGGTACTGCGATTTGCTGCTCCGGCCCTCATGGCAGGAAATGCTGGCATGCTCAAGCACGCGAGCAACGTACCGCAGTGCGCACTAGACATTGAAGAAGTATTTGAGCAGGCAGGGTTTCCAGCTGGACTCTTCACCACATTACTTATAGATACAGATGAGGTCGAAGGCATCATCCAAGATAGTCGCGTAGTCGCTTGCACACTCACGGGTAGTGAAGGCGCAGGTAGAGCGGTAGCAGAAACTGCTGGATCAGAATTAAAAAAATGTGTCTTAGAACTGGGTGGTAGCGATCCGTATATCATTCTGGAAGACGCGGATCTGGATCACGCTGTAGAGCAATGCGTCACTTCGCGATTGCTCAATTCTGGACAGTCATGCATAGGCGCTAAGCGATTCATCGTACTAGAGCAAGTATATGATGAGTTCTTGGAAAAATTTACGGATGCCATGAGCTCCAAGACCATAGGTGACCCCTATGAGAGTGATACAGATGTGAGCCCCATGGCACGCATTGATCTCAGGGATGAGCTCCATCAGCAAGTACGAGACACTGTGGATGCTGGAGCCACTCTCCAGCTCGGAGGATTTATCCCTGACAGAGACGGAGCATACTATCCACCGACCATACTTACAGATATACCTGAAGGCACCCCTGGATACGAAGAAGAATTATTCGGACCTGTCGCAAGCGTCTTTAAAGTGAGTGATGAAAACGAGGCAATCGCTCTAGCCAATGACTCTGACTTTGGACTCGGAGGCGCCGTATTTACACGAGACGTAGAGCGAGGCGAGCGCATCGCTAGAGAGGAACTCGAAGCTGGTTGTTGCTTTGTCAATCACTATGTCAAGAGCGACCCTCGATTACCTTTTGGCGGAATCAAAAACAGTGGATATGGCCGCGAACTGAGCCACTTGGGCATACGCGAGTTTTGTAATATTAAGACTGTCTATATCAAATAAAGGGCGGTCTGAACTTTGCTCAATGATGCTGACAGGCACAGGCGATGATCATACACTAAGCCTGCCTCCCGCTCATCTAGCTTGGAGAATTTCGGAACTCCTAGAGAGCTACAGGTCGTAGTCAGGTGACTAAGAAGCAATGCGGTAGACGATTTCGACCTCTGCCAAATTTGGACTATTCAGAGATAATCATTCCATGAGTGTGATTTCTGGAGACACCCCTGATCATCCAGCGGCAAGCATCTGCATCATTTGCTGAGTCATAGGATCCTTCACAAATGTGGCGATATCCGCAAGCATGTCCTCCATACTTCGACTCGCCACTTCTCGCAATCTTCGCGTAGCGTACTGCTTAGTAATCGCGTAGCTGTGAGATGGAAGCTGTAGCTGTCTCTTCAGCGTACTTTCTGCGACAGATAGGACATCGTCGAGATTTACAGACTGATCTACAAGGCCCTCCGCTGCACCCTGTTCACTCGTCATCAACTTGGCTTCCTGTACATATTTCCAAGCCTTAGCATCTCCGAGATGATAGGCATATATGTCCATCATGAGCTGCGGTACCATGAGGCCTATCGTAAATTCATGTAAGCCCACGCGATACTTTTCATGGAATCCCATCACCCTGTGATCACAGCACAGTGCGAGCGTGGTGGCTCCTGCTGGGGCATATCCTGTGATAGCTGCTACCGTAGGACGCGGATAGCGAATCCATGCCTGTAAGCAACCCAGATATAATTCCCAGAACTCCAGCGCTTCGTCCATGCTTGATCTCGCCATATGTCTAAAATCCAGTCCCGCACTGAATCGCCCTGGCGTCCCAGCCAGTAGGACCCCGCGTATAGATTCATCTTCAGTAGTAGCAAGGATAGCATCCCTCAAGCTCCTTGCCAGTATGCTGTCAATCGCATTGACCTTACCATGATCCAAAGTGATCTGGAGGTAGTCGTCATGTCGCTCTAGCCGTAAGCCTGGATAATTCATAGGTTGAGATTTATTTTTAAAATCACTAAGGTAAGCGCAAGCCACATACTGCACCAGATCTCAGTACCTTCACCATATATAGTAAGCACATATGGAATATCGACATATTAAGTACACGTGCGAGCAGCGCATAGCATATATCACGCTTGATCGACCAGATAAGGCCAATAGCCTCCACGCTGATGCATGGAAAGAATTGTCTCATGCTCTGCATCGATGTAGTAAGGATCATTCTGTGCAGGCACTTTTCCTAGCTGGTAGCGGACAGCATTTCTGCGCTGGACTGGATCGCGAGTATCTCATGTATATAGCGACATTGCAAGATCATGACGGTGTGTCTCGAAGCACTGGCTTGCGCCAAGAAATCAGTCAGATGCAAGATTGCATCTATCAGATCACCACCTTGCCCATTCCCGTAGTAGCTTGTATACATGGAGCATGTATAGGTGCAGGACTGGAGATTGTGTCGGCCTGCGATATGCGTATATGTTCAGAAGATGCACTCTTCTCCTTACCAGAAATTACCATGGGTATCACACCTGACCTAGGAGCATTACAGTATTTACCGCGTATTATTTCGCAGAGTCTAGTGATGGATCTGGCCCTTTCGGGCAAAAGAGTGTCTGCTGCAGAAGCACTGACAGCGGGTCTAGTAAGTCGTATCAGTGGCGATCACAAGGAGTTGACCATAGAGTCGGGCGCTCTTGCTTCTCAATTATCCTCGTATGAGCGTGGAGCACTCATGGGAGTAAAAGCATCACTGCACTTCTCATCTACAGCCTCGATAAGAGAAGGTCTGGATCACGTGCTTGATCTTACCGTAAAGCATCTCTCGCAGAGATAATTACTGATTCCTTTTCCTTTCTTGTCGGCGCTTTTCTCGCTCCTTTTTCTTGCGTTCTTTAGGATCTTCCTCATCCACGAGCTCCTCGGCATCTTGAAAGTCCACTGTGTTGTCCGCTTCAAACTTAAAGGCTTCTATCCACGCGTTCTTAAATATATTGGTGATCGTAGGCCATACAGCTGACTGCACATTATTGAGGTCTCCTTCTAGAGGAACTTTGGTAGCCACGGTGTCTTCTGAGTGATTTTTAAGGATAAATTTAAAGAAGCCTACTAGGCCTTCCCATATGGTTTCTAAAAATCCGTCCTCCTCGCCTATCAGCTTACTGTCTTCCAGTATTGGCTTGATATATCCCGTCATGAAGCCGTCAGCAATTGCGATTTCGCTGTAGATATTAAAACTTCCGCGCTCAAAATCCAGCTTGGCATAGTGCTCTGTAAAGTCATTGAGAGCTTCGGGCGCATCAGCATTTTCCAGCGAACATGAAATATCCATGTCTGGAATTTCTTTAAGGATGTCCATTTTACCGTCTAGCTTCACCCGGCCACCGCCTACGGATACGCCTGTAGCCTCGATGGTACTCGGCAGGTTTCTTTCTTTCTGCACTACGTTCTGCAGATTAGTAGCTACGGCATAGATCTCTGCTATGTGTAGATCGATCGTGGGCTCGGCGGCTATCTGTACGAATGCCGTCTTTCCATCCTTTATTTCGAGTCGGTTGATATCTATAGGGACTATTTCGGTAAGTGCTTTGGTCCAATCTTCCACTTCTGTATCTTGAGTTTGCTGATCTTCAAATACATAGATCACCTCGGGACTGGTCATCACTATTTCACACACTACTCGACCCTTAAGAAGGGCCTTCCACTCTACTGAGATATCGCTGACAGGGAAATTAAGAAAGGGCACTTGTGTCTGCGCATCCAGCTTATTGAGATACAAGCCCTCAAGCACATAGGCACCTCGTATGAGACTGATGTCTACATCAGCCAGCTCTCCATAGTAGCCAGGAATGTCAGCTAGGGCCTTATTTACAGTCCGCTTCACTATTCCAGGCAGCATGATTCTGAAGATGATCAACGCCACTAGTAGTACGATGGGGATGATGTAGCGTTTCTTTCTGTACCAGCTGCGTGCCATGGGTGAGGATTTGCTACATTGACTGACTTGAGATCAGGAATGTTCGCTATGTAATGAATCTCAGGAGCCATCGCTCGTACATGTCCGAGTCAGGACAAGCAGGCTAATCAGTACTTGCGAGACGCAGCATCTGCAATCGTACAATAGCCTTCTGCAATGGCGCTCGTGTATATTTACTCATCGCGATGTATCAGGAGAGGACCACAGCCATCATTCTATTTGCCAGAAGCCTACAGGCAGAGTTGCGCCATAGGAGCTATACCAAGTCACTTGGTAAGCGACTGAGTCAGAGGTTGATTAGCACTAGTCATGAGGCCGTAGTCTCAGACTTGAAGAGCACTGGATTACCAGTCCTGAGCTATGATGAGTCGCTACAGCGCGGCTCTACATTTGGACAGCGCCTATGTCATGTCATAGAGGACACACTTCGTCTGGGCTATGACCAAGTAGTCGTAGTAGGTGGGGACTGCCCCACATTGTCTGCATCTGATATCACTATCGCTATAGATATGCTCTCTGAGCACGGGCTTGCTCTTGGGCCAGACGATCGCGGCGGTATGTATCTGCTAGGCATCACAGCGCAGACATACTGCAGGGCAAGTTTACTGAGTGTGAGATGGCAATCTCAGTATACGATCGAGGATGTGCAGAAGCATTTGGACGAAAGTCCTCCCATCATCTTGCCAGTAAGAAAGGACATGCACAGTCTGGCTGACATAACTGGACTACTCCGACTACCAAGTCGCATATCAGCAGATGTGATGACGCTTGTCAATCTGATAGTAGCGCATCTAGCTCATAGACTCATCCTGAAAATGCAGTCTCTCAGAGTGATGGCTATCATCCATGGTGTCAGTCTTAATCGAGGTCCCCCGGCGCTAGAACTCTAGCATTTATCTCCACCATTTTATCGTACATAGGGAATCGCATCCTTGGCTGCATGGGTCACAGGGTCTGCCCTTCTTAATATATTTATCATGTCTTCACGTATCATATCTTACATTGCTGCTCTCATAGTCTTAGTACTAGGCTCCGTTAATATATATGGTCAAGCAACCTTGGAAATCACCCTGTCAGATAGTGCATCCACAGCTATAAAACAACAGCCTATTACCGTCATCAACTCTGAGATAGGATTCACTTACTCAGGTGAGTCGGATGACAACGGCAAGCTGCAGCTAGATGGCTTATCTACTGCCGGAGCTTATGATATCATTATAGAAGAATCTAGCTTCTACGAGTCTCAAGTCTACTCTGGTGCTACGCTCATCTCTGGGCAAGTGAGCACCATCAATCTCACTATCAGACCTAGATCACTAGGACTAGAAACAGTATATATCACGGGAGGACCACTCTCCAGAACTGCTAATACCGTGGACGCCGAAGTCGCATCTGAATTATCTATAAAAGAAATAGAAAACCTCCCTGTCGAGGGACGCGATATTACCCGAGCGCTTTATCGATTGCCCAATATAACCCAAGCTACAGGTTTCTATCCAGAAGCCCCTACGGTGGCTATCAATGGTGCCAATAGTCTCTACACCAATTATCAAATAGACGGGCTCGACAATAATGAGAATTTCCTGGGCGGACAGCGCTTCGCAATGCCCCAGGGATTTACGAAAAATATCACCGCACTGACTAACAATTTCAGTGCAGAACATGGCTTGTCATCTAATGGCGTAATTAATATCACCAGTCGATCAGGGACTAATGAGACCACAGGCGAACTAGCATACGTCACACGGCCAGGGCCAGTCATCGATGCTCCCTCTAGATTTGCCCAGAGAGATCTGTCAGGTAATCAAGTCCGAGATGGTTTTCAGCGACATCAATTTGCCGCGGGCATAGGGGGTGCTCTGAAAAAAGATAAGACTTTTTATTACGTAAATCTCGAGCATACGCAAGACAGAAAAGACAATTTGCTTAATGTACCACAGCTAGGCATCAATGAGACTGTGAGAGGCGCAAATTCTTTTACCTATCTCTCCGCCAAGCTTGATCACAACTGGTCTGCTAAGTGGCGATCCAGCCTTAGACTCAATGCTGGCAATGTACGTATAGAGCGCCAAGGTGGCGGACTAGAAGGAGGGACTACTCTCCCTAGCGCAGCCAACACGCAGACTAGGGGATCTCTGAATGCTGCAATGAAAAATGTCTATGTCGGAGAAAGATTTGCCTACGAAGCAAATTTCCTTTACGGGGTTTTTGAATGGGACTATGCTGATCCCGATAATCCTACTAGTCCTGATGTCACGGTGATAGACCCACAGGGCATCACACTCGCATCGCTAGGACATCCAGGATTTAGATTTCGTGATGAAGAACGTACTCAAGTGATTCAGCAAAAGCTCACTCTGTATAGAGGTGAGCATCGCATACGCCTGGGCGGTCAATACAAGCGCTCAGCATTTTCACTCTTTGGTGGTGGAAACCCCAATGGCAGCTATACGGTACAGTTATCTGAGGCGCAGCTCGCAGCTCTACAGTCCAGTGGAATCGGTTCTGATCTAGAAGCTCGAGATATACCATCGGATGTGGAAGTGCTTCTATATCGTCGCGAATTGCGTCCCAGATCCTTCCAGCAGACGCAACAGATATATAGTCTATATGTAGAAGATCAATGGACTCTATCTCGTCGCACCAATGTCAATATAGGTCTGAGGTATGACTATGATAATCTATCTCGAGCAGGAAGTGATCAAGGGGATTTCAATAATCTTGCTCCACGCTTGAGCCTCAATTATAAATTATCCAGCCGTGCAAGCCTGCGTGCTGGATATGGTATCTACTATGACAAGATCATCTATGCTGTGATCAGCGATGCAAGGCAGTTTAATTCGACCTCGGAGGACTACAAAAGACAAATTGCACAACTCGTAAGCTTAGACATTCTGCCAGAGGACACAGACGTAGATCGTATCACTAATGAAGGTAATGTGGGTGCATCCGATCCTGATGTAAGCTACCTTCAAGGACCAACCGCGGATGAGCTAGCAGGACAGCGCGAGTCTATATTCCAAAATGAGCTGCGCATCCTCAATCCTAACGGCCTGGACAATCCTTATAGCCATCAGATCATGATGGGATATCAATATCAAGCAGATGCGCGCACGCTCTTCTATGCTGATGTCATGCACAATAGATCCTATAATCTCTTTCGGATCAGAAATCTCAATGCTCCTGCGCCATACAGCATTGATCCTGAAGATGTAGTGGTTCGCACAGCCCAAGAAGCAGACCTCACACGTCCTATTCCCATATTGACAGACGATCGCGGCGCCTACGCGCTGGCCAGTGGAGACACACTGAGAGGAATAGCGCGAAATATAATCGTATCCGAGACCGAAGGCCAATCGCGCTACTACGCCATCAATCTTACTCTGCGCAGAGATCGCGGTGATAGCGACTTTTCTTATCGTCTCATGTATACCCTATCTTCCTTAGAGAATGATACAGAAGATATCAATTTTAGAGCGATGGATAGCAATGATTTTGAGGCTGAGTGGGGGCCATCTATTAATGACAGACGCCACTTGATCAATGGAATATTTACCTACTATGTAGGCGATAGACTCAGTGTAACACTAGCAGCACTCTTGCAGAGCGGTCAGCCCATAAATCGCATTCCTGATGCTACCATATATGGAACCACCGATCTTAATGGCGATGGTCGTGCCTTTGGCGATGCCTATGTGGGCAATAGCGATCGACAACCAGGCGAATCACGCAACAGCGACAGATTGCCTTGGTCCAATACATTTGACCTGAGCGCATACTATACTATCCCCGTAGGCAATCATCATGTAGAAATTGGAGCTCAGATTTTTAATTTATTCAATGCTGAAAATCTGAGCGGCTATCCCAATAATGCCACTCAAAGCAATCAGATACAAGTGGGAAGTGTGGAAAGTGGCGTGCTCGTGAGGCGCAATGCGGCACCTCCCAGACAATTTCAGTTCAGTGCACGATATATCTTTTAATATGGCATCTCCCTACATACGCCTACTCGCGATTCTACTACTTCTCCCCGTAGTCAGCCTAAGCTGCGGATCTGAAGTAGCTCAGTCTCCATCAGAAAATGTACCAGCTGACTGGTCTACCATAGCTACTCAAGCACAAGGCTCCACGGTGCATATGATGATGTGGCAAGGCGATCGCTTGATTAATAAATACATGCAAGACTATGTCACACCACGACTCTCAGAACTATACGGTATAGAACTCATAGTGACTGATGGCCAAGGCAATCAAGTGGTGAATCGTCTCATGGCCGAGCTTGAAGCTAATAGAAAGACAAGCGATCTGGATATAGTATGGATTAATGGGGAGACATTTTACCAGCTGAGGCAGATAGATGCTCTCTACGGACCATTTGTCCAAAAATTACCTCATGCAGATCTCATAGATCTGAACAATCCATTTATTTCGATGGACTTTCAGCAGGCGATAGATGGCTATGAGTGCCCATGGGGCAATGTACAGATGATCATGATATATGATAGTCTACAGACTTCCGATCTTCCGCAGGATATGACAGAGTGGTCGAGATGGGTACAAGATAATCCTGGTAGATTCACTTGGAGCAATGACTTCACTGGAATGACATTACTCAAAAGCTGGCTCATGAGTCTAGCAGATGATCCCAGTGTGTTTTATGGTGAATTTTCCGAAGACCTATATACGACTTATAGCAAGCAATTATGGGCACGGATTGAAAATATGCGCCCTTATCTCTGGAATGAAGGAAGAAGCTTTCCTGCAAGCTTAGCACAGTTGCACCAGCTCTATGTCAATGGCGAAGTGGATATGACCATGAGTAACAATGATAGTGAAGTAGACAACAAGATCTCTCAGGGAGTATTTCCTACGACTTCACGTGCTTACGTCCCAGCTATGGGCACGATACAGAATAGCCACTACCTAGGTATTCCACGACTATCCGATAATAAGGTAGGTGCTCTACAAGTAATTAATTTCTTGCTATCACCAGAGGCGCAATACGAAAAATCTCAGTCGGCCGTCTGGGGTGATGGTACAGTGCTTGATCGTGACAGATTAAGCCCAGACTGGCAAGCAAAATGGACTGGCCTGGCTCAACGCAGTCACGCACCTCCGCGCGAGGAAATCAGCAAGCGAGCCCTCCAAGAGCCCGCTCCAGAGTATATGATCAGACTCTTTGAGGATTTTAGAAAGCGTATAATCGAGCAATGAGAAGAGCAATCAAATACCTATTTATTTGCTTATGCTTAGCGCCTTTGCTTTTCGGAGTCATCTACTCTCTGGGATACAGTCTAGGCCTTGCGGGCCTACTGAGCGATGGATTCACGTGGGATTACTGGATAGGGTTGATAAATTCTGGAAATCTCATGCGATCGACCATCTATACCATTGGATTAGGGGCATGCTCACTTATCATTGCCGTCATGGCCGCACTGGTCGTATCATGGAAAAGTGGACGATATGGTGTGGATCATCGATCCTCAATTAGCAAATCAAAGGCAGAGGTTTTGATTTTGCTTCCGCTTCTGTTTGCGCCCGTCACAGCCGCGTTCTGCTGGTATCAGATCCTGAGCCCAGGCGGATTTATAGCACGAGCGAGTTTTCATCTTGGATTGATCCATGAGACCAGTGAATTCCCTCGTCTGGTAAACGATGATCTGGGTATCGGCATTGTCATTTGTCATGTGTTCTTGATACTGCCAGTATTCTCCTACTTGTTTACAGCTACAGCCCATAAACATAGACTCCATAGGCTCTACCTGCAGAGCAACACGCTTGGCGCAAGCTCATGGTATTTCTTCAAAAAAGTCTATACGCCCATGCTTCTCCAAAAAAACATGAGAGTCCTGTGGCTATATCTCATCTTTTTGCTAGGAACCTACGAGGTACCGTTGCTACTCGGCGGCTCTAGATCACAGACTTTTAGCGTCTTTATTGCAGATAAGCTCACTCGATTTAATCTGGGTGACATACCCTCAGGATACTGCATGGCGATCTGGTACACTGTACTTATCACGGTCATGACTGCACTTTACCTCCGCTGGCAAAAAAGCATCCTATGGTAAGTCGCATAGCCACATATATTGTCTTGACATTCGTCAGTCTTCCTCTCTTGGCGGCTGTATGTCTATCCGTGACAGATTCTTGGTTTTTTCCATCCTTTATCGGCTCGATCACGCTGGAGCATTACAAGGTCCTTTGGTCTGGACATGAGCTTGCTCATAGCACGCTCGTATCGCTGGCAATCGCCAGCACAATGTCGATCGCATCTACTTTCATTGGCGCAGTCATAAGTGTGGCCCTCCACTATGGCCGACACACTACGCCGCGCTTACTCGCACTCGGCTATTTTCCGTACGCTATAGCACCTGTGGTACTTGGAAGTATGCTTCAATATTACTTTTTGCGATTAGGCTTATTTGGAAGCCTGTCTGGTGTCTTGATAGCCCAGTCTTTTATTACTATACCATTTGCCGTACTACTATTTTCTACTTTTTGGTCTGATAATGTCATACGCCTTTCGGCGCAAGCCAGGACTCTAGGCGCCAGCACATCTATAGTAATTAAGGACATCATATTTCCTATGAGCAAGCGATGGATCTACCTCTGCCTGGTACAATGTTTCCTCATCAGCTGGCTGGAATATGGACTCACTAGAGTTATCGGTGCTGGCGAGGTGCGCACACTGACCGTATCGATCATGTCACTCGCATCGCAGGCAAGCATATCAGAAGCCGCAGTCGCGTGCTGTCTGATGCTATTGCCTCCATCACTCATATTTATGATACAGTATCGCATGGTAAGTTCGCAGGCGCATCTATGATTACAATAAAGGACATATCCAAAAATTATGGTAATACTGTAATTCTCCGCAGGGTGCAACTCTCAATCCCTGTAGGGTCGTGCAGAAGCCTCCTTGGTGAATCTGGCAGTGGTAAGAGTACGCTACTGAAGATACTCGCTGGTCTAGAAAAACCAGATAGCGGCAGCTTTATCTACCAAGGCGAAGAACTCATAAATAAACCAGCCGAAAAAAGATCTGTAGTATATCTCAGTCAAGATCCACTGTTATTTCCACACATGACAGTATACGACAATCTTGCATATGGTCTGCGTGTCCGCAAAATGCCTTCATCCACCCTTGAGGAAAAAGTGATCACTCTTGCACAACAAATCGGACTTAAGGAACATCTGAAAAAACATCCTCATCAATTATCTGGTGGTCAAAGACAACGCGTAAATTTTGGACGATCAGTGATCATCACACCGCGCATGCTATTGCTTGATGAGCCTTTTGCGAGTCTGGATGCTACCACACGCGGCAAGATGCAAGAGCTCTATCTCGACATATCGAGAAAGTACCAGATTACTTCCCTATTCGTCACGCATGATGTGCGTGAAGCACTCATCATGGGCGACACATACGGTATCCTTCGCAATGGCTCCTTGAGTTGCTACGATACACGCGCACTATTTATACAACAGCCAGATAGCGGCGTAGCCGAAGAAATAAACTTCTGGAAATCCATACAATAATTCGACTAATTATGAATGACTTTAATCACGTGGAATCGATTTACTGGGTATTTACTCAGGTGTGCAATGATAAGTGTGACCACTGCTATAATAATTCTGGACCTCAAGGCAGCAGGATCACAGAGGAAGAATGTATAGCCATCATAGACAATCTACCCGATCAAGTGGATCGGATCATCCTCAGCGGTGGCGAGCCTATAGCAGAGAAGGCTAAACTCTATATGATACTAGATCGCTTACGCGAAAAATACCATGGCCACACCCAGATCATGATACAAACCAATGGAGACCTCCTCAAACCTGAGATCTTAGACACGCTGATAGAAAAGGGTGTCACAAGATTTGATATCGCAAGCATAGATCGATATCATAAGCACGCAGGAGAGCGCCTTATGGATCTAGCAGAGCTATTTGATAGCCGAGGAGTAAACGGCGAAGAAAAGGAACCTCTGGTGAAAAGAGAAAATTATCTCAACAACTTTCCACTGAGCTGGGGATACTGGGGAGCCACAGAAGAAATGTGGCTCGGAGGTAACTGGGCACGAGGCAGAGCCATGGAACATGACATATGGATGAAAAATCCTAAGCATAATTTCTGCTCCATACTATCTGGTGCTATCGGATTTCTCTCTGGCCATGAAGATTTGCCCCAAGAGATAAGCATACAACTATGGCAGATGAACCCATGCTGTCCTGGTACAGCTGGTGCTATGGGCGATGCTCGCGTGGATAAGGTATCAGACATCCTGCAGCGCATGTCTACAAGTCCTGTCATGCAAGCTCTCGATAGAGGTGATCCATTTACCATGGGCGAGACCGTAGGCATCACTAAGGAGCACGCCGTGACACGCTGCGAAGATCTTGGTAATGTATGTCTGTGGTGCGATGAGTTCTTCAGCGAACACTACGACATCAGCAAACAGCGACCTAAATTTCCCTTGCCCGTGGTGAATCAATGATAGATCCTAGTATGCAGATTTTGTAGATCTCATATCGATTTGTCTCTGCGCATCAGGCATGCCACTTGTATTTCTACCAATGGATGCAGTATATAGCCAATGACTACACGCGCACCTCGCCATGGTCTTCGGCACTTCCACTATATTTCCGACCAGTGAGTAGCGCCTTGCCTATATTCCAGAACATCTCTAGCTTACTTTCACTAGCATTCCAGAATTCGGCCTTGCTCGCATCTACCTTGATGACCTGAAGCTTATCTGATTCTACACCATCTGGAAACCATGCCTTAGACATGGGATTCCAAAGCTCCCGCTTCAGTGACATGTCATCAATAAGACTTGCCTTACCAGCGATAGAAAGATAATTGTTACTACCAGGCTTGCTGTAACTGAGATTCACATCGCTATCTCCCTTGATCTCAGACACCTTCTCGCTGTCGCTTCGTGTAAAGAAATATACGGTAAGATCATCATCTATGCGCTGTGTCGCCATAGGCCTAGCATAGAGTGCACCCTGGTCATCCAAAGTGCATAGCATGCAGATACGAGTAGAATTAACAATGTCCTTTACTATTTGTAGTTTTTCCTGCTGATCCATATATGTGAGTTTAGTAATTGAAGTGATTGTGATCAAAATATCTAATAAGCCACATATTTGTTCGAGCTTCGAAAATAAATTACTACACATATCAAACAAATGAAGCTCAAATGCAGTAAGCTAGACGAACGATAATCTAAAAACAATAATCACATAAATATTACTATCATGAATGAATCAAAAATAATCAACGGACTGAACGACTTACTCGCTAAGAATTACGACTCTGAGCGAGGATATGAAACAGCAGCAGAGAAAACCAATAATCAGGTCTTAGCTGCCTACTTTAGAGGCAAAGCATCCAATAGATATACCTACGGACACCAAATCAAAGATATCATCCGAGAAATGGGCGGAGACATAGACAAGGGAACAAGCATTTCAGGAGACTTGCACAATACCTGGATCAATGTCAAGGCATTCTTTACAGGAAACTCAGATGAGTCCATACTCGATGAAGTAGAGACTGGTGAAGAAGCTTGTGTAGAAGAATACGACACTTTTCTTCAAAATCCAGAACTACCAGATAGTATCCGTAGAATCATCAGTTACCAAAGAGAAAATATAGCGAGAGC
>JAHDBH010000127.1 GCA_020630495.1 Saprospiraceae bacterium
TAGACCATCTTGAAAAGAACTTCGAAGGTCTTGGTCTTGCTAAAGAATATGCTAAGACTATCTTTATCCCTCTTAGGGACAGGTTTGCAGCTAAAGCTGTATTCGGCACATATGATTTCGATAAGGTAGAGAATATAGTGAATACATTCAAGGCTAGTCCTGTTGAAAAGCAGGATGAGATTCTTGAAGAAGTGTTTACCAACATCTCTAAACTTGATCCTGAGGAGTATTTTCTAGAGTCTATGGACTTGCTAGATATGCTTATCTCAGATCGTAGTGATGAAGATGTTCAGCTTATGAAGCTCTTTGGTGCACTAGATATTACTGGTGTACTTGGTTCTGCTAAGGCTGCTCCTAAGATTGCTGCTGGACTTGCCCAACGATTAGGTCGTAAGACAGACCTTGCTAAGGTTGTCAATGATGCTGGTAATGAAGGTCTTTCTGGTAAGCTTTCTGCTGATGCTATTATGAATCCACAATCTAGTACTATTACTGGTGTGGATCCTGATCAAGCTATCCTTAATGTTTTAACTGGAAACCCTTCAGCTGCCGTAGGCCCTACACTATCCAGCCTTCCACTAGGAGGCCACCATGCAACTGGTGTAAGTGTAGCGTTCAGACGCCAGATGGATAAAGAGTTAAAGGTTGCTACTGACTCACTTCTTCCAGAAACCTTTAAGAAGGAAGAGCTTGGCAAGGTATTGGACAAGGCTACTGATGACGCTATGTCTCAGTTGAATAATAAGTATAACATCTCGACAACAACCCAACCAAAAGTAACCACTACATCTTCCCCAGATGGATCTGCATCTGTAGAGATTGAATATGTCCACCATCCGAAGTTGAAGAAGGACGGTACTCCTGATAAACGTTATAAGCCTGTTACGGCTGTACATAAGGAGACTGTTAAGCTTGATTCAAATGCTTGGGGTACTATGGACAACTACGCTGCTAGCGATGTATTAGCTGGTGTATTGAATCCAGCTAGTCCAAAGCTAAAGCTTAGAGGTACTGGCCCTAAAGGTGCTACGGTAGATAACATTGTAGAGAATGCTGGTCTTGTGACTAATGCACAGGCTAGGTTAAATGCAACCTTGAACGAAGGTTTCCGAGTTGCTGTTGGTGCTGCTGGCTCTAAGGCTGGTAAGAAGAGGGTTCTTAAGCTTCTTTCTGAACAAGACACCCGGGGTAAGATGTTATCTCGTGGTGAGATAAAGGCTTTCGATCCTAAGATCACCAACAAAGAAATCGACTCTTACTATATGCAGAATGAGTTGTTTGATATTGCTGACTCTATCTCTAAAGATATCAAGTTCAGACAAGCAGAGCTTAACGGTGTGAAGGAATTCTCTCTGGGAAACACCACCCTCGGATTTGGTAAGTCTTATAAAAGTCTTGCTACTGCTGTTAACAAAGATAAGGATGATATCTACGGTGGGAAGGTTCCTACACAATTCCTAGACAACAATACTGGTAAGTATGTTGATGCTGCTGATGTGGATAACTACCTTAAAGTTAACAACAAACAACTTATTGTTTTAGATAAAACAGAGGTATTGTCTTCTGGACAATCTCATAGAATGGCTATTGTTGATGAGGCAGATATCTCCCCTCTTAGACGGGACAGTTTAGATCATCAGCGTGTTGATGGTTATGTTACCCGTATCAGACCTAATGCTAAGTACTTTGTAAGAGAGACTGTCGAGACTGTTGTTGATGGCGTCAAGGTACGTAGTAAACGTCTGAGAGCTGCATCTAGTAACAGAAAAGATGCTGAAACTGCTTATAACGAAGGTCTTGTTGCTTTATCTAAGAACACAGATCCTGATGTTGTTGAGATCCATAAGGTTGAATACGATAGAGAAGGTACAAACTACGACGGTCAAGATGGAGACTCTCCTGATAGATCTTCTGGGCCTTACCTAGGAAACCGTGCAACTCACGATATCGAGTGGAGAGAAGCTTCTGGTATGCTTGAGAATCCTCGTATGGCTCTTGCTAAGAATCTAGCGTATGTTGCTAAAGCTGTCCCTATGAATGAATGGAAGATGGCTCAGGAGACACGCTGGAAGAATAGTGTAAAAGCTGCTGGAATCACAGACACACCGGATATCAGAACTCCCCTGAATATCAAAGATACCACAGACTCCGAAGGGAGACTTCTAGAAGAGACTCGTAAATATCTCCAAGGTGCTTTTGGTATCCCTGATGCTGAGACTGCTTGGTTTGAGAACCGTATCATTGGTATCTCTGAATGGATGGATCTTCTCCCTGGAGGTGATCTTATTGGCAGATCTATCAGACGTAATAGTGACTACAGTCTTATCAATAGTCTTAAGTATGCTGCATTCCATAGTATGCTTGGATGGTTAAACCCAAGTCAGCTTATCGTACAAGCCTCTAATATGGCCACAGCGATGAGTATCCACCCTTGGATTACCACACGCCATATGCATAAAGCTATGGCCTTGAGAGCTAACCTGTACGCATCTGAGACAGGTGCTAGACGTATGCTCACTAAGCGAGTAGGTTTAGACGGTGATGAGATGGAAGATATGGTTCATCAATTCAAACGTGGTGGGTATGACCAGATAGAAACTAATGCTGATATGGAAGCTGCTATCGGTGGTTACGGGACTACTCGTGATGCCTTTAGACGGGCTACACAATCAGGATTAGTATTGTATCGTCAAGGTGAACTTGCTGGTAGAACAGTGACATATACTGTTGCAAGACAGAGTTATATGAAGGATATGAAGATTAAAGATTGGAAGAAGCTGACTGATCACGATCATAAGCAAATCCGTCAAGTCTTTGATAACCTTAGTATGAATCTTGGCAGAGAGAATAAAGCAAACTTCCAGACTGGTTTAGTGAGCCTTCCTACACAATTCCTCCATGTAACCACAAAGTTCGTAGAGATGTTCATTGGTAAGAAGTTTACTATGGCTGAAAAGATGAGACTAGTTATTGGTCAAGGTGCTATGTTTGGTGCTGCTGGTATCCCAATGGGAGAAGCATTGTCTAAAGGTTGGGAACGTATGTTTAGCAATCCTGAAGACAATACGTCAGGAAGTCCTATACCTAGTGATGTTGTCAGAAACGGTCTGGTATCATTCATAACCGGTGATGTTAACATCTCTGGTCGTGTTGGTCTAGGTAATCAAGCTACAGAAACTCTTATGTCTATATTCGAAAGTACCAACACACCTATCTGGCAGGATCTTATGGGAGCTAGTGGTACACTCCTTGGAAGAGGGACATATGCATTTAATATTATCACTGCATTTAGTGATGATGGTGCTGATGTTATCGAAGAGGACAGACTTATGAGAGCTATGAAAGCTACCCTAGGTATGGCTAGTAGTTTTAATAATGCTGAACAAGCTTACATGATGTGGAAACACAACGAGTTCATCAGCAAGAATAAGAACAGCTACAACTTCAACAACCCAACTTGGCAAGAGATACTTGGTAAGGGCCTAGGCTTTCAGAGTAATAGAGAGTTGGAAACTTATAAGATGGGCAAAGCTAGTATAGACTATCAGAAGTGGTCTACAAAGATCGCTGATCTATTCTTCCAACAGCTATTCAATGCTGGTATCGATGCCAGATCTATGGAGTTCTCTGAAGAGTTTAACAGACAACTTACAGAGTTCACAAGGATTCATGGTGGTGGTAATGAGCACGATATTGGAAAGCTTCAAGAGGCTATATGGAAACGTATGAATAGTAGTGACAGTAAGAGGGTTAAAGCTTTCAAGACTATCCTTAAAAATCAAATGAGTGGACATATGAACCCAGCCCATGTTTCTGAGGCTAGGGACTACGGACTAGGCGAGGGAAATTAATATGGCAGGTTTTCAGAACACTCTAACAGGTGGGAGTCCTACTGTACAAGCAATACAAAAGCAGACAAGTACAGCTGGTATCGATCTAGCATCAGGTATAGTCAAGATGGCTGGACAAGCTATTGGTGCAAATTATGCTCTAGGCCAAGCTGACAAAGCTTATGAGACTGCTTTTGCTAAACATACTGGTGCAGTTAGGAACCCTCTAGAAGATACTCTTAAAGCTAAGCAGATCGCTTATCAGAATTCTGATAGTGATCCAAAACTACGAGAAGAGTTGGTACGTCTTGAAGACCAAGTTCGTAAGATCAACCTAGGAGAGTCTACTGGCTCTCTTAGCTCTCTTAGTGCTAAAGCTAGAGTAGATGGGGCTTTTAAACAAGCTCTAAGCAGATTCCCTGCGTTCTCTACTCAGCTAAAGGCACACAGAGAGTCGTTAGTTGGTGGTGGAGCTATCGGTATGAGTATCAAGGCTGAAGAAGTTAAGCAGGAGCGTGCTCAGAAACAAGCTGAGACTATCAGGAAAGATATGTCTGAATATGGTTTGGACTATGAGAACGAAGAGGCTCGTATCCAGTTCCTTACTATGGCTAAGTACAAGGGTGAGAAAGACCTTGAGTACGATGTCTGGTTAAGTGAGACTAGTAAAGATCGTAAGAAGCTTTCTGATGATACTGCTCGACAGTCATATGACTTTGCTCAGAAGAAGGAAGATAGAGCTGTAGAAGCTCGTGGTGAAGGTAGAGCTAGTGCTTCTAGAGCTGCTGAGAAGTACACCTACGAGAAGTCTCAACGTAAAGGTAAGGAAGAGCGTGCTGAGGCTGGTGAAATCCGAGCACAGGAAGCTGCTAAACGAGCTGCTGCTGCTGAAGCTAGAGCCGAAGTATCTGCTAAACGTGCTCAGGAAGAGTACAACTACAAGCTTAAACTCCGCCCTGACCAAGAGAAAACTCTTAAGGCAGAGCTTCAGAGAAAGCTTGCTGATATCAGTGCTACCAAGAGTCGTGAAGCTTACTACGAGCAGACAAGACCTCTTGATATCGCAGCTAAACAGCACACTGCATCTGAGCGTAAGAAAGAAGTTAAGTTTGTTAAGTTCCTTAACGAGTATGTTGATACCAACTTTGCAGCTGTAGCTGGTAAGGTTCGTGCTGGATTCTCTAAGATGTCCAGTGAAGAGTTGTCATCGTTTGTTGAAGGTAATAAAGCTATTGCTAGATCTAAAGCTGTAGCTGCTTTACAAGCTCAAGGTATGATGGGTAGTCCTCAAGGTGATGCACTGCTCGATGAGTTGGAAGATACTTACGATCAGTTGCTGACAACCTCTGAAGGGCATGATCCTGTATCCGCTGCTAAGACCACTAATGAGTTGCTTAAGCTTCAGTCTGACAACGCTTTCATGAGAACCCCTGAGTTTAAGATAGCACAATACTTGAATCACAGTGGCAAAGGTAAGTCCCTACTTAAGTACCATCAAATGATGGCTGAAACCGAAGGTATGGCGCCTTTTGAGGCTCAGAAAAAGCAGGCTGTTGCTGGTGAGTTCGCCAGACGTACAGGTATCTTAGAATTTATCGATGTTACTCCTGGACAAGTTGCTGCTGACCTTGCTAGATCATATGACCAAGGGAAGGCTGTAAGTCCTGCTGCAGGTTACGTAATAGCTCAAGAAGCTGTGTCTAAAACTACAGATCCAAGTAAGTCCCCTCAAGATCGTTCTACATTAGAGATTGCAGCTAATGATGATCGTTGGGGCTTGGCTGTTATGAGTAACAGTAGTACGATTGAGAAAATCAAGAAAGACCCTGTTAGTAAGGAGATGTATCGAAATGCTTTCACTAAACACCTTAAACAAACTGCTGCTCATCTCCCAGATGGTCACGGTATCAAGTTCGATAACGACGGGTGGACTATCGTTAAAAAAGGAGAGACCGGGGCAGCTGAAGTTGTAGCTAAGTGGCTTCCTCGTGGTGATTCTAGCGATGCTACTCCAAGCTTCAACAAATGGCCTTT
>JAHDBH010000023.1:0-7202 GCA_020630495.1 Saprospiraceae bacterium
ACATACATCTTACTGTAAAATGTATGTTAAAATTTTAGCATTACATAGGCTAATCCAAATACCACTCACTCGCCGCAAACCCAAACTCTAGCTCTACGCGCCCCATCATCCATATCTGCCCAGCTCAGCAGCGTAGAGCAGTAGTACTAGCTAGATAGCCATGTAATATACTTTACAGTAAAGTGACTGATCATTGGATCACGTCACATATCTCATCTGCCCTCCTAGAACCTCACCCGCTCAGCCCGACCTATCCTCTCACTTCATGAAATCTTTTCCATCCACTGGCAGTTAATACAAGCATGCGATTGATCCATATCACTCTGTCTACAGCCATTCTCTTTTGTACCAGCTTCACGCTTAGCGCGCAGGATCCAGTGCGGATCACCAAGGAAGAGATTGATCTCGAAAATGCCCTGATCGATGCCGAGCTGAAGCTTGTCCTAGAGGAGTACGAAGAAGCGGAGCAAGCATATAGCGAAGTTCTACGTACGGCGCAGGACAATGCGGCAGCGCATTTTGGTAGAGCGCGAGCACTCACCGAGATGGATAGAAAGGACGATGCGCTCAGGAGTTTTGAGAAGGCCATTAATTATGACAGTGATAATGAATACTACTACCTCGCCCTGGCGCAATACCAAGAATCACTTCCAGATGATCAGGCTGCAGCGAGTACGTACGAGCGTCTAATCGTCGTGGCACCAGATAGGCCTCAGTACAGGATAGATATGGCTTATGCTCAACTCAGATCTGGAGATCTGCGCGGGGGTACAGCCACGCTCGAAACCTACGAACAGGAATACGGTCCACAGCCGCAGAGCACTAGTCGCCTTATGGATCTGTATCTTCATGCAGATGACGAGAAGAAGGCCATCCGTGTAGCCCAGCGCTATCTCGACCTCAAGCCCAATGATACAGCCATAGCTATGCAGCTAGCAGAGTACCAGCACGCGCAGGGTAGGACTGCCGAGGCTGCGGCACTCTATGAGCGCATACTGAGCGTAGATCCAGATCATACACAGGCTTCACTCGCACTGGCTAGTATCACGAGTGGGACATCGGCGAGTGATGATCCACTGCAGGAGCTCTATGCTATCTTAGGCAATGCCTCGATGGAGCTTGATCCCAAAGTCAAGCAACTGATCCCTTTTGTGGAGAAATTTGTCCGAAAGGACGCAAAAGAACTCGGTCCATCGCTTGCTCGCGCTACCGAAATACTACTCCAGGCTCATCCCTATGATGCTAAGTCCTACGCCATCGCAGCTGACGTGCAGACACAGTTGGGAGATATGAGTGCCGCTATACAGAACTACGAGAAGAGCCTTGAACTCAAGTCAACTAACTACCAAGTATGGGAGCAACTACTATACCTCTATCGCGATCAGTATCAGTATGATCGCATGCATGATCTCGCGCAGGAGGCGCTCGATTTTTTCCCTACCAAGGCTGAGATTTTTCTCTTAGCGGCCTTCGCAGCATATCACTATGAGCGCGATGTATCGCTGGCTCTTGATCTTCTAGAGGAGCAGTATATCATGACCTCACAGAGACCTGTGGAGAGATACCACGGTCACCTACTCGCTGCTAGAGCTTATATCTACGAGGATGAGATGGACGCTGCTAAGGGACACATCCAGCGAGCTCAAGCCATAGAGTCTGAGGCAGCTGCAAGTCACATCGAGATGGCTGCTTTGCTCGTAGCTCAGTCAGATGGTGAGGCGGCACTGGACGTACTGGCCTCACACCCAGCGGAGGACATGGCGCGCTATCACGAAGTGCGTGGCTTGGCCCTCTACGAGCAGGGCGATCCTGCTGCCGCGGCGACTATGCAGCGGGCCATAGACATTCTGGCAGATCCTGCAATCTATATAACCTGGGGAGATGCGCTCTTCGCATCAGGCGACAAGGCTGGCGCTCTAGCCAAGTGGCAGCTCGCTCAGGATGCGCTGCCCTATGAGAGTAGTGTGGTCCAGGATAAGATCAAGTCAGCAAGTAGATCCTGATGCGATATCTCTGTCTGATCATCTTAGGTCTGTGCGCACTAGCTTGCAGTCCCAAACGGAATATAACCAACAGCCCTGATGGTCCCGTACTAGATCTTCCCACGCTCCTATCCCAGTTGCCGACGTACGACGCCGATTGGGATTGGCTTGTGGCCAAAAGCCGCGTGCAAGTGGAGTCTCCGCAGTATGACGGGCAGATCACCATCCAGCTGAGGATGCGCAGAGACAGTCTCATATGGATCCATATGAGCAAGCTCTCTGTAGAGGCTGCTCGCGTGCAGATCACTCCAGATAGCGTCTCTATGATCAATCGTCTGGAGAAGCTCTACGTGCAGGAAGACATTGCTGATCTCAGCCAGCGCATGGGTGTCGATATGGATTTCTACGTGATACAGGCATGGATTCTGGGCGATATACTGCACGACTATGATCGTACTGCGGAGATGACCATGGATAGCACGGCCTATTACCTGGAGCAATCTGATCGTGATATAGACCATAGACTAGCTGTGATGCGCTCATCTCTGCTCATGAGTGAGCAGATGATCTCTGATCCGCGATCAGGAGAAGTGACCATGAGCTATGATGCCTATGAGCTCCAAGATGGGGCGCCGAGAAGTATTGCAACGGAGCGAACTGTAGAGCTCACAGATCGTAAGGGACAGGTGTATACCGGTGAGCTCAAGGGGCTGCGAGTCCGATGGGATGAGCCAGCTACTACGCGTTTTCGCATACCGCCTCACTACGAGCGCCAGCAGCTGTGATCGCGGGTGTACTACCTTTATCACTTACACGACACGTACAGTAACTATGGCATCAGACTGGAATATAGGGGAGAAGGATCGGCAGACGCTCCGCAAGGATAAAGAGACGGCTGTGCTCGTGGGCGTGGTCAAGCGCAATCAGACGGAGGAGCAGATCCAGGAATATCTGGAGGAGCTCGAGTTCTTGGCGATGACGGCGGGGGCAGTGACGAGGCGGACTTTCGTCCAAAAGCGAGAACACCCCAACAAAGGCACTCTCATAGGAAAAGGCAAAGTAGAAGAAATTGCCGCGTACGTGGATGAGCACCAGATAGACATGGTCATATTTGATGATGATCTCTCCGCTATGCAGGCCAATAACCTGGAGGAGAAGATGACAGTCAAGATCATCGATCGCTCGAGTCTCATCCTCGACATATTTGCGCGGAGGGCGCAGACAGCTCAAGCGCGAACACAGGTGGAGCTCGCGCAGCTGCAGTACCTGCTTCCGCGACTCAGAGGTCTATGGACTCACCTGGAGAGACAGCGTGGAGGTATAGGTATGCGTGGACCTGGTGAAAAAGAAATAGAGACAGATAGACGTATCGTCCGAGATAAGATCAGCAAGCTCAAGGAGCGACTAGACAAGATAGACCAGCAAGCCCGCACACGCCGCAAAAACCGCGAGACTATCGTACGTGTGAGCCTTGTAGGCTATACCAATGCCGGCAAGTCCACCCTCATGAATCTACTGAGCAAGTCAGATGTCTTTGCCGAAGATAAGCTCTTTGCAACGCTTGATACCACTACGCGAAAAGTTGTCATAGATCGTATGCCCTTCTTATTGTCTGATACCGTAGGATTTATTAGAAAACTGCCGCATCATCTAGTAGAGAGTTTTAAGTCTACACTGGATGAGGTCAATGAAAGTGATCTACTCATCCACGTCGTCGACCTATCGCATCCGCAGTACCAAGATCATGTAGATACGGTCAATCATACGCTCAAGTCCCTGGGAGCATCTGAGACGCCGACCATCATGGTCTACAATAAGGTAGATGCTTACCGCGAGCGTGTCTATGATGAGCTACTAGACGAGGAGACAAGGACTGAGCTCCTTGCCGAACTACGCGAACAGCTCGAGTCAGCCCATGACGGCGATGTGATGCTCGTCTCTGCACACACGGGAGAGATGATTCCTGACCTCAAGCAGCTACTACAGACACGTGTAGCTGAGCTCTACATGCGGCAATATCCCTATATGACCAAGCACTGGTAAGCAAAAGGGGCGAAAGAAAAAAAAGAGATCAAGCCAAGCGGGGAGGGGGTTTTCTTCGTACAGATCGTATCTGTAATCGTGTTGCTACATGACAGAAGGTGCGGCTCGATCTCTTTAATTGTATTGTGGATGGCGCTGTATATCCATTGACATAGCTTACGCGATCTTCCTATAGATTCGAGTCGCTCTGATTGCGTTGCCTGATAGCAAGAATTTTTTTATGATGATATGTGAACCTTTGATTATCAGTGCTATAGAGCTGAACTTTTTTCTATGTAGAGCTGTATTATCGCAAATTATCTCGCACTATGACCATAGCACTGATAGCCCATGACGGAAAGAAGCCCGAGCTCGTAGCCTTTGTTCTTAAGAATAAGCAGAGCCTTCGAGGCGCCAAGTTCATCACCACCGCTACCACAGGGAAGCATGTCTCGCAAGCAGGATTTGACTGTGAGAGCGTACTGTCTGGCCCCAAGGGCGGGGATGCTCAGATCGCTGCGCGTGTGGCTGATGGTGATGTGGAAGTGGTCATATTTTTCAGAGATCCGCTGGGCAAGCATCCGCACGAGCCCGATGTACAGATGCTGATGAGAATCTGCGACGTGCACGATGTACCACTCGCTACCAATCCTGCTAGCGCTGAGCTTATCCTAGAGGGGCTGCTAGTCCGCTATGCTAGCACCGTAGAAGTAGAGTAGTCATGGACTCAGGTAGCGTCACATGTGGAAGGTCTATTTTTGCCGAAAGGCGTAGAGAAAACACGTGACGACAGACGACTACAAAAAACTTGCAGATGGCCTACCTCGCGGACCAGGTGTGTACCAGTTTCATGACGCTGATGATACCATCATCTACATAGGCAAGGCAAAGAATCTCAAGAGCCGCCTCAGTTCGTACTTTGGAAGTAAGAAACACCAGGCCTACAAGACCAGGACCATGGTCAAGAATGCCGCTCGATTCCAGTATACCATAGTCGATACCGAATCTGATGCGCTGCTACTCGAGAATACACTCATCAAAAAATTTCAGCCGAGGTATAATGTCATGCTCAAAGATGGCAAGAGCTATACCTATGTGTGTGTCAAGAAAGAGCGTTTCCCAAGGGTGTTTTTTACGCGTAAGGTAATCCGGGACGGCTCAGATTATTTTGGGCCATATACCTCCAAGGCGCGGATGAAGGTCATCCTGGAACTGATCAAGACGCTCTTTCCGCTGCGCAGCTGTAGTCTACACCTCAGTGAGAAAAATATCCAGGCGGGCAAGTTCAAAGTCTGCCTAGAGTATCACATAGAAAACTGTCTGGGCCCCTGTGTGGGCAAGGAATCAGAAGAAGAGTATGATGCCAAGATCGCACAGGTCAAGAATATACTCCGAGGGCACTTTGGTCCCGTGAAGGATCACATCAAGACACATATGCGTGCGCATGCCGAGCAGCTCCAGTTTGAGCAAGCAGAAAAGTGGAAAGTGCGGCTGGAGGCATTTGAAGACTATCAGAGCAAGTCAACTGTGGTCAATGCGCGCATCTCAGATGTAGACGTGTTTAGCATAGCTGGAGATGATAAGGTCGCATTCATTAATTACCTCAAGGTGGTCAATGGTGCTATCATCAATAGCTTCACACAGGAGTTGATCAAAAATCTGGACGACGAGGACGAGGACTTACTCATCTACGGCATCTTGCATCTGAGAGATAAGTTTAACAGTATCGCACCAGAGCTTGTCCTACCCATGGCGCTGGAAGTACCAGGCGAACTGGTCATCACCGTCCCACAGCGTGGAGATAAGCGTAAGCTGCTTGAGCTGTCGCAGAAAAATGTCAATTTCTTCTTGAAAAAGAAGCATGCCGAGAGTCGCAATCAGATGAATCGTCAGACCAGCGCCGAGCGCATCCTCAAGACACTGCAGGCAGATCTCAATATGTCCGAGGTGCCACTGCACATAGAGTGCTTTGACAATTCCAATATCCAGGGGACTAATCCTACGGCGAGCTGTGTTGTGTTTAAGAATGCCAAGCCGAGCAAGAAAGATTATCGACACTTTAAGATCAAGACGGTCGAGGGACCTGATGACTTTGCGAGTATGACGGAGATCGTCAAGCGCAGATATAGCAGGCTGTTGCGAGAGAAGGAGCCGCTACCACAGCTAATTGTCATAGACGGTGGCAAGGGGCAGCTGAGCGCCAGCATGAAGAGCATCTATGAGCTTGGGATACAAGACCGCGTCACAGTCATAGGAATCGCTAAGAAGCTGGAGGAGATCTACTTCCCTGGTGATCCTATACCACTTCATATCAACAAGAAGTCTGAGGGCCTGAAGCTCCTGCAGCAAGCCAGAAACGAGGCACACCGCTTTGCTATCACGCTGCACAGAAATCTGCGGAGCAAAGACTTTACGCGTTCTGTCTTGGATGACATACCGGGCATAGGCAGCACTACTGTGCAGAAACTACTGAAGCACTACGGCAGTACAGCACGCGTGCGCGAAGCGGGCTTCATAGAGCTCAAGCGCCAGATAGGAGCAGATAAGGCTAAGCGGATTTGCAAGTTTTTTGAGCAGGAGACGGAGGAGGATTAAGCTCTACGCTTCCTCAAACTGCATCTCATACAAGCGCCGATAAGCGCCAGTCTCTGACTCGAGCAGGTCATCGTGACTGCCATGCTCCACTACGCGTCCCTTATCTAGTACGAGGATATTGTCGGCATGGCGAATGGTGCTCAGGCGGTGCGCGATGATGATGCTTGTGCGCTTATCGATCAGCTTCTCGATAGCGTACTGGATCACCGCTTCTGTCTCGGTGTCTATACTGCTGGTGGCTTCGTCAAGGATCAGGATATCAGGCTCAAATACCAGGGCACGCACAAAGGATATCAACTGTCGCTGGCCCATACTCAGATTATTGCCCCGCTCGCTGATCACAAAGTCATAGCCACCAGGCATCTGCTCTATGAAGGCATGAGCGCCTATCATCTTTGCAGCGCTGATGACAGCTTCTCTGCCTATGCGATCATCGCGGAGTCTGATATTCTCCAAGACAGATCCTGTGAAGAGAAACACATCTTGCAGCACGATAGCGATGCGGCTGCGCAGGGAGTCCAGCGTATAATCTCGGATGCTATGTCCATCTATGGTGATGTCACCTTTCTGGATCTCATAGAATCGATTGAGCACATTGATGAT
>JAHDBH010000023.1:7302-42732 GCA_020630495.1 Saprospiraceae bacterium
GCTCCCCACCACACCATGAGCGCCAGAGATAGTGCGCTGATCAGCTCTACCACAGGGAAGAAAATCGCATAGGCCGTGATGGATCGCAGATTGGCTGATGTGTAGCGATCATTGATGGCATCAAATTTTTTCAGCTCCTGCTTCTCCGCATTGAAGATCTGGATCACCCGCATCCCTGTGATGCGCTCCTGCAGAAAAGCGTTCATCTTAGATATTTCTGTACGGACGCTCTGGTAGGCGGCTTTGATCTTCTCTTTAAATACGTAGGTAGCGATCAGCAGTACTGGCATGGTAGTGAGGCATATCAGACTCAGTCGCCAGCTAGTGATAAACATGATGACCAGCACCGCTATGATACCCAGGATATCAGCGACCATGGTGATCACTCCTTGAGTAAACACCGTATTGACCGATTCTATATCATTAATCGTGCGTGTGGTACTCGTACCTATAGGTGTCTTATCAAAGTAGCTCAGTCGCAGACTATTGATCTGCCGGAAGACACGATCGCGCAGGTCACGGATCACACTTTGGCCCAGTAGATTGGTATAGTAAATAAAGAAGTATCGGCTCAGCACCGTCACCAGCAGCACAGCAAAGTAGATCCACAGCAGACGATTGATGCCATCCATCTGGTACTGCACCACGTGATCATCGATCATACGATTGATGATATAGGGGCGTAAGATACCGAGTGGCGCTAGCAAGATCGCCAGACCCGCAGAAAAGATAAAGATCCCCTTGTACGGTCGAGCCAGACGCAGTATGCGCGTGAACACATGTAGATCTATGGATTTCTTCTCGGTCAAGCCTCAGCTTTTTAAGTACTATAAGTAGGGGCATGTCTGCCAAATGTCATGTCGTCATACCCATTACATCATGGCTTAGATACCATCTGAGCGATCATGGAGCTACGTGAGACCCTATGCTAACCAGATCAGAGCAAAAAAGATCTAGCGGACAATAAAGCCCAAAAGCAAAGTTACTGATGCTATACGGGTGGGAAGCCTGCGGGTAGAGTTTTCACGGGTAGCGCTCCTCCCACCATGAGAGAGGGCAACTACGCAAGCAGTTGCCCTCTCGGTGATACCGATATCTGACTATTTCTGAGGAGAGGTGGAGCTCTCATAGCGCGCCGTTTCCTCTAGACGAGCCATGCGTGACATGAGCTCATCGATCACGGCTTGCTGCGATGCGATGATCTCAGACTGTTCCTCTATGGTTATTTGTTGCTCTTGGATAGAATTGACTACGATATACTGCAGAGCATTGGAGTTGTAGCTGAGATATGTCTGTGCTTGACTATCTTCTTCGGCGCGATAGGTGTAGTCAGAGACCATGTAAGGAGCAATTTCCTGGATTTCCTGAGCGATGATGCCTATCTCTTGGCGATCAGGATCGGTACCTATCATTCCGTTGTACTTAAACCATACAGGACGGATCTGCATCAGGACGTCGAGACCTTTCTTGAAGTTGCGGATGTCTTTTTTAAGACGCTGATCTGAAATAGTGTTCCAGCTAGTACCTCCTACCGTCTTGCCAGCATCACCAGCGACCTCAAATGTATTGGCAGAGGCAATTCTGCCCACGCCAAAGTTTCCGTTATTGGTGCGTATACCACCATTAGAAAATATCTCAAAATCTGCAACCGCTACGGAGCTATTGTAAAATCGGATCCGTCCAGCTGCAGCCTGATTGCGTATACGTAGCTCGGCATTATTGTCTGTGACACCATTGCCCCACTGCTCTATGACGGCCTCATTGTTATTTTGGCCCTCTAGCGTGATGAGAGAGTTACCGCCTGTAGGTCTATTGACTACGAGCTCTCTCACTTCAGCGGTCAGGCTTACATCGAGTTCTCCATTGACATCAAGAGTGCCGTCTACCGTGGAATTGTCCAGAGTCGTCTGGCCCACTACATCGAAGTTTACGCCTGTAGACGAGGAGCCTATACGGACCAGCTTAGAGCTACCAGACATGCTCATGATATTTCCCGTCACATCATCACTGGCAAAGAAGAAGTTGAGATTATTGTCGGTAGTACCAGTTCTTCCAGCTATTTCCCAAAAGTTGGGAGCCGAATTATTTGATTGTAACCTGATGCGCGCAAAGTCATTGGACTGAGTTTCCAGGAGGTTGATGTGCGGATTGTCACTTGATGAGGAGGAATTGTGTTCTATATCGAGATGCTGTGCTGATAGAGTGGCTCCTCCTACACTGATCAGAAGTACGAGTAAAACTGTGAGATTTTTCATGATGAAATAGTTGATTGGGGTAGACAAAATCGTCTATGCCAAAGGTCATCCCCCGTCTAGCCTCGCTGTTTCACCCAAGTGGGTGAAATGAGGAATCTACCTTCTCACTAGGGAAGTAGCTCTAGATCATAGGGATAGCACTATTAGGCATCCTTAGTATTCACCTCCGAGCTCCAGGTTGCATGAGATACCTGGACCATGCGTATAATCGGCGTGTCTGCAGATAGTCTGGATCAGCCTCATGATCGTATGCTTCTCGTTCCATAGCAAGCGAGAGATAGCTTGCATGAGCATGACGACTGCGCAGTAGTCGGATCAGAAATTCTGTGACGTACCACAGATAAAATAGTATGATGAGCATTTCCAATTGTTGGCGTAGATGGATCTGCTCATGTCTTATGAGTATCTGATCTTGTCGACTGGACTCATCTCGCAGGATGATGAGAGGCCACAGAGTGATGGCTCGAGTGCCTGGAAAGGTGATGTATTTATGGAACTTGGGCCAGACTACGATCATAGCATTCCACGGTCATTGAAGCTGAAGTAAGCGTCATCCGTGTAGATGATATGATCATTGATTTTGATTTCCATGTGCTGACCAGCTAGGGTTAATTTGCGCGTAAGCGCCCTATCAGCTTCACTGGGTACAGCTCGGCCAGAAGGATGATTGTGCACGAGCACTACGGCGGTCGCTGACTCTTGCAGGGCTGCGGTGAAGATGACCTTGGGATCCACTACGGTAGCGCTCAGGCCGCCTTGGCTGACTTGTCTGGTGGCTAGGACTTTCATGGCACGATTGAGCAATATGATCCAAAACTCCTCGTGCTTGAGATGTGCCAGATACTGATGCATGTGGCGATAGGCTTCGCTTGAGTTGGTAATTTTTTCCACTTTTCCACCTTTGGCCGATCGCATACGGCGGGCCAGCTCCAGTGCAGCTAGTATGGTGGTAGCCTTGGCTGGTCCTACTCCTTTGTAGCTCTGCAGCTGATCGCGGGTGACGGTAGCGAGATTGGCTAGATCATCACCGTGATCTGAGAGGATATCTCTGCAGAGAGCTACGGCAGATTTCTCTCGTGTGCCGCTTCCGATAAGTATAGCCAGCAGCTCGGCGAGACTGAGGGCGGACTGACCCTTGAGGGCTAGTTTTTCTCTGGGACGGTCATCTTCGCTCCATCCCTTGATGCCGCCAGACTCAGGGGAGGTGGTCATTTTTTGAGGCTCAGGATGGCCATGTCAAGATCGTGGATCAGATCTTCTACATCTTCGATGCCGACACTGAGTCTGATGGTCCCGTCCATGAGGCCGGCTGCCATACGCTCTTCTCTGGGGATGGCTCCGTGCGTCATGGATGCTGGGTGTCCTATAAGTGACTCCACGCCACCAAGTGACTCGGCGAGTGCCCAGATCTTGGTGTTGCTCACCACTTTGTGCGCTGACTCCATGCTCTCATCTGCTAGATCAAAGCTGATCATCCCGCCAAATCCTGTCATCTGCTCTACAGCAAGGGCGTGGTAGGGGTTGTCCTCAAGACCTGGGTAAAGCACGCGGGACACATCTTTGTGATCCTTGAGGAAGTGTGCGATTTTCATCGCATTTTCACAGGCACGGTCTATGCGTACATGCAGCGTCTTCAGGCCACGAAGCACAAGAAAGCTATCCATAGGGCCACAGACGGCGCCACACGAGTTCTGCAAGAAATAGAGCTTCTCAGCGAGATCGGCATCGTCACATACCAGTGCACCTAGCACCACATCTGAGTGTCCACCGAGATACTTGGTCGCTGAGTGGAGTACGATATCGGCTCCCAGAGCCATAGGCGTCTGTAAGTGCGGTGAGGCAAATGTGTTATCGACCACATTGATCAGCTTGTGCTCTTTACCTATATCTGTGATGGCTTGGATGTCTACGAGCTTGAGTAGAGGATTAGTCGGTGTCTCTATCCATAGCATGGCTGTAGAGGAGTTGATCTTTTCCTTGACTTTGCTCATGTCAGACATGTCTACAAAGTGCGACTTGATGCCATAGTGGCTAAATACTTTGGTCAAGATCCTGTAAGATCCACCATACAGATCATCACTTGCTATGACTTCATCGCCTGACTTGAGCATCTTCAGTGCTGTGTCCATAGCAGCTAGCCCACTACCAAAGCAGAGGCCATATTTGGCACCTTCGAGTTCTGCAATGGCGTTTTCGAGAGCGTTTCTGGTCGGGTTGCCCGTACGAGCGTATTCATAGCCTTGGTGGTCTCCTGGTGAGGCCTGCACAAATGTGCTAGTCTGGAAGATCGGTGTCATGATGGCGCCTGTAGACGGATCTGGGTGTACGCCTGCGTGTATGTATTTGGTATTTTTTCTCATTATTTTTTCTTTTGGAGGATGGTCTTTGCTTTGCTGATCACGTCCTGTACACCGAGACCATATTTATCAAGTAGTTCGAGGGGTTTTCCGCTTTCGCCAAATGTGTCATTCACTGCTACGAAACCCAGCGGCACAGGATGCTCAGTGATCAGCAGCTGGGCCACGATACTTCCTAGTCCACCATGGAGCTGATGTTCTTCTGCCGTGATGGCGCAGCCTGTCTTAGCAACTGATGTGAGTATGGCATCTCGGTCTAGTGGCTTTATGGTATGCATATTGAGGATTTCTACAGACACGCCTTTGCGCGAAAGCGCCTCTGCGGCCTGTACACACTGCCATACCATGTGTCCGCAGGCGATCATGGTGATATCTGATCCCTCCTGTAGCACTTGGGCTTTACCTAGGACAAAGTCGCTCTCTTCCGTAAACACGGGCCAGCTCGGTCGGCCAAATCTGAGATATACGGGACCGTCATGATCTGCTATAGCTTCTGTCGCTGCCTTGGTCTGGGAGTAATCGCAGGGATTGATGACGGTCATGCCTGGGAGCATATTCATCATTCCTATATCCTCTAGAATCTGGTGCGTGGCACCGTCTTCTCCTAGGGTAAGACCGGCGTGTGAGGCACAGATCTTGACATTTTTGTGACTGTATGCGATGGACTGTCTGATCTGGTCGTAGACTCGACCTGTGCTAAAATTAGCAAATGTGCCTGTATATGGGATCTTCCCAGCCGTCGCCAGACCTGCGGCTACACCCATCATATTGGCTTCTGATATTCCTGTCTGGAAGAATCTCTCTGGATGCTCATCGATAAAAGGCTGCATCTTGAGCGATCCTACGAGATCAGCGCAAAGCGCTACTACCTGATCATTCTGATTGCCTATAGCTTGGAGCCCAGCGCCAAATCCATCTCGGGTGGCTTTCTTAGTGATTGTATTTTCTGTCATGATTATATGGTATAGTCACCCAGAGTCTCCTCTAGCTGTGCGAGTGCTGCAGTTGTCTGATCGTCATTGGGTGCCTTACCATGCCAGGCATGGGTGTGCATCATGTAATCCACGCCCTGTCCCATCACGGTACGCATGATGATGCACTTGGGCTTACCATTGCTACGGTGCTGCTTGCAGGTATCTAGCGTCTGCAGGATATCAATGTAGTCATGGCCATCCATTACATGTGTCTCCCAGCCAAATGCTGACCACTTGTTCTCTAGATCACCGAGATCCATCACGTCTTCGCACGCTCCGTCAATCTGCTGACCATTGCGATCTACGATCACCACCAAGTGATCCAGGTCATAGTGAGGTGCGAAGAGGGCTGCTTCCCAGATCTGCCCTTCCTGCAACTCACCATCTCCGGTGAGACAGTAGACCATATGATCGTCACCTTCTAGGCGCTTAGCGAGGGCAGCGCCTATGGCTACTGATATGCCCTGACCCAGAGATCCTGAGGCTATGCGTACTCCAGGAAGTCCCTCGTGTGTCGTGGGATGACCCTGGAGGCGTGTATCAATCTTTCTGAAAGTGGCCAGCTCATCCACAGGAAAATATCCAGCTCGAGCTAGTACACTATACCAGACGGGCGAGATGTGACCATTGGACAGGAAGAACATGTCTTCTCCCTTCCCAGTCATGGAGAAGTCTGAGCTGTGCTCCATCACCTCAAAGTAGAGGCTCACAAGCAAGTCTGCACATCCGAGAGAACCGCCAGGGTGACCACTCTTGGCGTGGTGAACTTGTCGTATGATATCGCGTCGCACCTGCGAAGAAATATCCTTAAGACGCTGTATATCTTTCATCTTACAAATGTAGTGATGATGGTAGTCGCACATGCTACATGATGATATGCTATTACCCTATGCTGTAATAAAAAAAGGGACTAGCTCGGCTGAGCTAGTCCCTTGATGATACTTGTCTATCTGGTAGGTCTTAGTTGACGTGATCAGATAGTGCTTTTCCTGGCTTGAACTTCACGATGTTCTTAGCTGGGATTTGGATTTCTTTACCTGTCTGAGGGTTTCTTCCAGTACGGGCATTTCTCTTATTTACAGAGAAAGTACCAAAACCGATGAAAGACGCTTTATCGCCCTTTTTCATGGCAGATGCGACACAGTCAAATACGCAGTTTACAGCATCTTGAGCTTGTGCTTTTGTGATTCCTGAAGTGTCGGCTACTCTGTCGACTAGATCTCCTTTGTTCATACTAAAGTGATTTATGATTAAATGATGGTGCAAATGTATATGCGATTTTTCTATACGAGGACTAAAAAACTTCAGAAACCCTTGATTTTACTAGCAATTTGGTCATTTTCATACCTTAAGGGGAGAAAAATCGAGCCGTCGAGACCTTTGGAGAGGCTATTTTCGCCGTTATACCCGCGGATTCTCATCAGTTTCGTTCTCTTCACTAATCGCTCATCAGCATGAAAGGCACTAGATATTTGAAATATTTACTATACGTATGCATAGGTGCAGCCCTGTCACTGGGCCTAGCGAGTTGCTCTAAAAAGACTGGATGTCCTGTGAATCAGGAGGCGGCAAATCCTATGGGAAGCAAAAAGAAATACAAGACTAAATCTGGACTGATAGATCCAAAAGCTAAGAAGAAAAAATCAAGAGGCTAGCTCTGTACTCGTGCCGTCACCGCCGTGATCTCACCCAATCGGCAAAGCTCTGCGCCATGGTGAGTACGAGAAAGATCATGAACCCTGGAAATATCGCAAGCCACCATGCCGTGATATTGTCTTTAGCTCCCTGAAGCTGTGCTCCCCAGCTAGGATGATCTGGAGTGTAGATCCCAAGAAAGCTCAGCGTCGCCTCGAGTATGATGGCAGCAGCCATAGCATAGGATGCTGCTACGAGTAGCGCTGGCAAGACATTGGGTGCATAGTGTCGCCAAAGCAGCTGTATGGTGCTATAACCCATGATATCACCTGCGGCTAGATAGTCTTTTTCTCTCACGCTTAGAGCTTCTGCTCTCACCACACGGGCCATAGATACCCATAGAAAAAATACAAGGAGTGCCACCAGAGAGAGGCTATGATCCAGTCTACAGACTGCCACGATGACCAATATCATCAGTAGTGCTGGCACCGCTCTGAATATCTCTGCAAATGCCAGAAATAGGCGATCTACGGACAGTTGCACATGAGGAAGTCTCTTCCTATATCGCCCTATGATCATCGAGATGCTTGCAAGAAGAAGGATGACGAGTGGACTTATGATATCCAGTGATGGAAGGTAAGTACGATAAGCCATCCCGTAGAGCAGGACTACCATGCTAAGCGCAGCGAGCAGTACACTGTGTAGAGGGAGCTGGATTCCCTCACGGAAGTGCGCCACCAGTGCACCCACCAGTAGTGCCACCACGGCTGATAAGCCAGCGCTCAATAGACCTACAAGCAGAGCGTAGGGAGTAGCGACAATGAGACTTGCCAATATATCACGACCAAGTGCATCCGAGCCTAACCAGCTGCGCAGACCATCACTACGTACACTTCCTGGTGACAGATAGCGATCTGGAAGGCTGATCGAGAGCAATGGTTCCATAGGCCATATCCACGAGATGATACTGATCACTAGGAAGACGATCGCAAGGATCATCCATAGATGCAGCGATCGTTGCTGACCCACGGCACTTATGGATCGGATGCGGTCTATGACTTCCATACGATCTGTGGATGAGCTAGCGTGTATGCTATATCTGTGAGTAAGTAGGCGAGCATAGTGATGATGGCTGATAAGAGCGCTACCACCATCACTATATCCCAGTCTCGTCCGAGGATCGAGTCGTAGAGCAATTTGCCCATGCCGGGTATGCCAAAGAGAATCTCGACGATCAGGCTACCACTGAGCAGCCCAGCAACTCTGCCACCTAAGATGGTCAGAAATGATAGAAGGGAATTGGGCAGCGTGTGTCTCCAGAGGATACGCTTCTCTGTCAAGCCTTTAGCCCTTGCTGTCATGGCATAGGCCATACTTGACTGGAGGTGCAGGCTCTGTCGGAGCTGATCTACAAGATAGGGAAGCGAGTAAATCGTAAGTAGCAGGATGGGAAGGGCTCGTGAAGGTGCTGTGCTGGAAAGGCGCTGCCACCAAGACATCTCAGGAGAGAGGAGTGGAAATATACCCGCCGCAGGAAACCAGTCTAGCCACTCGCTATAGTAGCTCGTAGTCAAGAAGATGATAGATAGCGTCGCTCCCCAAAACAATGGGGTGGCGTAGATCGCTCTTAGAACCTGCTGCAAGATGCGTGCGTGCCATCGGCTCTCATAGCGATGGAGATATATAGCGAGCAAGATTGCTAGTACTGCTCCACATAGTAGACTGCTCAGAGCGACAGCAAGCGTCCATCTTGCTGCGGCTGCAATCAATAATCTGGCAGGTCTGCCGTCTCTGCGAGATCGTATGGTGTCATCACTGAGAAGTGATGATATCCATAGATGGTAGCGGCTGTCTGTCCCGTGCCAGGTCACTCTAGGTATGATATCACTCACTGACAACGTATGGGTATCTAGTCTATCAAGAGTAAGACTTGCGCTCTCGCTGAGCTGGATCTTGGCAGATCTTGGTAGCGGGGTACTGCCATCATACCTATGCAAGCGATACTGTAGGCACTGCTCTGACTCGCATGCGGCGAGTATCTGTGTGAGTTCTGTCTCGAGCTGAGCGATATTCTCTAAGGCAGCTCTCTGCATGAGTGCTTTCTTGTACCACTCTCTGCGCTCTGGTAAGTAGATACCTGGAAGGGTCGTGCTGTGACCTCTGGGGTGGACAGAGAAGTAGAAGGATGGTAGATCTAGATGTAGCCGCGCGGCCTCTTGGCGGTAATCGTCTAGAGTACTCTGGCTATTATCAATATTTCTGTCTTGCTCGGCGACAAGCAGATCTGATGCTCTATTCCCAGGCACGCTCTCCCGCAAAAAGAATATAAGTACACTGATCAGCAGCAGTGTAGGGACAAAGGCGAGTATACGCTGAATGACATAGCCACGCATGTCACAGATCAGTTGTCGGCTCTACGCAGTGTGTTTTCAAAGTAGCCGGGTCGTCTAGAGGATACGATCAGCTCGTACTCAGCCGCGCTGATGATGCGCTCCACAGGAGCGAATAGAAATATGCCTGGCTGATCAGCGGCGATATGCTCCTGTAGCTTACGGTATGCGTCGTAGCGCACCTCTGTGCTAGCAGTGGAACGCGTGATGCTGATGAGTGAGTCCGTCTCGCTCGTACCAAAGCCCAGATAATTGCGTCCTGCGCCTCCTATATTATCGGTGTGCCAGGCTGAGTAGGCATCATAGTCGCCTGGATATTGGCTCGAAGCCAGATTCGCTAGGTGGAAGTCCCCTTTGCGAAGGTCTTGAAGGATACTTCTGAATTCCTTAGGCTCGATTTCTATGGAGATTCCCAGCGCCTCAGCATTCTCTTGCAGGATGCTCGCAATCTGTCGACCTAGAGGCCTAGGGGTAGTCTTGAGGGTAAAGGAGAGCTGCAGTTTCTTTCCATTCTTTTGCTTGTCTAGTAGTCCATCTCCATCGCTGTCTCTCCATCCAGCTTCCTCTAGGAGTCTGGCTGCTGTAGCTGGATCGTATGGCACAGGTGAGATATCAGTGGCGTAGTAGGCCTTGGAGGGATGTATAGGGCCTACCGTCCTGACTGCGAGTCCGCCCATGAGCTGATCTATAAGTTCATTCACGTCCAGTAGACGAGCAAGAGCCTGTCGCACTGCGGGCTCTTCTAAGCGCTCATCATTACCATTGATACCTATGTAGTAGTATCGCATGACCTGCGGTGTGTAGAAGCGGAAGTCATCAGGATTTTCAGTTTTGATCTTGGCGAAGTTGAGCGGACTCACATCCACCATCAGATCTAGCTGCGCGTCACGCAGAGCTGTGATGGCCGTATTTTCATCTGGGATAATCCTGTAAGTGAGTTGAGAAGGTCCGGCTTGGAGGATTGGATTATCGGAAGCATCCTCGGCACCCCAGTAGTCACTTTTACGCTGGAGGACTATCGCCTGGTCGCTATCCCAGCGCTGCAGCTCGTAGGGACCAGCTCCGGTGACTACCTCGCGGCTGTAGGTATCACTCAGAAACTTTTGGGCGAAAGCCCCCAGCTGCGGATACGCCTCTAGCATCTGCTCATCTTCCATGGCTAGCATGTCCTGAAGGGGTATATCCGCTAGCATCCCATCTGGATCATAGGCGTATGCGGGATACAGATTAAAATTGCACACCGTAGCTACGGACTGTAGCTTCTGCTCTGACAGCGTGACGGCGACGATCTGTGGATAGTCTGGATCTACCGTCACTTCTATGATATCTGACAGGAGCGACCGCCAGCTGGAGGCGATAGCTGGATTAGAAATGAGCTTGAGGGTAAATACGTAATCTGCCGCTGTGATCGGTGAGCCATCAGCCCATCTGGCATCATCTCTGAACTGTATCTGATAGAGCGGCTTACCCGCTTGTGGTCCTTCTGTGATGGTAAGTGCCTGAGGGAGTGACTCGATGAGCACAGGGATCAGCTCTAGTGTGATCGGGTGAAACTCCGCGGGCGACACCATAATGAGGTTTTCTATAGATGTGGCAATGACGCTGGAGGAGAGCATAGGATTGAGCCGATCAGGGACATCAGACAGTCTGAGCGTGATGGCGCCTACGTCTGATGATACAGATGGGGACACGGTAGGATCACCCTTACATCCCATGAGGAATACAAGTAAGAGCGCCGTGCAGATATGTCTATGAAGTGTGTACATGGGAGATAGATTCATGAACAATTAGCTCAGCTATGCAATAGTAAGCTTATAATCTCAGCCTTATAGCCTAGCACTCATGATCAAAAACGTACTTATAGCTGGTGGATCTGGTATGATCGGAAGCCACCTCGCCGTCACTCTTAAGCGTGCTGGCTATGAGACTGCGATCCTCACTCGTAGTCCCGAGAAACACCAGGATAGGACGGCTTTTCACTGGGATACTGCCAAGGGTCATCTAGATCCACAGGCAATACGCTGGGCAGATGCTCTCATCAATCTTGCAGGGGCAGGCATCGCGGATAAGCGCTGGACGGATGCTCGTAAGCAGCTCATACTGGATAGCAGAGTGCTGACGACCAGACTGCTCGTGGAGAAATTTACAGAAAGTGACGAGTCTAAGCTGCAGTGTGTGATACAGGCGAGTGCGGTAGGAATCTATGGGCATGATGAAGAGCGTACTATGGATGAGAGCAGCCCTGTGGGCGATGATTTCCTAGCCGAGGTGTGCGTGGCCTGGGAAGCTGCGGCGCAGGGTTTTATAGAAGCAGGCATACGGACTTGCATAGCCCGTATAGGTGTAGTCCAGGATCTATCTGGCGGTATGCTAGCGAGGTTGATACCGCTATTCCGCATGAGATTTGCCCATTACTTTGGTGCGGGGAGGCAAGTGTATAGCTGGATACATATAGATGATATATCGCACAGCATGATTCACCTTTTGGAGTCTGCTACTAGTGAAGGTGCCTACAATCTCACGGCACCGCATCCTGAGACTGCGCGCAGATTTGCTGTTGCTCTACAGCAGGCCCTAGGTCATAAGGGGCCGGTGCTACCTATGCCAGCCATCTTGATAAAGGGTGCCCTTGGGGCCATGGCACAGGTGGTGACTGAGGGTGTAAGTGTGATACCAGCGCGTCTGGAGCAGGAGGGATATGGCTTTCGCCATCCGCACTTGCATGAGGCGCTTGTAGATCTGCTGCGAGAGGCTTAAGACTTGAAGACTTCGATATTGACATTCTTCTCTACCAGGTCGGTAAACTTTCCCTTGTAGCGAGTAGCACGTACCATATGATTGTCTATCCAGTGGTAATTGCCGCCGCGGGGCTTGCCCATAAGGAGATGCTGATACTTAAATCCATGCTTCTCTAGCCACGCTGTAGTCACTTCTCTATGCGCCTCTGTGCGACTGGTGAAGAAGGTGATTACATGCCCCTCATCATACCACTTATTACAAATTTCCAAGGCATCTGGGTAGGGTAAGCAGGTGGCCATACGCTCGGGCTCTTCATTGGGAATATCGTCGGTGATGGTACCGTCTATGTCGATGAGAAAATTCTTGACGTCCTCTGGTAGGATAGGGCTCGCATTATTGCCTGCGTCGTCTTTGAGGTTCTTGAGTTCCATAGGATCTAAGCTTCGTGTAAGCTGCAAACATGGGGATAATTTCTCGTCTAGCACGATGTAGAGGCATCCACAAGGTAATCGTGTGAAACATGAGCTCTCTATCAGCCGTATACTCTTGCGAGTCCACGAGACTCGCTCGGGGCAAGTTGCACGCCTGGTACAGAGCAGCTCGCAAGCACCACGTGTGAGCTATGCTAGGCCTGATCAGAGAGTCAAGTACAGCTCTGGATCTACGGGTCTACCATCTATCCATATCTCAAAGTGCAGATGAGGACCATCTGTGAGCTCACCACTATTGCCGATGATGGCGATGGCCTCACCGGCCTTCACAGTGTTACCTACTTTCTTGAGGAGTACAGAGTTGTGCTTGTACATAGTGACCGTCTTATCTGTGTGCAGCAGGCCTATGCAGTTACCCTGCGACTCAGTCCAGTCTGAGAGAAATATGACGCCATCAGCGGCCGCTAAGATGGGACTATTTCCTGGTGCTATGATGTCCAGGCCAAAGTGGTCCTGATCAGGAGCGTAGCCTCTACTGATGTTGCCTACTACGGGAGTCACAAGGATATTAGTCACGGAGCCGCTCTGTGTGGATCCTGCTTGTCTCTGTAAGATGCGCTGTCGCTCAAGTGCTCTACGCATCTCAGCATCTTGTTCTATTTTCTCTACAGTCTCTCTGGGATTTACCTCTGTGGTCACCTCTGTAGGAGTGCTAGTAAGCACTTCCATATCCTCTGTCATACGTGCTCTCAGCGTCTCTAGATAAGTGTCCTGAGCCTTGAGTCGATCTTCGAGCGCCGCTACCTCATCCGTGAGTGTCACGTAGGTCTGATCCTTGCGGATATCCCCGTATCCTGGTACGATCTTGCGCAGCGGCGTGAAGAAGATGAGTGATACCACTATGGCTGTCAATAGGAGTAGCGTCAGGCTGATGAGCAAGTATAGATTGAGCGCAGTCAGCTTAAAGGACCTCCTCTGCTCATGAGTCTCATCATTGATGACCACAAATCGGTGCGGCTTGCGCAGCTTGGTCATTTTTTGGCGAAAGCCTGAAGACTCTTTGGACATAGGGATTTATATAACTACATAGATACTAAAACTAAACTGTCATTGGTTATAAGTGCGTATGTAGAAAGCCCGATTTTTGTGCTATTCTGCTGCTGCATATATCCTATCCATGAGATACCTTACGTACCTATTGCTCGGTGCTATGCTGAGCTTGACCATATCTTCCTGCGTCACTCAGAAGAAGAAAGACGACCTATCTGGTTTTGGTAAGTTTTATCATAATCAGACAGCCAGATTTAATGGCTATTACAATGCTGATGTCCTCTACACGGAGGCTATCTATACGCTCAATGAAAGGCATCAGGATAACTACACGCAGCTACTACCTATACATCCTTATGCGGCGGTGGATGATGCTGATGCCATAGCTCCAGATATGGACAAGGCGATCGAAAAGGTCGCTACCGTCAGTAAGCTGCATCCTGGATCAGAGTGGACACCAGACTGCTATGTGATGATGGGTAAGGCGCAGTATCTCAAGCAAGACTATGAGTCAGCTCAGGCTACGCTGGAGTACTTTGAGGAGGAGTTTGATCCTAATTCACCAAAAAATCGCGCCAGTAGAAAATCAGCTAAGCGTAGATCAGCTGCCTCAAAGCCAAGATCCAGTGGATCTTCCGCAAAGAAAAAGCGCTCTTCCTCGAGAAAGAAGACTGGAAAGACCAAAAAGCGCCCAGAAGCTGACAAGAAAAAAACACCTAAGTCAGAAAAAGGTACGAAGACCAGATCGTCATCCAGCTCAAGGTCGTCATCCAGTTCGCGCTCCTCTGCTAGTAAAAAGAAAAAGCCCAGCTCTAAGAAAAAGCGAAGACCAAAACCAGGAAGTAAGAAGCGTCCTACCAAGACTCGCGAGCGGCCAGAGGTGGAGAAGCCCTCTGTGGAGGAGCCAGCACCAGAAATCGTCCAGGAAGAGGCGCCAGCCGTGACCACGGAGAAAGTGGAAGCAAAATCTTCTCCGCGCTATGTAGTCAATGAAAATGGCAGACGCGTGCGCGTACAAGAAGAAGAGGAAGTGGTAGAGGATTCAGACTTTGACATCGAAGAAGAATCCGATCGCAAACCCAAGGATGATGGCAAGACCGAGTACAATCAAAACAAAACAGGCGAAGGCATCTTTGGTCATACTAATCCTTACTCAGAAGGAGAACTATGGCTAGCTCGCACATACATCAAACGTACCAAATACAGCAGGGCTGACTACCTGCTCAATAAAATAGAGGCGGATCCACTCAGCTACAAAGACGTACTCACAGATGTAGCAGTGGCTAGAGCAGAGCTCGCTATAGCACGCAAAAACTGGGACAAAGCTGTCCAAGCTCTCACCGTAGCTATAGAAAAGGTCAAGGATAAGAAGCAGAAGGCTCGCCTAGCATATATCAAGGGTCAGATCCTAGACAGACAAGGTAATCGAGCTGGCGCTGCTGAGGCTTTTGCCATGGTGGTAAGGTTAAAGCCGAGCTATCAGATGTCCTTTAATGCAGAGCTCAATCGCCTCAGAAACACAGGTGGTGGCCAGGGAGCTGGTGCGCTGGCCGATCTAGAAAAACTACTCAAAGACGAGAAAAATCGTGAATACCGCGATCAGATCTACTACGCCATGGCACGGATCCATCTGGATGCAGGTGATCGCGTGGCAGCGATCGAAAATCTTAATCTGGCTGTAGAAAACGGCGGGAGCAATGCTCCACAATTGGGAGAATCACATTATCTACTCGCTCAGCTCAACTTTGAAGACGAGGACTATATCGCTGCTAAGGCAAACTACGACGGTGCTGTCAATAATCTCAGCAAGATAGATCCGCGCTATCCAGAAGTCGAGTCTATGGCTAAGAATCTTCAGGAGATTGTAGGTCACCTAGAGACGATAGCTCTGCAGGATAGTCTCTTAGCCATCAGCTATATGTCTGATGATGAGAAGAAGGCATTCGCTAAGAAGCTTCGCAAAGACCGCAAGGCAGAAGAGACAAGCAAGGCCCTTAACGAAGAAGAGAAGTCTCGAGAAGCGGCGCGAGCTAGTGCGGCGAGAAGAGCAAGTGTAGGCAGTCTCAAGTCAGCGCGGGAGAGCAGCTTCTACGCCTACAATGATAAAGAGGTCAAGAAGCAAGAAAAAGCCTTCCAAAAAATCTGGGGCCAGCGTCCACTTGTAGATGACTGGAGACGCGTGTCTACGAGGGAGACAAGTACGGATGATGAGGACTTTGCCAGTGCAGATGAGGCTCTGCTGAGTGAAACAGATCTAGACAGAATACTGCAAGATGTACCAGCGGATGATCAAGCAAGAGCAGCATCTGAGGATCTGATTATTTCCTCTCTCATGGAACTTGGCAAGCTCTACAGATCGCGTCTCAGCGACTATGAGAATAGTGTAGAATCTCTGGAGGAGCTATCCACAAGATTTCCTAACAATAAGAATCGCCTAGACGCGTGGTTTTATCTCTATCTATCACACAGAGATCTAGGCCAGAATGCTCAGGCTGAAAAGTATAAGCAGCTCATCATAGACAATTATCCCGACTCTGAGTATTACAAGGTACTGACGGATCCAGACTACGCATCGAGCAAGATGCGTGAGCAGCAGCAGCTGGATCAGTACTATAGAGAGACTTATGCGATCTTCCAATCAGGAAACTGTGAAGAGACCTTTCAGCGCATCGAGCAATCTCGTCAGACGTATGGGACGGATCACAGCTTGATGGCAAGATTTGACCTACTCGGAGCTATGTGTACAGGTCAGGCAGATGGTACTCCCGCCTATATCAAAGCCTTGCAGGCTTTCGTGAAGAAATATCCTGATACGGACGAGGAAGTCAGAGCACGCGAGATCATCAGGCTCCTTGGCGGACGCGACGATCAAGGTGGTGGAATAGCTAGCGATCTCAGCGATAACAAGTTTACGGTCAGTGATGACAAGCTGCACTTTATCATCGTGGTACTATATAATACAGACCTAGTCAGCCTCGACGAAGCTAAGATTGCTATCAATAATTACAACAAGGAAAATCACAAGCTCGATAATCTCAGGATGTCCGCGATTGCTCTGGACACTAAGACAGATACTCCAGCCATCCTACTCCGACGATTCAAGGATAAGGCTGTAGCCATGAAGTACTACGACGGGGTGCAGAGGAAGGTCAAGAGATTTTTACCATCAGCTACGGACTACGAGATCTTTGCTGTCAATCAGAATAACTGGCGCGAGATCATCAGAAACAAGGGCGTGACGAGCTACCGCGAATTCTTCCAAGAAAACTACCTGGACAACTAGCAAGCCAATCGCAAATCTACTAGGCTCTACACCTCAAAGCTGATGAGCAGATCGCCTTTCTGCACCACCTGCCCAGGCTGCACGTGCACGTCACTTACGGTGACATCTGTGGGTGCCTTGAGGAGATTTTCCATTTTCATAGCTTCCATGACTAGCAGTGTATCTTCCGCAGCTGCAGTTGCGCCTGCCGCTGTCTGCACAGCCTTGACCAGGCCAGGCATAGGGGCATAGAGCGCGGCAATTTGTTGACTAGCTTGCTTATCCAGTCCCATCTCTTGGATGAGGCGGGTCCATCTGTCCTCAATCTTGATGGTATACTCCGAGCCATTTACAGATACTACGGCGGTAGCCTCTTGCTGATCGTAAGATATCATCGACAGATTATAGGATTTTCCCTTATAGATCATGTGATACTCGTCTGCGTCAGGCTTCTTGAGGATATCGAGATCCTTGATTTGCTGAGCGGAGTACTCGTACTCACCGTATTTGTCTAGTATAGCCTTGAAGTGGTCGCTCATGGGTTATTCTTTGTTGTGGAGCATCATAGTCCGCACATCGAAGATAGTAAAGACAAAATAGACATAGAGATATGGCCACACCCATGTGATATCCATAGCAGGGTGGAGCTCACTGTAGATCACCAGTACTATGGTTCCTACTATCATCTTTATCACACTCAGTACCAGACAGTATAGCGTGTATGCTGCCGGCGGATATATACCCATGATGCGCGTACTGATATGATGGGATAGCGGAGAGCCAATAAGAAAAAATATGCCGATAGCTATTACCAAAGCGATATGATCTGTAAGCTTAGCGCCGTAGATGATAGCTATCGCTCCCGTGACTGCCAAGAATATGCTGATCGCATAGCCCCTCAGAAATCTACGCCAGCTCATGCGTCACGAGAGACATCTCTGACTAGACGATAGAGGAATGCGCCAGCTGCCAGCAGTATAAGGAGGATGGTCATGATGGGCTGTTCCAAAGAAATCTTATTGTCTAGCCATCTGCCAATCCACACTGCGATGAGCAGTAGGATCACCATCTCAAAGGCCATACCGCTGTACTTGAGTACAGAGTAAGCATTTGACTTATGGGAAGATTTGCTTTTAGGATCTGTCGGCTTGCTAGACATGCCTTGGATCAGTTGACCATAGAGACCACTTCACCTTTTTCATCAGCTGGTCGAGTGAAGCTCTTGATCTGCTTACCGCTCATGTCACATGTCACATTAAAGATCGCACCGGCATGCACGTGCAATTGCTTGGTGTAGATCTCGCCCTTCATCTGTGCAGATTGCTGGACTTCTAGCGATTCATGGACGCTTATGCTTCCGCTAAAGTTGCCTTGGATGATGGCATTGTCACAGATCACACGTCCGTCTACCACACCTTTGGGGCCTATGATGAGCTTACCATGGCAGGTGAGGTCACCGTGGATCTCACCATCTACACGCATATCACTTTGACTCTCTAGTTCGCCGCGGATGACCGTGCCGTAGCCGATCGAAGTGGGATCACCAGCCACAGATGGACGGCTTTCGCCAGATTTTTTCTTATCAGAGTTTTTGGAGCCGTTAGAGCTAGCAAACACAGTAGTTACTTTTTATGGACAGAGATGATGATGAGCTAGAGGCGCTAGAACCTCTGAGATTGACAGTAGAGTCTTTAAAGTATCAGAGAGCCTCTTATTAGAACTTAGGACAGTAGACACCACGTGTCTCTGAGCCGCAGATCTTATAGATTAACGAGAATTCAAAAGCTCCATTGCTATTGGAAGCAACATTAAGATCAGAGACATTGATATCATAGCTAAATCCGATACCAAATTCGTTGAAATCAAACTTGGTATACAGGATGAATGCATCGAGCCAAGGATTAGTGTCCGTGCCGCTTACTAGTGGTCCACCAGCGCCATTGTCCTCCAGCAGGACTTGATCTGCGATCCTCGTCCAGATACCAAACTGCAAGAACTGCTGCTGAAACTTGGAGTTGCTCAGCGTAAATCTCACGGCTGTACCGAGATTGATTTCAGTCTGAGGACCTTGATTGAAGTAGACAATGCCAGGGACAAAAGAGATTCCATTATTGAGGCCTAGTTCACCACCTGCATGGATGGTGTACTTGGTATATAAGGGATTGAAGACTTCATTACCATCCTGATCAGTGATATAGACCGCTTGATTAGCTCTGTTGAGATGGCTAGCTGCCGCTCCCACATATACACTGCTTTTACCTTGATTGAATACTCCGAAGTATAGTAGACCCGCGCTGAAGTCAGCAAAGAGAAAGTCTTGATCGAGTCGATTGCTGTTGTCCACGTTTTCGGCGGGACCAGCTGGATCAAACCCACCAGATCCATCATGCTGAAGCCCCCACTGAGCGGCTGTCCAGTTGAGGCTACGCTGGGTGACACCAGCATTGAAACCTGCTGATAGATTGTGTGAAACTTCTCTGGAGCTATAGAGTTGCTTGCTGTATGCCCCGCTGATGCGACCAGATACCGTACCAAAATCCAGCGAGCCAGCTACATCCGCCGTGATGATCCCACCTATACCGAAGTAATCCGTACGCCCCACTGCGATCTTCTGGTCGTAAGATACCGCATAGGTGTTATACGCATTGGATCTTAGCACGCTACTCAGCTGATTGCGGTAATTTGCCGTAAATCGCTGCGTACAGTTAAATACGCCAGTCATCGCTGGATTAAGATCTAGCGGCGCGGCATAGAACTGTGAGAAGTGAATGTCCTGCGCTTTGATGCCAGGAATGCACAGCATGAGTGCAAATACAGCGATGATTAGGCTTCGAGTAGTCTTCATATATCTTTTTCTAGAGTCGGATAAAAGTATAGTTTTTTTGAACACCATACATGTAAGAACCTCTGAGATGATATAACGCTGCTTCCATTGTTTAAGCATTGTGCTTGGGCTACGACAGTTCTGACTTTCGTCAAAATGCCTGCTAGTCCTATGCCTAGTACAGCATCAAGAGACTTGAGATGATGTCTGTATATCTACAGATAGGACGACAATGAAATCAGAGCTGGTGATGAAGCGCCCCGTACTTTTCTATGAGTATATCGTCGTAGTCATCAGCTTTCTGGAACATCCGACTCAAGAGTTCACGACCTGTATGGAGGTCAAGGTACTGATCGTAGATAAGTAACGACAGTACTACATCCTGTGCTTTCACACTCATAGAGAGGCCGTGTGCTTTATGATTTTCAGCAAGGATATAATGGTAGAGTCTATCCACTCCTTCTGTAGGTAATTGACAGAGACTAGCGTCTGCACTCAGCAGACCCGTGCTATCGTGATACGTCATGCGTATGAGCGCACTACCCTTTACGATTTCCCACTGATTAGGGCCTGTACGGGCTAGACTCACTTGATAGCCTAGATCTGTGATGATCTCTTCTATGGTGGCTTTGACTCCCGTAGGATGATAACGCTCAATCTGTGATGGCAGATGCACTGCTCTACCACAGCTGGGGCAATACTGCTCCTGGATGGTGTCGTCATATACAATAGTCTCGCAGCTATCGCAGAGTGCCGCGCTCCGCTGCTCATCCACTTTCAGCTGCGAAAGAATAGAGATCAGTATTTCTGCAGGTAGAGCGTAGCTGATGTCCAAGCCTTGCTGTAGTACGAATGTATTGATGCCGATCACGCTTCCATCCATAGCTAGCAGAGGGCCGCCGCTATTGCCAGGACTGAGCGAGGCGTCATGCTGTAAATAAGTTATTTCTTGATGGCGATGCTCAGTACTTGAGATATGCCCATAGGTCGCTGAGAACTCTACTCCATAGGGGTGGCCTAGAGCGACTATCTCGTTTCCTAGCTCGTATTTGTCGGACTCAGTAAGGGTGAGCCCGTGGATCTTATCACCATCATAGCGTAGAAGAGCCAGGTCGTGCAGCTCATCCAGAAACACCACTTTGCATAGCTGCTTTTTGCCTTGAGCGAGCTTTATTACAGCCTCTTGCTGATTTCGTACCACATGCTCATTGGTCACTATGAGCCGATGATCTGCTAGCGTGAAGCCTGTACCAGTGCTGTATGGTGTGGCTATCTGCACGATTGCTCTTCTTGCGTTCTCTAAGATATCTTGCTTCATATCAGCTGATCTTTATCTGATCTATCATCTGGAGGAATGATCCAGCAAATGCTAAGCGACTACTACAGTCAACCAGCCTGGCATCTAAGGCAAATCCCATGATCTGATCCTCATATCTATCTTCAATCGTCTTGAGCTCTCGTCTCACAGCGCGCTGATTGATCTCGTCCTCTTTCCAGAAGTCAGTGGCAGCATGCGTAGCCACCAGATAGTCTCGCTCCATGATCTCGTAGTAGAGGTGCAGCAGCTCTCGGATAGGCTGTGCGGGCGCAAAATTGAATAGGCTGTAACCCACGATGTAGTCTGCTATCGCGATAGCGATGTGAGGAAGGTCATGCTTACGGTACCACAGAAAATTCTTCCAGTCCTGAGTGAATATCTCTGTCAGCCTATAGCTACCTATGGGCTTAGTAATGCCAAATGTGAAGATGCTCTGGTAAAATTCGCGCTCGATCATAGCATCATCACGCTGGAGAATCCTGCGATACTCTGATACTATCTGTCGATTCTTAGTCACCATGTCTAGGTCATCTCTCGAGTAATAGAGGCGCTGTATTCGCTCTACTGCTTCGAGAGAATAGGCCTCTGGCTGTGTGAGATAATCAATCTTATATCCTGCTGCCAAGAGAACATAACTCAGACCGCCAGGGCTCTGAGTGCTATCACTCTCATACTGATCGTAGTAGTCGAGAGTGTCCTTCAGAGTACTGCGTAGATAAGTTCGCTTAGCAGCCTTGAGATCCGCTGAGAGCTCTGTGATGTGATCGTTGTCTACTGGTGTGAGACCTTTTTCAAATTCTTCTACGAGGATGTCATCCAGTTTGTCTGCACTGAGGGCGACCTCCTTGAGGGCGTAGTATAATTTGAATGGGGAGCAATCCAGTAAAAAGCTATCAAAGACAAGACATACACAATCATGTTCATCCAGGCTGTAGCGCGAGTACTTGAGCTCGTAGTTCTTCTCAGCGAGAAAGCGCATATAGCCAAGCTCTGACTGGATCATCTGAGCCACCTTGCACTCGGCGCGCACATAGTCTTTTCCCACCATACCAGTGATCTTCTTGCTACCTTGGATGATGGTAAATTCTAGGGAGTCGCCCACTTGAGAGTATGAGACGTTTCCTTGCCCATGATCGAGATAATCTAGAAAGGCAAGATAGCTGGATATCGTCTTACCAGACCTAAATAGATCAATAGATGCGTCCCAGCGCTCATACTTTTCCTTATTCTTATACGCATCGCTGAATCGACCAAAAGACAGATACTCATCCGTCTTTTCTGTCTTCCAATTACCCAGTATATCTGCAAACCAGCTCACATCTACGAAAGTAAGTATACCATCTTTGCTTATCTGCTATCTCCCTATCCACTGACATGAGATCACAGCTGCTACTCCGAGCTAGTGCACAGATTCTCTGAGTACTTGAGCAATAGAGCTCCGCTATCTTTATATCATGTATAGTACTCCTATAGATGCCCACCGCACTGGTAAGCAGATAGCAGTAGGTAAGCAGCTGTGCTTTCTAGGCAGTTGTTTTGCGGACCGTATAGGAGAGAGGATCAAGCTGTCCCACTGGCCTGCAGTAGTCAATCCATGTGGTATCCACTTTAATCCAGTGAGCCTGGCTACGAGTATAGCTGATGGCACTGCGCAACTCATGTCATCGGCGATACAAGTGACGCAGGGCGAGGAAGGAAGCTACTTCAGCTATAACTATTCTACTAGGTATAGCTCGGATGATGTAGATGATACTCGCAGGCGACTTTCTGAGGATCTGCGGATATTGCACAGCGGTATTTCCCAGAGCAGTCATGTGTTCATCACGCTTGGGACTTCTTGGGTATATCACTTGCTCGAGAGTGGACAAGTAGTAGCCAATTGCCATAGACAAGCCCAGGATCGATTCCGCAAAGCTCTCCTATCTCCCCAGGAAGTATCGACAGCGCTAGCTCGACTGGTAGATGACATCGTCGCAGTGAACCCTGCGGTGGAGCTGATCTTCACGGTCAGCCCAGTGAGGCATCTTCGCGACGGTCTCATAGATAATCAGCGGTCCAAAGCTGCCTTGCTCACAGGAGCACACACCATAGTAGCTGCTCACGAGCAATGTCATTATTTTCCAGCCTATGAGATCATGATGGACGAACTGCGTGATTATAGATGGTACGCAGATGATATGCTGCATCCATCTCCCCTCGCGGTACGGATCATCTATGAGCGTCTCGTCAATACATGGTTTGATGAGGAATCGACTACATACTTACAAGAATGGTCTCAGCTATCCACTCTATTGAGCCATCGACCTCATCATCCTCAGAGCGAGGAAGCTCAGAAATTTATCGTGCGTAGGAATCAGGCGCATACAGACTTTCTATCACGCTATCCATGGGCAAGTAGTAGCAACTCATCTTCTCAGTGCTGATCATAGCGCGGGGTCATACCAGTCGCTGAATACTGGAGCGGGCTATGGACTGTCCTTTCTTCTCAGGATTGATATCTACATGGACGATACCAGGTGATAAGCCAATCTTTATCCTTCCTAGCTGGTCGTCCAGACTCAGGGCCTCTGCGCCGTGCAGAGTGGCCCATGAGAGGAGCTCTGTGATAGGGATGCTGGATTGATACTGCGCGATGGTCTTGAGCTCATCCCAGACGGATAGGGACCAGTTGCTACTGAGACTGTCAGTACCCACGCAGATACGGGCACCAGCGGCTCTGAGAGCAGTATAGTCTGGCAAGCGGTTCTCTATGTAGAGATTGGCTCTGGGGCAGGTGCACCAGTACAGATCACTGTGTGTAGAGAGAGCATCCAGGACATCATCGGTCGTGGTCATAGTATTGTGAACTAGGAGGATGCGCCTATCTGTAGGCAGATGATGGAGTGCATACCGTAGAGAACTGGATGCTGCGATGTCCTCTATATGCAGTGACATACCTGCTGCAGCATAGAAGTCTACTAGAGCACCAGTGTTTTCAGTGAAGAATGCATTTTCTGATGGCGTCTCTTGATTGTGTATGCTTATGGTACCACGATCTTTCTGGAAGTACGGTGACATTTGGGCGAAAGCCCCTGGACTCACACTATAGGGCGCATGGGGAACTAGGGATTTCTGATCTTGTGACTTGAGCTGCAGCTGATGATAAGTCTCTAGATGGGATGAGAAATATGGATTGTCCTCGGTCCCCTGAAATAGATCATACGCCTCGACAAAATTGACATAGCTCATCTGCGACTGAAGCTTAGCGGCCTGTGTATGGAGTGTATTGCATATATCTCCCACGGCCTGTACACCTGCAGAGTACATGTACTTATCTGCTCTCACGGCCGCATCCTGGATCACATGATCATCCACAGCTCGCTGCTGCAGTACACCTAGGATAAAATCTACGAGCCCTGTACCCGTGGGCAATAATCCTTGCATATGACTGAGCTCCAGGTGGCAATGTGCATTGATCAAGCCAGGCAGGATACAGCCGGCGTGATAGGAGTGATCGGCTGGCGGAGGGGTGTCATGGATACCTAAGATCGTCCCATCATCACTGATATCTATCCAGTGACCAGCGACCCAGTCGCCATCCATAAAGAGATAATCTGCCGAGTATGCGCTCATGATCAGAGGAGTTGGGTGATGAGGCCATTGAGTAGACGTGGCTCGAAGTAAGTGGACTTGGGTGGCATAGTGTGACCCTGATCAGCGGTGCTGATGAGATCAGCCATCTCCACGGGATACAGTAAGAAGCCGATCTGATGCGGCCTGCTGTAGATCTGGTGCGTCATTGACTCTATGCTCTTGGTGCCGTCTATGTAGGTGATCCGCGGATCCATACGGATATCCATCACCTCAAAGCACTGACTGAGGACGTGCTGATTAAAAAGATTGGCGTCTAGAGACACACGAGACTGATCATCTTCCCGATACTCAGACCTCCAAGTGAGACTGTAGGACTCATAGTTCATCAGTAGTACGATCTCGTGCTTGGCTAGTGGTCTGCGAGCTTCCTCGAGTACTTCTACGTGGAAGTAGGCACTGAGTCTAGCCATGATGGTGGCATAGCTGGTATTATCCGTAATGGTGACGATCCTATTGTAGTCCAGTATATCGAGTTGATCAAAGCTGAAGTATGCGGAGTAAAGCTGCTGAAAATTTCCATCGAGCATGTCATCCGCGCTTTTTTTCATGAGTCGCATCACGGAGTGTCGATGATGGCCATCAGCAATATAGGCTCTCGGGACCTTGGCCATGTGCTCTATGAGAGCCGTGCTGTCTTCTGAGCTTACTTTCCAGAATGTGTGGGTGATCTGGGCACGATCTTCCTTGAGGCTGAGTACAGGCGTCTGATCTTGATAGCTCGCGATGATGTCAGTCACTGATGGTACTGGCTTATACGTGAGAAGTATAGGCTTGAGCATGGCTTTGCGCTCCATGATGAGGTACATCATCTGCTGCTCCTTAGAAGCCAATGTATCCTCATGCTTGAGGATATGGCCATCTACACTGTCCTGCAGATCTGTGGAGCACAGGAGACCAGTGTGTACGCGATCTGCTACTCTGATTTCATAGACATACATGGCTGGCTCGAGCTGCTCTGTGTAGAATCCATTGCGCAGATAGTCCACATAGTGCAGCTTGACGGATGTGGTGAATGTGCTGAGCGAGCTGATCAGCTCCTCATTGGGCAGAAGCGACCTGAAGGGTGATACTCTCATAGATATCTCGTCATGCTATAGGAAGTCCAGAGGGGCATCCTGTCCCTGGGTCTAGCAACCTCACAGACCCTTGCGCGTCCACTGCTCCGAGGACGAGGCACTGGCTCATGAGCTTCCCTATTTGCTTAGGTGGAAAATTGACGACGGCGCATACACACTGGCCCACGAGTTGATCTGTGGTATAGCGATCTGTAATCTGAGCAGAAGACTTGAGCACTCCCAGAGCTCCAAAATCTATCTCAAGTACGTACGCTGGTCTGCGGGCTTGAGGTAGTGGATGCGCGCTCAGAATAGTGCCCGTGCGGATATCAATCTTCTCAAAATCACCCCAGCTGATCTCTGCCTTAGTCGTCATATCGCAGCTAAGATAGCACACTTCTCAGTGCTGCGGCTCGGCTACTTGAGAAATGGTAAGTGGCATAGTTGTGCTTGCAGATCTTTGCGGCCAGTGGAAACGAGAATTTCTCCAGATTCTGGCATATCTGCGGTCTGTATATAACCCATTCCTATCGGCACCTCGAGGGTAGGGGACTGCGTGCCAGAGGTGACATGACCAATGATTTTTCCGCCTGTATTTTTGATGATGTAGCCATGTCTGGGAACGCGTCTATCCAGCATCTTGAAGCCGATGAGTTTTTTTGATACGCCTTCTGCGCGCTGTCGCGCAAATATGTCTCTGGCTATAAAATCACCCTTCTTAGTCTTAACGATCCATCCTAGACTAGCCTCTATCGGTGAGGTCTCGTCATCTAGATCGTTACCGTATAGGCAGTATGACTTCTCTAGGCGTAGAGTGTCTCGCGATCCCAAGCCTGATGGTGTGAGACCATATGGCGCTCCCGCGGTCAGCAGCATATGCCATAGATCATCGAGATATCGATTTTCTACATAGAGTTCAAAGCCGCCAGATCCCGTATAGCCAGTGGCGGAGATAACGACATCAGGGATGTGTCCTATCTGTCCTATCGCAAAGTGGTAGTACTTGATATCGCCTACGGCTGTCTCTGTGAGCGGCTGGAGTATCGCTGTAGCTGCTGGTCCCTGAAGGGCAAGCAAGCCTGTCTGCTCAGAGCGATTTTCCATCTTGGCGCCGTAGCTATTGTGCGAGCTGATCCAGTCCCAGTCTTTCTGAATATTGCCCGCATTCACTACGAGTAAGTACTCTTCAGCATCGGCTGTATCGTCAAGGCAGTAGACGAGAAGGTCATCTACGATACCGCCCTTTTCATTGGGCAGGCAGCTGTACTGTGCCTGTCCTTTGGCGAGACGGTTGACATTGTTAGTGGTGACATACTGTACTAGCTCTTTTGCTCCTGGGCCACTGATGATAAATTCTCCCATGTGGGATACATCAAATAGACCTGCCTGATTGCGCACTGCGGTGTGCTCTTCCTTGATTCCCTCATAGCTCACAGGCATCATGTAGCCTGCAAAGGGCACCATCTTAGCTCCAGCTTTTACGTGAGTCTCGTAGAGTGATAGTCTTTTTGCTTCTTCTGTCATCGTGTGATTGTAATATCAATGATCTTATCGCCCACGCGTGTGTCATGCACTACATCCATACCGGAGCTGACTTGACCCATGATGGTATACTTGCCATCTAGATGTGGTGTGGGGCTGTGTGTGATAAACCACTGTACACTCTCTGTGTGTGGTCCTGCACTGGCCATTCCCAGCTTACCAGCTCGATCATAATACTGCTGAGGGACTTCACTGTGGAAGGAGTAATCTGCGCTCCCCATACCATCTCCTCGTGGGCAACCGCCCTGTATCACAAAGTTGGGTACTACGCGGTGCACACTCTTATCATCATAGTAGCCCTCTTCTGCGAGCTGTATAAAATTGATCACGCTGACTGGTGCAGCCAAAGGATCTAGGTCTATCTGGATACTACCTCGTGCAGTGCGGATCGTAGCCGTAGGTGTCTCACTAGTGAGCAGACTCCAGTCAGGCTGATAGGTCTGTGATGGAGCTGCTAGCTGGTATTCACTACCTTCGAGCTTGGCTATGAGCTTTCCTAGCTCTTGATAGGCGTCCATATCGCGAGGCATGATGAGTGCGGATCTTATTTCTTTGAGCTTGTCTATGGGGAGGTTTTTGGCCGAAAGGCCCATACGCTCATCGCTAAGTATGCCAGCAATGTAGGCTATGGATCCGCCGTCTCCAGATTCCATGATCTGCATGAGACGGGTAGCTGCTCGGCGCAGATTGGTCTGGTACTGGCCACCATAGTACTTTCTGAACTTTTCACTCGTATAGAGAGTGCGTAGTGCGGACAGTGAACCCATGAGGATGACTGGCTCCTTGCTAGAACTTGCAATGCGCTCGAGGAAGCCTTGATTCTGCACATCATGACTCATTGCCTGTAGCATGGCGGCCTGAGCGTAGGGATCCTTACTATCCACATAGTCGGTCTTGAGCTGTGCATTGAGCTTGTCTCTGGTGAGAGCTTGTCGCCAGGAGAGATGCTCATTAGCTGCGGCAGCTGCGGCGTACTTTTCTTGAGCGTCCTCGGCAGTGGTATAGTGTGAGTATAGAGCTCTTGCATCTGCGGCAGTACCGTGCTGCAGCATCTCACTCAGTGCTGTCATCCTCACCATGGGATGATCATCTTGGAGTGCGGACTGCAGGTAGCCGCGCGCAGCTGCTATACCATGAGTTCCGAGAGATCTGATAGCGGATAGTCTTACACGATAGTCGGTATCTTCCACCGCGATCTTACCTAGCGCATCGCTGCTGGCTGGTGATGCGACCTTGCTCAGAGCGGTGGCGAGGGCCATACGGATACGCGCATCTTGCTCTGTCTGCAGGGTAGCTATAAGATCTGTGCTATACGCGGTGATATCAATGTCAGCAGTGCGTGCGAGATACTGGGCTGCGATGCTTCTCACAGAGGCTGGATAGCCATCATTACTAGCAAGCTGCGCCATATAAGAGGTAGCGGCTGTGTCCTGGAGAGATCTGAGTGCGAATCGATAGATGGCGCGGGTCTGGCCTAGGAGAATCTGTGTATCCCTCGGGCTGATGCCTGCTATCCGGGGCATGTAGGCGAGCATACTTTCATCTCCCGTCTTGCCTATAGCTTCTAGGATAGTACCATTGACGGCGCTATGGATGCGGAGTGAGTCGCTGGCATCATAGGCTTGCAAGAGTGAGCTGACAACTCGCGCATCACCTGTCTGGCCTAGGGCATAGGCTGCAGCCTGTCGTATCTGGACATCTGCATCCGCGAGAAGTGCAGTGAGGACCTCCACAGAGCGTCCGTCTCTATATGATGCCAGGGCTCGAGCAGACATGAGCCGGACAGCCGGATCGTCGGCATCTGCCAGAAGATACAGACTGTCCATAGACTCGCCAGCTACCAGTCGCTGTACCGTGAGAAAGTCAGGATGCGATATGTCATAGTCAGCGCTGGCTTCCGTACGGGAGGCGCTGTCGCTAGTATCACTACAGGAGGCCAGTAGTAGACAGCAGATCCCAAGTATATATGACGCGATCGTAGAGGGACGCATGATCTAGGAGGCCTTGCGTGCAGCTCTGAAGCTATTGATGTAGCTGACCATAGCTATGATACATGCGAGCATCATGATGGCTACACGAGCGATACCAAGAGGATCGCCTCCCGTGATCTGGCCCTTGAGTGGCATGATAAGGGCTATGAGGATGAGTAGTACAAGGACCACTGCTATATGAGCTATGACCTTATTCTCTTTGCGCACTCCAGGAAGTAGTGCTAGGAGCACCACACCAAATCCCACTGGTATAAATGCTGTGGGGTGCAGGTCTGGATAGTCAATGAGTGCGCCTATAAGGCCTACGATGATCAGGGTCATAGCACAGAAGAGAGTGGCTGCTGGAGCTTTCATATGGATCTGATAAGATGTAAGGATGTATCTATATATGCACGTAATACATATATAGACAAAGCTAATCTATTGCTCCTCGAAATCAAGGGCGTCCATCAGATCTTTTTCAGCGTCCATGAGCGCATCCTCGATGACGTCCTCATCGCTATCTTGAATAAATTTCTGATACTTGGCGCAGTCGAGCTCCACTCCTAGATCTCCTGGAGGCTTATAGAATCGCTTCTCTGGATCCATGCCAAATCGCGGATCGTCCTCGATGCGCTTGATAAAATTGGCAAAGTATGGCTTGGCCATTCTCGCACCTTGACCATCCGCTATACTCAAGAATCTGACCCATGGGCTCTCTCCACCTACCCAGGTGGCGACCACAAGATCAGGCGTAGCACCTACAAACCATCCATCCACATAGTCATTAGTCGTACCGGTCTTACCTATCACGTCGCTCTTGATATCCCAGAAGCCTGTGGTCTTGCTGACTACATTGCGCAGTAGGTCCACCATGACGTAGTTGTGCTCGGGAGAAAATACGGTATTCTCTTGCTCCACAGCCGTGTAGATCACACGATCATTCTTATCTGTGATGCGAGTGACGAAGAGTGGTTCACTGTAGACGCCATTATTCGGAAAAGTGGTGTAGGCGCCAGCCATGTCCATCACATTGAGATCTGCACTCCCTAGGCAGATGGAGGGAGCGTCTGGTATGCGATACTCTCCATCTCGACGTTTCTGATAGGCATCGATACCCATATTGCGCGCAAGATCCCGTACGAGCTTGGTATTTCCCATCTCCTTCATGAGGAATACGCTGACGGTGTTGCGAGACTCGCGCAGACCTCTGTACATATCGTAATACTCTCGATTGTACTCGCCATCGCTATTTTCAGGAGTCCAAGGCTCTGCCACGTAGAAGTTGCCGTCACCTGGAGCGATCGTATAGGGTATATCCTGGATCTGCTGACAGGGAGACATACCTTTCATGGATATGGCTGCTCCATAGACAAATGGCTTAAATGTACTACCCACCTGCCTGTCAGAGTTGACGTGATCATACTTAAACCACTTGTGATTGATGCCTCCTATCCATGTCTTGATATGTCCTGTGGTAGGCTCTACGGACAGGGAGCCAAACTGGAGGCGCTCGTGGTGGTACTTGATGGAGTCAAGCGGTGACATGGTGACCTCTCGCTCCCAGTCGTCCGTATAGTCAAAGATTTTCATCTTGACGGGTGTAGCAAATACTTTGTCGACATCCTTCTGCAATCTATTCCAGCTGTCTTTGAGGTCATCCCATGCTTCAGACTTGAGGACTTTGTCATAGTCGGATGCCATCTGCTTGCTGATGATATCACGAGCTATGAGTCGTCGCAGTGATCCTGCTTTGGCGTCTTCGTCCATCATGCGTTGGATATCCACATCGCGCCATCGGACTTTAGGAAATTTTTCTGAGAGGGCGGCTATCTGTGTGCCTAGGATTTTGGATCTGAGGCTTTTATATCGATCTGAGGAGTAAATCAGGGAGCGCAGTTTATTGTCACGGATTTTGCGCTGCGCGCTGTCTGCATCGTAGGTCCATGGGTCGCGTTTGCTCCAGAGCTTATCGTACTTGGCTTGCTGCTCCTTCATATGCTTAGCCATTTCTTCCTCGGCGATCATCTGTAGATCGTAGTTGATGGTCGTGTAGATCTTCAGACCGTCTGTATAGATGTCATAGGGCGTACCGTCTGGCTTGTAATATTTCTTGTCCTTGAGGAGATTTTTGACCCACTTGGTGAGTTCTTGTCTGAAGTAAGGAGCAGGGCCGTCAGACTGATTCTTACTCTTAAAGTTGCTGAGGTCCATCTCCACCTCCCGCAGACTATCAAGCTGTGACTCGGAGATAAAATCATATTTCTCCATTTGTCCCAGCACCACGGAGCGTCTAGCACGGCTATTCTGTGGGTTAGATCGCGGATTATAGTTGTGAGGACTCTTAAACATACCGACAAGCGTCGCCGCTTCCTCTCGTGACAGCTTGGCTTGATCTTTACCAAAGTATGTCTCCGCCGCAGCCTGTAAGCCTACAGCTCCGTGGTGAAAGTCAAATTTGTTGAAGTACATCGCGATGATCTCTTCCTTCGTGTAGCGCTTTTCCATCTGGATGGAGATGTACCACTCCTTGAGCTTTTGCCACAGTCGATCCTTGAAGCTCCTTGCGACTGCGCCAGTAAATAGCTGCTTAGCAAGCTGCTGCGTGATGGTGGAGGCTCCACCTCGCTTGCCCAGGTACGCTACTGCCCTCATGGTGCCGCGAGCATCTATACCGTTGTGCTTATGAAATCTGATGTCTTCTGTAGCCAGAAGCGCCTCTACGGCATACGGTGATATATCCTCATACACCAGTGAAACACGATTATAGATAAAGAAGCGACCGAGCTCACGATTGTCGTCTGCATAGACGGGACTCGCGAGCTCGTACTTAGGATTCTCTAGCTCTGTCAGATCAGGTAGCTCAGACTTGGAAACCAGAAAGAATACAAGGACAGCGGCTATGATGCCAAGGATAAAGAGGATCCAGAGGTATTTGACGAGTTTTTTCATGTAGATGATGGTGGAGAGATCTGTCTGTAACGATGTGGTGAAGCTTAGCGGTTCCAAGATAGGCGAGTGCCCATCTGTGGCAATAGATCAGCTACTATTCGCTGGGCTTGAGTGATGATCTGCAGATGGATCGTGCAGTGTCCAAGCTTGGGCCCGAGAGGCGAGCATAGTTTTGATACGCGGCCACGTATGACGGAACCAATCAGAGGATCTATAACTCTCTAGATGCTCTATAGATTGCCACTTGCTCACAGTCCAGCAAGTAGTAGGGTCAGCGTGATCCGTACGCAGGAGGGCCTCTTCACAGCCAGGAGTATCCATGAGGTGTGGGTGGCTTTCGCCAAAAAGCCTCTTAAAATCCTCTACACAATCTTCCTTGAGAGGGAGCTGAACCAGTCGTAAGATCATGATGCGCTAGGGTTAAAACTGATATTTACGGTCTCTTCCTTGCGCACATCGAGTAGATCTACAGCCCTGTCCTGGTATGCACTGATGACCATGTGATCTCCATGATTGAAACTGCAGGCGAGCTCGCCGATCTCTACCTGAGCGAGATGATCTTTGAGGCCACCGCTGTAGGTAAATTTTCTAAATTCCACGGCAAAGTCTCTTTCTGCGCGCACTCTATCAAATAACTCCCTATGGACATTGAGAATGAGATTGCCAAAGTGGTCTATATGATAGATCCTAGTGCGGATCTGGTCCTGGGAAACGATGGGATTGATATTGTACTTAGTAATCAACTGTGCGGGTGCCTGTAGCGATTCTATATAGCCATACTGATGACATAGTCCATAGACGATCTGCGCTATGGCTTCTGTGCGCTCAGCACTTCCCATACCGCCGCTGTGGGTCACGGGGCCATAGTCGTACTCTTCATAGAGTAGATGCATGAATCCATTATTGGGGGCGATGATCCACTGATCTTTTTTGCGGGCTATGAGCACTCCTAGATCAGGAAAGAGAAATTCATTGACGCATACGAGATGCATGGCATTTGGCGGAAACGCCTGTATCGCTGCCCTGAGCTGATAAGCAGCCATACCCAGATCTTCCATAGGGATATCATGGCTGATATCCAGCATCTGAAGCTGAGGGACCTGAGCTAGCAACTTAGCCTTGAGATAGGCCAGATAGTACTCGCTGGTACCATAATCTGTGGTAAGGCTGAGAAGATGCATGTGCGGTATAGAACAGATCGTGAATTAATCCGTAGTATGAGAAGTTTACATAAAGATAGAGCCACTGCAGAGATTATATAAGAAATATGTAGTATATATACTGTCATATAGCTCATGAGCAGCCTTACATCACCTTAATCGAGAAAGACAATTTGAATAGCGATATCGAACTACACTTTGAGGATCTGCATCCTGTGGATCTATTTGGCGAAAAAAATTCTAAACTCAAGCTTCTATCACGCGCTTATCCAGAACTGAGCATCAGTTCGAGAGGAAGTAAAGTCAAGATCAGCGGTAAGAAAAAAACGGCTCAGCTGGCCAAGGCTAAGCTGGAGCTGCTAGCACGGATACTCCGCGAGCACGAGGAGCTCTCTCTCCAGACGGTAGAGGATGTACTCTTTGGAAATAATCCCTATGATAATCGTCTGACCAATGGTAATGGCAATCAGGTGATCGTACACGGTCGCAATGGCAAGCCTATCCGTGCCAAGACAGAAAATCAGCGCAAGCTAGTCCTCGCCAGCGAGTCCAATGATATCGTATTTGCCATAGGACCTGCAGGTACCGGTAAGACCTATACGGCAGTGGCACTAGCTGTACGTGCACTGAAAAACAGAGTCGTCAAGAAGATTATCATGACGCGGCCCGCTGTGGAAGCTGGTGAAAATCTGGGATTCCTCCCAGGCGATCTGAAAGAGAAGATAGATCCCTATCTGCGACCACTCTATGATGCCCTAGATGATCTGCTTCCTGCCGAGAAGCTCAATCAATTCATGGAAAATCGCACCATCGAGATAGCTCCTCTAGCATTCATGAGAGGACGTACACTGGACAATGCCTTCATCATCCTTGATGAGGCGCAAAATGCCACCTCTTTGCAGCTCAAGATGTTTCTGACCAGGCTAGGCCCATCGGCCAAATGTGTGATTACTGGAGATCTGAGCCAGGTAGATCTGCCCTATCAGCAAAAGTCTGGCCTCTTCCGATCTATGCGCTTACTGAAGAATATCGAGGGTATAGCGCAGGTAGAGCTAGACGCTACGGATGTAGTGCGACACAGACTGGTACGACAGATCATCTACGCCTATGACAGAGATGATCAGTCGCGGAGGAGGAAGCGTGAGGAGGAGGAATAGCCTTCATAACTGCTCTTCTTATCGCCCAATGGGGTGAAATTGTGTGGTTGAGATATAATGTGAGTCAATTGATGTGGGTGTTCTTTGATCGATTTTTTATATTTGTGCTATTATTCAATATAATCCTCAAAACGACTTAATTTTTTCCACATGAAAAAACTTCTACTCATTCTCACCCTTGCTTTCACAGTATCTCTGGTGTCAGCACAATTTAAGATTGGACCTGGTATAACTCTGACTCCTGATATCGGATTATCTGTAAAAGCTCAGCAGGGTATTACTGACGCTATTGATGGTAGTGCAATCTTTACCTATTACTTTGTAGAGACAGTAGACGCTCCAGGATTTGATGTATCAGCAAGTGTAATTACGCTCGAGCTTAATGGTCAGTACAACCTTGACCTTTCTGATAGCTTTACATTTTATCCCCTTGCAGGTCTCAGCATTGCTCGTGCGTCATCATCGGTTTCGGGTCCTGGAGGTGACACATCTTTTTCTGATACAGAGATTGGGCTCAATTTAGGTGCGGGGATCAATTACCCACTCTCTTCCTTTGATTTATTTGCAGAGGCGAAAATCGTATTGGGCGGAATTGATGATTTCGTCCTTCAAGCTGGTGTACTCTTTCCACTAGGTGGATCAGCTAACTAAAAGAGGCTAGATTTTTATTTTTTTTTGGTGTCTGGGCTTTAGGGAAAGTCCAGACACCTTTTTTGTGGGGCATAT
>JAHDBH010000128.1 GCA_020630495.1 Saprospiraceae bacterium
ACGACTGGCGATCTATTCGATCCCTGAGCTTTACCAAGGAGTACTCTCTATACGACGATGCTGGTCATGAAGAAAAGTGTGTCCTTCAATACATCACGATCGACCGAGCCCAAGATCGCATGAGTGTCCTCAGTATCAATAATGCTGACTCGATGCTGATAGGACGCAGGGATACCCTGTACTACCACTACGCACGAGCTGGTCAGGCACGCCTTCCCTCGGAGACTATCGCTCGCAGGCTGCAGGCCGCCTCCTTTGTCATGGATATACCTTACAATATCTATTCTACCTCCGTGCAGGTGGATCACGATACCATCAGTATAGATGATCGCAGCGTCCTTGCGCTGCATGTGGACTACCATCCATCAGATGACCAAAGTGATCTGTGGCGCTATCATATAGATCTAGATAGCGGTAAGATCTTGTCACACTGGGTAGAGACATCTGATCACTACTCTCTCATAGAAAATCTAAGTTTTCTGGAAGCAGGTGGGCATCAGTGGTACGGCAAGCGTAGAAGCTACCGCACTGACTCTCTGATGCACAAGCTCTATCTACGTGCCAGCTATGAGTACTTTGACTATGAAGTCGTGCGATAGTATGCTAGCCCTCTAGCCTTTCAAAAAAATCATCCAGCTCATCATAACTTTTATAGCCGAGCTTTTCCTCATCACTGCCGCAGATCTGCAGTCCTGCCCAGCCAGCGAGCTGATCCATGGTAATCTCTGAGAGAGGCAGTGCAGTGATATCTAAGATGATGCGAGAAGGATCCGCAGTAGTGCGCAGTGACTCTAGAGCGTCCATATCCTCGACTCGTTGCAGCAATAGGGCATCCGCACTGATACCATCTGCAGACTCGATGATTTGTGATACATCGAGCTCCATCGCTGCTGAGCACTGGATCACTGAGCTAGGTACAAACCCCAAGAATTCCTCCCACTCCATCTGTCCATACAGCTCGCTCTCTGGCAAGATGATAGGCCCCTCGACCCATTCCTTGATCTCTTGATACTCCTGCACAGGATGATCGAGCACATCGAGATCGATGCTGAGCCAGTGTACACCCATGGCAGCAAAGTACCTAGCATCCGTGAGATGCGTGATAGCGCCAGCCTTGACTCGTATGTGCTCAGGAATCATATCGTGCAAAGATGTAGCAAATCCTTAATCTTGTGATATGCTCAAGTCTACAAGCTACTACGATCAAGTCTATGACATCGTGCGACAGATTCCCTCAGGTCGCGTGAGCACCTATGGCTCCATCGCAGACTATCTGGCGCTGGGAAGTGCGCGCATGGTAGGATGGGCACTCAATCAGTGCCACGGAGCCGCTAGCGATGTGCCTGCGCACCGTGTAGTCAATCGCAAGGGTGAGCTCAGCGGTCGCCACCACTTTATGCTGCCCACTCTCATGCAGGAGCTCCTGGAGGAAGAGGGCGTGGAAGTCAAGGACGATCGCATCGTGCACTTTGATCAGCACTACTGGCATCCAGAAGCACTGGACTGATATGATCATCAATCTTATCGCCACTCCGCGCAATCTCAGCACTTCGCTCATGTACAGCTTTGCGCAGCGCAGTGACACCGCTGTGATAGATGAACCGCTATTTGGTGTGTTTTTGCAGCATAGTGACGCCTATAGACCTAGTAGGGTGGAGACGACACGCATTTGGCCGAAAGGCCTCCCTCAAGCACTCCAGTGGATAGAGGATGAGCATACTCGATCACCACACGTATTCCTCAAGAATATGGCGAGCCACCACCATGGCATCTCATGGGAGTATCTACTCGGCTGCGTCAATGTGTTTCTTATCAGACACCCGAGCCTCTCTATTCCTAGCTTCCGCAAGCAAGTAGAGCATCCCACCATAGACGACATAGGCTTACACCAGCAGCACGCTCTCTATAGCTACTTACGCGAGCAAGGGCGCAAGCCGCTAGTCATCAGTAGTGTGGATTTGCTGCAGGACCCTCAGAGCTACTTGTCTAGACTGTGCCGACATATCGGTCTACCGTGGGACGAGGCTATGCTCCGCTGGCCTGCAGGGCCCAGACCCGAAGACGGCCCCTGGGCTAAGTACTGGTACCACAGCGTACACGCAAGCACGGGCTGGGGTGCGCCCAGATCTACGGCGACTGATATATCCCCGGACTGGCAAGATCTCTATGAGGCTTGCATGGTCCCTTACACTCACTTATCTAACTTTCTGCTCTGATGCTACAAAAATTTGATCCAAGAAACGCCGATCTCCTCATCTATGTCAATGGCGAGATACTACCCCGAGCGGAGGCCCGTATATCTGTACTTGATAGTGTAGTACAGGGCGGCGATGCCGTGTGGGAAGGACTCCGACTCTATCGCGAAGGCGTCTATTGCCTGGATCGACATATGCGTAGACTCATGGACAGCGCACATGCACTAGATTTTCAGCAGATACCAAGTGTAGAGAGCATAGTGGAGGCACTGGGAGAGACCTTTCGGTCAAATGGTATGGAGGATGATGTCCACGTCCGCCTGACCCTGACAAGAGGCGAAAAACTCACCAGCGGCATGGATCCTCGTCTCTGCGACAAAGGCTGTGGACTGATTATATTACCCGAGTGGAAACCGCCAGTATATGATAATGAGCACGGCATCACCGTATTCACCAGTAGCATACGGCGCAATGGTCCCGAGTACCTCGACTCCAAGATCCATCACAATAATCTGCTCAATAACATCCTTGCCAAGACGCAAGCTAACTACGCTGGATGTGACGCGGCCCTGATGCTGGACAGTCGCGGATTTGCCTCCGAGCTCAATGGGACCAACCTCTTCATGATACGTGACGGTATTGTCTATACTCCCTACGCGCATCACTGCTTGCCAGGTATCACGCGAGGTCGCGTCATCGAGATCTGTAAGGAACTCAGCATGACCTGCCACGAAAAAGATATCTCTCTCACGGAGCTCTACACTGCTGATATCGTGTGGGCCACGGGTACTATGGGAGAGCTCACGCCTATACGCCAGATAGATGGTAGAGAGATTGCTGGTCGCGATGAGGCCCACGCGATGTTTGACCAGATCGTGTCCTCCTTCGTAGAGACTCGGGCATCCTACTGCACAGCGGTGTAGATGCATGATTGCAAGAGAGGTGATATACAATAGTTTTCGTTAAGGTGGCGTTAATAGCTGCGTAACAACCACCCAGATCATCAATTACACATATGAAGCAAACTCTACTCAACAACTTATTCCTACGTACGATTTACAGAGAAGGCAGTCAGCTGAAGCACCGCGCGACGGAGCGCATCATCAGCGAAGACTATCGCCTCCGAGAAGAATTCATGGAGCTCAGAGCTGCCGCAGAGGCACTTCCTCAGCTGCGCATGAGCCCTCCAGACAGTGCTATCCAAGCGATCATAGGCTATAGCCTACGCTCACCCATGGCTGTACAGGCCTGATCGGCTGAGATAGCGCCTCCTAGAATATCTGATCACGATGCGGTCACAAAGCCTCTTATCTGCACATAGATAAGAGGCTTTTCTATGTGAACAGAGCACATAGATATTACCTTTATAACTTATATAATCAAGACAGATATGACCGACAAGGAGAAAGCACAGAAGCTCAAGGCACTAGACCTTACACTAGATAGACTCGAGAAGACATACGGCAAAGGCGCCGTGATGAAGCTTGGTGACAAGCAAGTCCTCGATGTAGATACTATCCCGACAGGATCACTAGGTCTAGACATAGCTCTGGGTGTAGCGGGATTTCCACGTGGACGTATCGTAGAGATCTATGGCCCTGAATCTTCAGGTAAGACTACACTCGCTATCCATGCCATCGCGGAGTGTCAGAAGCAAGGCGGTATTGCCGCATTCATCGATGCTGAGCATGCATTTGACAGAGTGTACGCTGAGGCGCTTGGTGTCGACATAGAAAATCTACTGATCTCCCAGCCAGATAGTGGCGAGCAAGCACTAGAGATTACAGAAAATCTGATCCGCTCAGGAGCGATAGACATCATCGTCATTGACTCTGTAGCTGCCTTGGTGCCACGAAGTGAACTCGAAGGTGAGATGGGAGATAGCAAGATGGGACTGCAGGCGCGCCTCATGTCGCAGGCCATGAGAAAACTCACGGGTACTATCGGCCGTACAGGATGCTGCTGTATCTTCATCAATCAGCTGCGTGAGAAGATCGGTGTGATGTTTGGTAATCCAGAGACGACTACTGGTGGTAATGCACTGAAGTTTTACGCCTCACAGCGACTAGACATCCGTAGATCCGGCTCTCCACTCAAAGACAAAGAAGGAAACGTCATAGGCAACCACGTAAAAGTGAAAGTGGTCAAGAACAAAGTCGCGCCTCCATTCCGCATCGCTGAATTTGACATCATGTACGGCAAGGGAATCTCCAAAGACGGCGAGATACTCGACCTCGCCGTAGACCTAGATCTCGTCAAGAAAAGCGGCTCATGGTACAGCTACAACAATACCAAGATCGCCCAAGGAAGGGATGCCGCCAAGCTATTCCTCGAGGACAATCCAGAGGTAGCACTAGAACTAGAGAAAAAGATCAAAGCAGAATTTCTTCCTAATCTCAATGGCGGCAGCGCAGATGAGACCAAAGAGGTCGCCGCTGCAGAAGAGTAAAAAGCAATTTACACTTGCTGCTAAGCAGATAGATATACTATAGAAAACCGATGATCTAATGATCATCGGTTTTTTTTATGCCGTGTACGCCAGGATCGCATCACCTCCTAGTGATTAGAGATCGTCAACACAACTTGAATCAAACTGCACTGAAGCGACCGTAAGGGCTTCTGTGCGTACAGTCCTATCTTCGCCCTCGCATGCGACCCTCGCTTGATATCATACTGCCTATCTTTCAGCCCAGCGACAACTGGTATGAGCAGCTGATCCTTGCTGACGCTTACTGGGCGAGCGAGATGACAGATGTATCTATCACTTATCTGATCGTGGATGATGGTAGCCCCGCTCAGCAATCCAGCGAGACTCAGTCAAGCTGGAGTCAGTTGCATGCTCCTGTGCGCTACCTCCGCTACGAGGAAAATGGCGGAAAGGGTAAGGCTGTGCGGCATGGCGCTCAGCACAGTGAATCGGATATACTCATCTACACCGATCATGACCTGCCCTATGAGATGCGGCACATCCCTGAGTTTTACCGTACGGTCGCTGCGGGCGACGCCGATCTTGTCCTTTGTCATCGCGATGCCAAGTACTTTTCTAAGACGCCGCCAGCACGTCGTGCCATATCCAGTATTCTTAAGACGCTGATTAAATCATTCGTGCGTATACCGACCACGGACACGCAGGGCGGACTCAAAGCACTCAGTCCAGCAGCTCGGGAGCTCTTACGAACAAATCATACCGACAGCTACTTATTTGACCTAGAGCTGGTCAAAGATGTCCACAAAGCTGGCTTGACCATAGAGAGTCTTCCAGTCGAGCTTCGCGAAAATCTTGAATTCAGCTCTATGCCTGCTTCACTATTATTGAAAGAGCTCAGGGCCTTCTGGAGGATACTGCTGAAGTAATTAAAAGATCGAATACTGTCGGTGGTACATAGCGCTTTGAGTGCGCAATTTTCGTCATACGCATTCTTTTTGATTGATGCTCGCGCATCCTTAGTGTCGGCATCGTATGCAGGCTCATGATTAACTGTAATCGCAAGTCATGCTGTTGT
>JAHDBH010000129.1 GCA_020630495.1 Saprospiraceae bacterium
GATTAGCCTATGTAATGCTAAAATTTTAACATACATTTTACAGTAAGATGTATGTTAACATATGAGGATGCACACCACCCCGCACCATCTCCTAGCTCCTACCCTCAATCCACCACAGTGATCTTCACCAGATTAGTCCTGCCGCGATCAGCAAGCGGCATGATATTCGTCTTTACGAGAAGTTTGCTTCGCTCTACTAGGTTTTTTTCTTTGAGGAGGATAAGCCACTGAGGAAAGAAGATGCGCTAAAAAAATAGAAATCAGACCTACTCGATCATGGAACTAACTGCTTGATGTGGCTGTGATGAACAGAATGGCAGATGAGAATAATGGGGCGTGAAACGCTGGAGTTTGGGTGGGTTTGCGGCGAGTGTGGGGTGCTTGATTAGCCTATGTAATGCTAGAATTTTAACATACATTTTACAGTAAGATGTATGTTAACATATGAGGATGCACACCACCCCGCACCATCTCCTAGCTCCTACCCTCAATCCACCACAGTGATCTTCACCAGATTAGTCCTGCCGCGATCAGCAAGCGGCATGATGCCCGTATTTACTAGTAGCTCGCCCTGCTCTACTTGGTTCTTCTTTTTAAGCAGTTCCACTACATCATAGATCGTCTCTTCTGTATTGGCAAAGCCATCGTAGTAGAAGCATCGCACTCCCCATACCAGATTGAGCGTACTCAGAATCTGGCGCTTCTCAGAGAAGATATAAATCTTGCACGGCGGTCTATGACTCGATACGCGGAATGCCGTGTAGCCCGATATCGTAAGGCCTATGATGGCCTTAGCGCCTATATTCTCAGCGATTTTGGCAGCAGCAGCGCAGACAGTATCACTGAGGAAGGTCCCTGATTTCTTGCTGAGCTTAGGTGACTTGCCCTCCATGGAGTAGCTCTTCTCAGTCTCTGCCAAGATCTTATTCATAGCCTCTACCACTGTGACGGGATGAGCACCTACACTGGTCTCTCCACTCAGCATCACAGCATCAGCACCATCCAGTACTGCATTGGCTACATCTGAGATTTCTGCTCTCGTAGGTGTAGGACTCGTGATCATACTGTCCATCATCTGCGTAGCCACGATCACAGGACGTGCGCGCTGGATGCACTTCTTGATGATGCGCTTCTGTATAGATGGCAATTGCTCCATAGGCACTTCCACGCCGAGATCTCCACGGGCGATCATGATGGCATTAGAAGCTTTGATGATCTGATCTATGTACTTGACCGCCTCGGGCTTCTCTATCTTAGCTATGGTCTTAGCCGCGTGTCCACGCTCTTCTATAAGAGCTCGCAAGTCCTTCATATCCTTGGCAGATCGCACAAAGCTCAACGCCACCCAATTGATCGGAAACTGAAGGGCAAACTGCAGGTCCTCGTGATCTTTCTCCGTCATAGCGGGCTGAGAAATCGCCGTATCAGGCAGATTGACGCCCTTGTTGCTGGAGATGGAATTGCCATACAGCACCTTGAGCTTGACCGTATCTTTCTTATTGGTCTCTACGACCTCCAGTATCAGCTTGCCATCATCCACCAGCACACGCTCGCCGACACTCACATCACTAGCAAATGGCTCGTAGCTCATGTATATCTGCTCCATAGTGCCGAGGCACTCTTCACTGACAAATGTGAGTACATCGCCTTGCTGCAGCTCTAGGGTCTCATCTTTGATCTTGCCGACACGGATCTTAGGTCCTTGCAGATCCACGAGGATGCCTATGTTGACATTATACTCTTCATTGAGCTTGAGTACACGATGGATGACTTCCTCATGATCGGCGTGTGAGCCATGACTAAAATTGAGTCGAAAGACGTCGACACCAGCCTGCACGAGCTTAAGTAGCATCTCTGGGCTGCTACAAGCGGGGCCTACTGTGGCGACGATCTTCGTATTTTGATGGTCTTCGATTTGCATGGGGGTCTTCATACCAGGTCAGTTTAAGCGAACTGCGAAAGTAAGCAGTACTCCTCTCATCCATCTCAGTACGTCTGATGTGGTCATGGAACTTCATGCGAGATTATATCCTTACTCAGAAGTATTTATTCTTATTGACTAGGGGCAATGATGAGAAGACTACGATGATAATCCATACACTCTGATTACTTTTGCGCCCGTAACAAAACACACTAGCATGTCTGAAATAGCAGAAAAAGTGAAAAAACTGATCGTTGACAAACTTGGAGTTGACGAAGCTGACGTAACGCCTGAGGCGAACTTTACTAACGACCTCGGAGCAGACTCCCTGGATACTGTAGAGCTGATCATGGAATTTGAGAAAGAATTTGATATCTCGATTCCTGATGAGCAAGCAGAAAACATCCAGACTGTAGGTCAAGCCGTAGAGTATCTGGAAGCTGAAGTAAAATCATAGAGAGAATCTTTCTCTTTTTATTCTAAGGAAGAATCCGCGCTGATCCTAGATCAACGCGGATTTTTCTTTGTAGATCCTCTCCCGCAGTACATTTGACTCAGTTATAGTCCGTCAGGACGTACCACTAGGCGCGCGCTGCTCGGGTTGTATCTTTGACCTCGTAAATCTGACCCACACCATGAAGAGAGTTGTCATAACTGGTATAGGTATCGTAAGCCCGATAGGCAATGACGCCGAAGAATTTCTCCACGGACTGCAGACAGGACGCTCCGGAGCTGGACCGATCACGCAGTTTGATGCATCCAACTTCAAGACACAGTTTGCCTGTGAAGTAAAGGATCTAGATCTCGATGAGCTACTAGATCGCAGAGAGGTGAGAAGAATGGATAGATTTGCTCAGCTGGCTATGGTCGCAGCAGATCAGGCCATGGCTGACAGCGGTCTTGATCTAGAAAAGATCAACCTAGATCGTGCTGGCGTCATATGGGGATCTGGCATAGGCGGCCTAGGCACCCTTGAGGTGGACATAGAGGCGTACACGCTCAATCCTACTACACCTCGCTATAGCCCGCTTATGATACCCAAGATGATCCTGGACATAGCTGCCGGTCAGATCTCTATCAAGTATGGTCTCAGAGGCATCAACTACGCCACGGTAAGTGCCTGCGCATCTAGCACGCACGCGATCATCAATAGTACTGACTACATCCGTCTGGGCAAGGCCGATGTGCTCGTCACGGGTGGTAGTGAAGCTGTAGTCCTCAAGCCAGGTATCGGAGGATTCAATTCTATGAAGGCCCTCAGTACTCGCAATGATGATCCACAGACTGCGAGCAGACCCTTTGATAAGGATCGAGATGGATTTGTCCTTGGAGAAGGTAGTGGCGTCCTCATCCTAGAAGAGCTTGAGCACGCACTAGCTCGTGGTGCTAAGATCTATGGAGAGATGGTAGGTACAGGGATGACTGCAGATGCTTATCACCTCACGGCTCCACATCCAGAAGGCCTAGGCGCAGCTAATGTCATGCAGATCGCTCTGGACGAGGCTAATATGAAACCAGAAGAGATTGACTACATCAACGTGCACGGCACTTCTACTTCTCTAGGAGATATCGCTGAAGTGCATGCTATCAAGAAAGTATTTGGCGGACACGCCTATGACCTCCATATCAGCTCTACTAAGAGTATGACAGGCCACCTGCTCGGTGCCGCTGGAGCGATAGAAGCTATCGCTGGTGTGATGGCGATCAATCACGACTTCATTCCGCCTACGATCAATCACTTCACAGACGATCCAGAGATAGATCCGCAGCTCAAGTTGACATTTAATGAGGCGGTGAAGCGCGAGGTAAATGCTGTGCTAAGTAACACATTTGGATTTGGTGGACACAATGCTAGTCTGATCATAAAAAAATACGTGGGATGATCCTCGACGCTGTACAGCGTATACACAATCGGTACATCAGTGCTGACCGGGACTTCGCCCATAGGATGCGAGAACTCGTAGGATTTACACCTGCTAAACTAGCGCTCTACAAACACGCCTTCCTCCACCGATCTAGCCACAATCAGCAGAATGGCTACCGCTACAACAATGAACGGCTAGAATACCTCGGCGACGCACTCCTCAGCAGCATCGTAGCAGAATATCTCTACTGCAAATATCCCAAGGGCGACGAAGGCTTCCTCACCAAGATGCGATCCAAAGTCGTCAAAAGAAAGACGCTCAATACCGTCGCTGGAAAGATGCAACTAGATCTCATCTTACAGGAGTACAACCCTACCTACATCAGTAAGTCAATGCTCGGAAATGCATTCGAAGCGCTAGTAGGCGCAGTCTATCTCGAGCGCGGCTATGATGGCGCTAAAAACTTCATCGTCAAACGAGTCCTGCAAGAGTATGTAGACATGGCTGAGCTTGAGAATCGCGAAGACAACTTTAAGTCTACCCTCCTCGAATATTGCCAGAAACACGGGAAGAAGATCAGCTTCCAGACAGTCAGCAAATACAAGCATCAGAAGCGTGACAAATTCAAGATGGCCGTAGTCATCGATGGCAAGGAAATGGCCACCGCGGATGCCTATAATAAGAAGAGCGCAGAGCAGCGAGCCTCTCGTATAGCACTTGAGGGATTGCGCGTAGCGATATCATCCTAGACCAGCGCAACTCTAGATTGCCCCATCCGCCGCTATTTACTCACTTGAGGCAGAACATTCCACTCCTCAATTGTTACCCTCTCTATGGATAGCATCACACAGATCACCCTTGGCGCCGCTGTAGGCGAGGCCGTCCTTGGTCGCAAGATTGGGAACAGAGCTATGATCTGGGGCGGCATCGCTGGTACTATTCCTGATCTGGATGTGCTGTTTGGGCCCTTTATGACGGAGATGGAGGCGCTAGCATTTCATAGAGGTCCATCGCACAGTCTCATGTTTGCCCTGTGTTTTCCCTGGTTGATTGCACTACTTACTCGGTGGATCTACGGTAAACAAATCTATAAACAGGCGTGGTACAAGTGGACCATTTACATCGGCAGCCTTGTCGTTCTGGGCTTGTTTTGCTGGGGAATATGGGCATTCGTCGGTGATATCAATGGTCAGGGTAATTGGCTCCTTGCCGGAGTGATGGCGGTGATGCTTGGTGCTATTTATTGGGCGCTTTCGCGCAAATATCTCCTTGCTGATCTCATGGATATCGATGTGAGTTATCGCCATTGGGTGTGGTTTTTCTTTCTCACCATCGTGACGCATCCTATCCTAGATTCCTTTACCTCTTACGGTACCCAGCTCCTCTGGCCATTTACTGATGCCCGCATCGCATGGGACAATATCTCTGTGGCGGATCCTTTTTACACGGTGCCGTTTTTACTCTGTGTGATCATCGCGGCCTGCTATAAGCGAGAGCACCCATGGCGCAGTCGCTGGAACTGGCTCGGCATCATCCTCTCCAGCGCATATATGATATGGACATTTAGCAATCAAGCCAAGGCCACCACAGTATTTGAAAAGTATCTCGATCAGCAGCAGATCAGCTACGAAGAGATCAAGGTGAGCCCGTCTATACTGAATAATTTTCTGTGGTTTGGCGTAGCAAAATCTGGCGAGACGTATCATCGTGGATGGTGGTCTACCTTAGATGCCAGAGATGAGACAGACCGCATGTGGACCGTCACAGGAAATCACGAGCTTCTCGATGGACACAGGGAAGAAAAAGACGTCGGCATCATGACCTGGTTCTCCGATGGATGGTACCAAGTGGTGCCTGGCCAAGGCGACACGCTAGAATACTATGATCTGCGCT
>JAHDBH010000130.1 GCA_020630495.1 Saprospiraceae bacterium
CGATGCCGGCCTTGTGGAGGCCACTCATGAGACGACTGTAGGTCGTACCGTTTTGGCGGGCCGCGGCGTTGATGCGTACGATCCATAGTCTTCGGAATGTACGCTTCTTGTTGCGGCGATCGCGGTATGCATAGCATAGCGCCTTCTCTACCGCGTTCTTCGCCACTGTATAGACGTTCTTACGAGCGCCGTAGTAGCCTTTGGCGGCTTTGAGGATTTTTCTTCTTCTGTTTCTGGATGCTACAGCGTTGACTGATCTAGGCATAGTAGTAGTGTTGTGCGCGACAGAGAGGGTAGGACCCTTCTTGTTGCCTGTCGGCCATTAACGGATAGGTTGATCTTACTTGAGGCAGAGCATACGTAGTACGCGGTTCTCATCTCCCTGAGAGAGACCAGCCGACTGACGTAGGTGACGCTTTGCTTTCTTAGACTTGTTTCTCATCATATGCGAGGTCTTGGCGTGGTGACGCTTGACCTTGCCGCTACCAGTCACCTTAAATCTCTTCTTGGCGCTGGAATGTGTCTTCATCTTTGGCATAATACTGTGCTTTTAGCCTTCTCTAGTAGAAAAGGACTGCAAAGATACTCATCTCTGCGATAACTGGGACTATAGATACGGGAAGAAATCTCGAGCCGCTCAGGCGCTCACCAGCCCTGCGATCATCGCACGGCGCACATCTCATAGAGCAAGGCCGGGTCAGGCACTCGGCCCACCAGTCCTCGATCTTGCTATTTCTGTTTCTTCTTAGGAGTGATCATCACGATCATGCGGCGACCTTCCATCTTCGGTAGCTCCTCTGCAGCTCCCACATCCTCCAGCTCCTGGAGAAATTTTAGCAGCAGTAGCTCGCCACGATCCTTAAAGACGATCGTACGACCGCGAAAGTGTACATAGGCCTTCACCTTGCTTCCTTCTTCAAGAAACTTGCGCGCGTGGCGTGTCTTGAACTCAAAGTCGTGGTCATCCGTATTGGGTCCAAAGCGGACTTCCTTGATGACAGTCTTGACAGTATTGGCTCTGATCTCCTTCTCGCGCTTCTTCTTGTCGTAGACAAATTTCTTGTAGTCGACAATCTTACAGACGGGCGGTGAAGCCTTACCCGAGATCTCCACGAGATCTAGATTGGCTTCTTCTGCCCACGCAAGCGCTGTGGAGGTAGGATATACATCCGATTCTATGGGTCTCCCCACTATTTCTGAGAGTTTCTCCAGGTTATCACCCACGAGTCTTATCTCTGGTACTCTGATCTTGTTGTTGGTCCGATAGGATATCGTGATCGTTTCTCTAGCTGGTTTTTTTCTTCGTCGTCTCGCCAAATATGTTTGGTTTAGTTAGTAGTAATAGGACTGGGATGTCTAGACCCCTAGTCCTTTGTAATCTTTTTACTTTTCTTCGTTTGTTTGATGATGATACGCGAGGTATCGTCTTTCGTCTCCAGATCCGCCTGGAGCTCCGTGCCCGCTTCGGGCTTCTCATTGAGGATGTACTCGGCGAGCGGATCTTCTAGATGCTTCTGGATAGCTCTATGAAGAGGTCTGGCACCGTACTGCGGATCAAATCCCTTCTCAGCGACAAACTTCTTTGCGTCATCCGTAAGCGACATGGTGATGTCTAGCTTCTCCACACGCTCATAGAGATGTGATAGTGAGATATCGATGATCTGCATGATGTCCTCCTGTGTCAGACTATTGAAGATGATGACATCATCTATTCTATTGAGAAATTCTGGAGAGAATGTCTTCTTCAGCGCTTTACTGATGACTGAGCGACTGTAATCTCCCGTACCTTCTGATCGAGCCTTGGTGGCAAATCCTACACCCTGCCCAAAATCTTTGAGCTCACGCACACCTATATTAGATGTCATGATGATCAGAGTATTCTTGAAGTCAATCTTACGACCCAGTCCATCTGTGAGCTGACCATCGTCTAGCACTTGTAGGAGGATATTATATACATCTGGGTGAGCCTTTTCTATCTCATCCAGCAGCACGACAGAGTAGGGCTTTCTTCTCACTTTTTCAGTAAGTTGACCACCTTCTTCGTAGCCTACATATCCTGGAGGCGCACCTATGAGTCGGCTGATGGAAAATTTCTCCATGTACTCACTCATATCTATCCTGATGAGCGATTCCTCACTGTCAAATAGGTATCGCGCCAGCGCTTTGGCAAGCTCTGTCTTACCCACACCCGTAGGTCCCAGGAAGATAAAACTACCGATAGGCTTACTCGGATCCTTCAGACCCACGCGGTTTCGCTGGATCGCCTTGGTGATTTTCACCACTGCATCATCCTGACCTATGACCTCTTTCTTGATGTCGTCAGCCATACCCACGAGCTTATTGCTTTCGCTCTGAGCCACGCGCTTCACAGGGATGCCAGTCATCATAGCCACCACTTCTGCGATATCCTCTTCGGATACGGGGTAGCGCTTTGTCTTCACCTCTTCTTCCCAGGCCTCTTTTCCTTCATCCAGCTTGCGCACGAGCTTAGACTCCGTGTCTCGTAGCTCCGCGGCTTTTTCATATTGCTGATCTTTTACAGCCGTATTTTTCTCTTCCTTTACCGCATCGATTTGCTTCTCTAGCTCCTCTATATGCTCGGGGATGTGGATATTATTGAGGTGTACACGTGCTCCTGCTTCATCGAGTACGTCGATAGCCTTGTCAGGCAAAAACCTGTCAGTGATGTATCTATCACTGAGAGATACACATGTCTCTATAGCCTCGTCTGAGTAGTCCACATTGTGAAATTCCTCGTACTTGCCTTTGATGTTATTCAGTATATGCTGCGTCTCCTCGGCACTAGGTGGATTCACGAGTACTTTCTGGAATCTTCGATCCAGTGCCCCGTCTTTCTCTATGTACTGGCGATACTCGTCCAGCGTACTAGCGCCTATGCACTGCAGATCTCCACGTGCTAGTGCGGGCTTGAAGATATTGCTCGCATCCAGGGAGCCAGTAGCGCCACCTGCACCCACGATGGTGTGTATCTCATCGATAAATAGGATGACATCATCTGTCTTTTCTAGCTCATTCATGATGGCCTTCATGCGCTCTTCAAATTGACCGCGGTACTTTGTACCAGCGACCAAGGCAGCCAGATCGAGCATCACGATGCGCTTATCAAACAGCGTGCGCGACACCTTGCGCTGGTGTATGCGTAGTGCCAGGCCTTCGATGATGGCAGTCTTACCCACACCGGGTTCTCCGATAAGGATGGGATTATTTTTCTTTCTACGACTGAGGATCTGAGACACGCGCTCTATCTCTGTTTCGCGCCCGATGATAGGATCCAGCTTGTCATCTTCTGCCAGTCGCGTCACATCTCTTCCAAAATTGTCCAAGACGGGCGTCTTACTCTTGGTACCACCGCTCTTGCGACCGTACTGTCCTGATCTTCCTTCTTCTTCCATAGGGAAATCACTATCTGCAGGCGTCTCAGAGCTGATCTCAGAGAATGTACCATCATCGCTCTGCATCACAAATTCAAGTTCGTCTTTGCAGGAATCATAGTCTATACCTTCTTCAAATAATATTTTGGCGGCAGCCGAGTCATGATTACGTATGATAGAGAGCAGCAGGTGCTGGCTACCTATCTCGGCATACTTGGCCATCTTAGCTTCTAGGCGCGTCTGCTTGAGTACTTTCTCGGCAGATCGATTGAGCGGACGCTTACTGATGTACAGATTAGCTGCATCGCTAGTCTGTATAGGTATAGCATCTTCCAGACGATTGCGCAGTAGCTGCACATCGATTTCCATGCTCTCCAGGACACGCACTGCCAGGTTGGCCTTGTGCTGCAGCAGCCCTAGCATGAGGTGCTCCGTACCCACAAAATCATGACCTAGCCTGCGAGCCTCCTCGCGACTTTCATATAATATCTCTTTGACTTCTTTTGAAAACTTCGTATCCATAGCTTATGCTTGGTCAGACAATAATAGGCGTATTCCTTGCGGATCACAAGCCTTTGCGCCCTTATTTGCCGAAAAACTGTGCCATCCGCCGTACCTGACGCAATGACTGATACAACAGCATGGCAGATAAGGGGTTTCTGTGAACTGCGATTTGAGAAGATATTAACCAAGATTAGCTCTATATCGGTAGCAATCTCGCCCTTATTTCTATGATTGGTGTCACTTGAGGCTCGGTCCACCGACACGAAAGGGTAATCACTACTTTTGTGGCCACACATAGATGACATCTACGATGCAGTACACTACGGACAAACAAGAAACGCTCACCATATTGACTCTCCAGGAGGAGAATCTCAATTCCCTCATCGCTCCTGAGCTCAAGTCTGAGTTTGTCTTTTATCGCAACGATGGTGTGAAGAATCTCATCCTGGATCTCAGTGAAGTGAAGTATGTCGATTCTTCTGGATTAAGCGCCATATTGACAGCTAATCGGATTTACAAGGGTTTTGGATCCTTTGTCCTCACGGGCGTCAACAGCTCGGCCGTGCGCAAATTGATAGAGATTTCGCGCCTAGATACCATACTTACCATCATCCCCACGCTCTCGGAAGCCACGGACTATGTGAAGATGGAGGAGCTGCAGCGCCAGATCATGGAAGGCGAGGACGAATGAAGGCTCAGCTCAGGATACTGGGCTGTAGTGGAGGTCTACCCGCCCATGGTCGATGGACCACCTCGCAGTTGCTCCTATGGGATGATCAGCCCTACTTGATCGACTGCGGAGAAGGAGCTCAGATCCGTCTCCAAGAGTACTATACCAAGATCCAGCGCATACACTACATCTTCATCTCACACCTCCACGGTGATCATATCTATGGACTGCCCGGTCTGCTATCCAGCTATACCCTAGGCAGGCGCACCGCCTCGCTTTCGATCTACGGTCCGCAGGGACTGCGTCAGTGGATCGAGTCCACGCTGGCCTTTGATCTCGTGCATCTCGGATTTGAGCTGAGCATCATCGAGATAGCTCCAGGAGAAGAAGGTGTCATCCACGAGTCGCAGAAGATGCTCGTGAGATGCATAGCGCTCGATCATCGCATCCACTGCCTCGGCTACATCTTCTCACCTCATCCAGATAGGAATAAAAACATCCGCGTGGATCGTATCGCTGAGTACTCCCTCCATCATGAGGAGATCCGTGCCATCAAGCAAGGTGCCGACCTGGTCAGATCTGATCTCCGCGTGGCTAATAGTGAGCTTACACATCCGCACGAGCCTATGAGCTACGCATTCTGCACAGATACGAGATACTTTGATGGGCTTGGAGAGCAGCTGCGCGGTGTCACACAGCTCTATCTCGAGTGCACGTACGACTCCAGCTTCCAAGATCTGGCGGAGAAAAATCATCATTGTACGACCACAGATGTCATACGTGTAGCCCGAGAGTGTGGATGCGAGCGTGTGATCCTAGGTCACTACTCTGGACGCTACGCACATCTAGATCGCATAGACAGCGAGATGAAAGATAGCGGTGTCAATTACATCCTATCAGATGATGGGATGCTGCTAGATCTTTAGCAATGTCCGAATGCACGAAATGGGTTCAATGCGATGATAGATCCTTTTTGCCTAAACCGCAAA
>JAHDBH010000131.1 GCA_020630495.1 Saprospiraceae bacterium
GTGAATGCTGAGCGCTGCGATGTACGATTGTATAAATAAAAATGAGAATCATGAGTAGCAGTAGAAATATTAGGCGAATAGCATACTATAGTTTTATTCTCATCTGCATAGGCTTATTTTCAATGCCTGCAGCTTATTCACAGCTATCAGTCAAGGGAGGTTATAGCCTCAGCACCCTCGATATCGGCGTGGATGTCCGCAGCGCGGACACTAAGAAGCCTGTATATACAGAGTTTTTGCATAGTTATCATGTCGGTTTGTCACAGGCTATACCTTTAAAGAAGAATTGGTCCCTACAGGCAGATGTACTCGCGCACAGAGGTGGAGGATTCCTTGAGATAGAAACGCTTCTGGATCGCACTAAGCTCGTCCTGTGGCAGGTAAGAGTACCAGTTACTGTGCGGTACGAATTATTTGAGGGATTTCATCTACAGCTGGGTGGCTTTATAGGCCACTATTTTAGTTCGCGATATCATATAGGTGGCACATCCACTGCTATAGGAGAGAATTTCGCGCTCTTAGAATATGGCTATGTGGGAGGTGGTTCTTATGCGCTGTCAGATGAGCTCACTATTGAATTGAGATTTAATTATGCTGATCGAGATGTGGTCCGTCAAGATCCTGAGACGGGTCTTGATGAGACGATAGATGGCGTAGCGCTGAGAGGATTTTTTGAACGTACTACGGATCTTAGCATTAAATACACATTACGCTAGGGCAAGAGCTTTTGCATCGCACTTACGATTTATTGTCAAGCTGGCATTTGGGCGAAAGCCCTCCACTAGCTAGTCAGGCTCAAATCCTAGGATAATGCTAAACTTACCAAAGGAGCTCGCAGGTTCGCCACTATTGATCAGATTGGATTGATCAAATCCATAGCCATAATCAAATCCAAGTAGACCAAACATAGGCAAGAAGACTCGCAGACCACCACCAGCACTGCGACGCAGCTGAAAAGGATTGAAGTCTCCAGGATCAAGCCATGCATTCCCGCCTTCGATAAATGCTAGGGCGAATATCGTGCTCGTAGGATTGAGCGAAAGCGGATAGCGCAATTCTAGTGTGTACTTATTAAATACTGTTCCGCCACCTTGATTATTATCATTGGTTTCTAGCGCATTGACCTCATAGCCACGTAGAGCGATGATATCCTGACCGGTGATCTGGAGATTCTGATTATTGAGGCCATCTCCACCAAGCTGGAATCTTTCAAATGGGCTGAAGCCAATATCTCTTGAATATGTACCTAGTAGTCCGATCTTAGCGGATGAGCGAAGGACGAGCTTGCCCACGATATTAAAATACCACTCGGCGTCTATACGCCACTTGTGATATTCAAGAAACGCAAAGCGCTCTGTACTTTCTTCGCTATTGATAAAGCTTGCTTCTTGCGCCGCTGTCATGACGGGCCGTCCCTGTATCTGAAGATCGTCATTTTGGCGCTGTATGCGTCTACCACGCTCATCGTCTGGGAGAACCCAGAAATTATCTGAGCGGAACCAACTGTAGGGTGGAGTAAACTGCATATTAAGCGAGATGCGCGAGCCTGATCGAGGAAAAAGTGGCTCCGCTATACTGCTACGAGAAAATATCTGGTTGATACTGAAATTTCTGAATTTTCCACGACTCAGCGGCTGTGCTATACCATCGATGACGGTAGTGATACCTGGAAATCCATCGAGATTAATCGTCTCGATATTTAGCGTAGTGCTTGAGCTGAAAAAATCATCTGGCCACTTGAGCTGTGTGCCTATCCCGGCAAATAGGCGTGTGATGGTCAGCTTATTGGGCTGTCCGCCGCGGAAGGTCCTGTCTATGGATGTGTACGCCGCTCCTACGCTGAGAGAATTACGTTTTTTGCCACCGAGCCAAGGCTCCGTGAAGCTGAAATTGTACGACTGGAAGAACTGCCCATTAGTCTGTGCACGGAGGCTGAGACGCTGACCATCACCCTGCGGCACTGGATTCCAGGCGCCTTTCTTAAAGGCATTTCTGAGGGAAAAATTATTGAAACTCACACCGAGCGTTCCTACCACACCGCCAAGGCCACCAAATCCTGCCGAGAGCTCCAGCTGATCAGAGGGCGTTTCCTCTACGGTATATATGATATCCACTGTTCCGTCCGCTTGATTGGGTGGTGTGCCGATATTGATGGTCTCAGGATTGAAGTACCCGAGATTGATGATTTCTCTCTGCGAGCGTATGATGTCTGTACGGCTAAATTTCTCGCCAGGTCGCGTACGTAGCTCACGGCGTATCACATGATCGTGCGTGCGATCATTACCCTTGATCACTACTCGGTTGATGGTAGCTTGCGCACCCTCGTAGATACGGAGCTCCATATCAATCGTGTCATTATACACGGCAGTCTCCACGGCATCCACGGAGAAGAATAGATATCCATCATCCAGATAGAGACTAGATATATCGCGACCATCCAGGCTAAAGCTGAGTCTTGTGTCCAGCAGCTCAGAGCTGTAGACATCACCTTTCTTGAGGCCCAGGACGCGATCGAGCTGCTCGGCAGTATAGAGTGAATTACCCTTCCAGGTGAAGTCGCCGAAGTAGTACTGATTGCCCTCCTCAATGGTCAAAGTCAGATTGAATAGGCCCTTCTCATCTCTCCATATGGAGTCGCCAGTCACTTTTGTATCGCGATAGCCCTTACTATTATATAGATCCACGATGCTCTGCTTATCTGCGCGCAGGTCCTCTCGATCGAGCTTAGACTTGGCGAATAGGCGTCGCTTCTCCTTGGTCTCGGACATGGCCTTGCGGAGCTTCTTAGACTTGATCTGGGTGTTTCCTACAAATTCTATGTTCCTGATCTTGATCTTATCACCGCGATCTATGCGATAGTTGAGCACTACGGCATTGGTCCTCTTAGGATCAGTAGTCTCAGTGATTTTCACCTTGGCATCGTAGAAGCCTCGCGTACGGTAGTGCCGCTTGATGGCGTCCGTACTGTTGTTCTTCATGTATTCATTGACGATGCTTCCTTTGATAAGGAAGGGGCTGACGACCTCATTGAGATCCTCGTGTGAGGACTTCTTGACACCCGTAAAGCTGTGGCTAGATAGAGTAGGGCGTTCGCTGAGCTTGATACGCAGGTAGATGAGGTCGCCCTCGATTTTGTCCGCAAGGATCTCTATATCTGAAAACAGCTTGAGTCTATTCAGATTTTTAATGGCATTTTGCACTACCGCGCCAGGTATCTGGATGACTCTGCCTTCCTTGAGACCAGAGATGGACTTGATCGTGGGTATATCACTGAATACGGTTCCCTCTACTTCCACGTCAGCGATCTCATACTCGCCAGGAGTAGTGAAGTCTATAGTGGGTAAGGTATCTGTGCTCTGCGCGCACAGGGGGAGGAGAGTACTCAGGGCGAGCACGACGAGTAGGTATCTCATAAGATCTTGCATGAACTGCCTTAACAACGGCGCGAAGTTAGACTTTGTATAGGCATCTGAGGCTTTAACAGTTGGCGAATGCGCTGAAGTGAGGCTCTACATTGGGTATATCACAGAAAGTTCTAGAGATCTCAGCTGACTTGCTCGCCTGTCTTACCAAATCTTCGCTGCCGTTTCTGAAAATCCACAATAGCCTGCTTAAAGTGGTCCTTGCGGAAATCTGGCCACATGACATCCGTGAAGTACAGCTCCGCATAGGCCAGCTGCCACAGGAAGAAGTTGCTGATTCTGAGCTCGCCGCTGGTGCGTATCATCAGCTCGGGATCTGGCCACTGGGCGGTGCTGAGGTGCTGCTCTAAAGCATCTTGCGTCACATCGGCGCCGCTGGCTTGCAGGGCCTGCATCGCTTGCGTGATGTCCCACTTACCGCTATAGTTGAGGGCGAGTATGAGCGTCATCCGATCATTGTGCTGAGTCTGCTCTATAGCACGCTCGAGCGCTCGATGGGTGGCGCGCGGAAGTCTGTCCAGATTTCCTACAGCTTGTAGACGGATCTGATTTTTTTGCAGAGTTTCTATTTCGTTTTTGATGGTCTGTACTAGCAGAGTCATCAGAGCTGTGACCTCATAGGCTGGGCGATTCCAGTTCTCCGTGGAGAATGCATAGAGACTCAGGTACGGAATCCCCATCTCGGCGGCCGCCTCCGTGATCTGACGTACAGACTCCACACCGTGTTGATGCCCATAGACACGCGCTTTGCCGTGCTTCTGCGCCCAGCGTCCGTTGCCGTCCATGATCACAGCTACGTGCTGCGGAAGCTTGTGAAGATCGATATCTGAGGAGCTGTCCATCTGGCGATAAAATTACACGATCTATCTTGTACCCACGACACTACGGTGGTCTGCAAGTTGACTGTGCGGAGTGGCCCTACCTTTGTACTGCTATGACGTCCTCCATCTATGAGATCATCCTAGGGTTTATCACGGCTTTCGTGGTGGTCGTGCTCGCCATCCCGCAGATCATCCGATTTGCTGTGAGATTTCGACTCTATGATCTGCCAGATGAGCGAAAGTCTCACGTAGAGATCGTACCTGCCCTTGGAGGTATAGCATTATCTGGCGGTCTTTTTCTGTCCATGCTGCTATGGACGCCAGGTCCCGATATGGATCAGGTGAAGTATCTACTGGGAGCCATGATGATCCTATTCCTTGTGGGAGCCAAGGACGATATAGATCCCGTCTCACCCTTGGTCAAGCTTTCTGCTCAGCTGCTTGCAGGGCTCATACTGTGTCATCTTGCGGGTGTGCGACTTACTAGTCTCTACGGTCTACTAGGTATCTATGAGCTGGACTATGTGCCTAGTCTGGTGGTAAGCGTATTTACGATACTGGTAATTACCAATAGTTTTAATCTTATCGATGGTATCAATGGCCTCTTGGGGCTTATATCCAGCGTTGCACTGTTGTGTTTTGGTGGATGGTTTTATCTTGCGGGACATGTAGGAATGGCGATTGTGGCATTTTCTACGCTGGGCGGTATCATCGCTTTTCTCAAGTACAATCTTACGCCTGCACAGATATTCATGGGTGACACGGGTTCGCTACTTGTAGGTGTGGTGTGTTCTATCTGCGCGCTGCAATTTATAGAACTCAGTGCGGGTCTACCTGCGGCTTCGGCCTATAAGATAGAGTCTGCACCTGTGGTGGCAGCGGGACTTCTATTGCTTCCGCTGATGGACACGCTCCGTGTATTTGTGATGCGCGTACTCAAGGGGCAGTCACCGCTTCATCCTGACCGGCGACATATGCATCATATCCTCATCAGGACAGGTCTGAGCCATATTTCCGCTTCCTTACTATTGATGAGTGTGAGTGTGATTCTCAGTGTATTTTTCTTGACTTGCCATCAGTTGCCGACGAGCCTCTTGATGATCATTATTCTTGGAGCGGCACTATTATTTGCTGCGCTGCTAGAAGTCCTCTACGCAAAGCAACAGCTATGATGATGCTCTATGTATTTCTGGGCGGAGGCATAGGCGCAGTCTTGCGATATCTCATGAGTTTATATCTGAGTAGCGACAGCCAGGTGATACCGTGGCAGACTTTTGGGGCTAATTTTGTCAGCTGTGT
>JAHDBH010000024.1:0-8108 GCA_020630495.1 Saprospiraceae bacterium
GAATCTCACTACTGACACCGTCTCCCTCTCTCTTGGAATAGATGATGGCATCACTGTCACTCGCAAGAGTGTAGACCTGGAGACATCGCGAGGCTTGTTTGGCAGTAAAAAGACCGTCAAACGGGCTTGGCAGATCGATGCTCGCAATAGAAAGCAAGTGCCCATACGACTCATCATCAAAGATCAGGTGCCCATATCTACAGATGAGCGCATTGACATAGACCAAGAGATCGGCAGCGCTGAGCTAGACGAGGACACAGGCATCCTTACATGGGATCTCCGCCTGGCACCTAGCGCGAGCCGAGATGTGGAATTTTCCTACGAGGTCAAGTTTCCTAAGAAGCTCCGCGTGCGGGTCGAGTAGTACTGTATCACGGTAGACTAAGAAATATGGGCTACCGCTATGAGCGACACGCTGGGCTGCTCTCGCGACATTGGCTTAAGTGCCAGAGCGACTGGCTGTTTAAATTTAAGGTGGGACTCAGCGCATATTTAATGTGACAGCCTCAACTTGATGTGATTCGAGTCTTTTATGCGTGTAAGATCAATTCGTTCATCCCTTCTGAACCGTAATATGCACTTAAGATCAATAAATTAATCTTAAGTGCACTAAAGTTGACCTATAAAGTCAACTTTTTCATTTTACAAGCACTCTTTGAGCGTATAGCGTCATCTACTTCATCTTAAATAGCTAATTGCATACACCTAGAATCAAATCTTTGATCTTAGATGCACAATTATCAGATCTAATCATCATCTCACGGGTCCCGCTAGACATTGCTTCGCTCACTAGCGCGTATCAGTTGCGGTCAGTTGCCCAGTTGCACTCATTCTGCTCATCGTTGCTGCTGTATCTGCGCCCAAGCTGTGCTCTAGCGTCTATTGCGCGCTCTCAACTTCTTCGATAAGAGGGTCAATACACGCAAAATCTATTTATGCATATTGACGTCTAATATCATCTCAATCATCTTAAACATACTAAAACTTACATATAATATCAACATTTTAATCTTATACGTGTATTTTTGACCTTTCACACCATGCTCACCATTCCCATGGCACTCCTCAATGTTACAGAAGGTCAGATCATCAGCAGGATCCAGTTTGAGAATCCCTGGTGGAAAGGTGGTCGTATCGATCGCTACTTCGGTGAGCTCCATAGGCGGCTTTACTTCAGCAGATTCTATCAGTTGATACAGGAGGATACCATCAAGCGCGCGGTAGTCCTCATGGGTCCCAGGCGTGTGGGTAAGACGGTCATGATCTACCACACCATCCAGGAACTCATAGACAATGGCACCGATCCGCAGAAGATCATCTATCTCTCCATAGAGACACCTATCTACAACGGTCTAGGCATCGAGGGACTCTTCAGCCTATGCAGACAAATCATAGGTAAGGAAGATGATCTATCTGGCTATTACATATTCTTTGATGAGATACAGTATCTCAAGGACTGGGAGCTCCATCTCAAGTCACTTGTTGATTCTTATCACAGATGTAAATTCGTCGTATCAGGTTCTGCAGCCGCAGCGCTCAAGCTTAAGAGTGATGAGTCAGGAGCGGGGCGATTCACAGATTTCACTTTGCCACCGCTGACATTTCACGAGTACATCCACTTGCAGGAACTCGATCATCTCATGATCACCCGAGAATCAGGCGGAGACAAGAGCACTCTGACTACTGATACAATCGACATCGCCGAGCTCAATCGCCACTTTGTAGACTATATCAACTACGGAGGATATCCTGAGATATCGCTTTCGCCAGCGATCAGGACCAATCCTGGCCGCTATATCAAAAGCGACATCATAGACAAGGTGCTCCTGCGGGATCTACCGAGTCTATATGGCATTCAGGACGTGCAAGAGCTCAATTCGCTATTCACTACGATCGCCTACAACAGTGGAAATGAATTTACCTATGAGTCGCTGTCTATGACCTCAGGAGTCTCGGGCAATACGATCAAGAAGTACATTCACTATTTACAAGCGGCATTTCTGATTAAGGTGGTCCACCGAGTAGATCAGAATGGCAAGAAATTTAAACGAGCCAATTACTTCAAGATCTACTTGACCAATCCCTCGCTGCGCAGTGCACTGATAGCGCCTATAGATGCTACTGCTGATCTGATGGGCAATCTGGTGGAGACGGCGATCTACGCGCAGTGGTTTCACGATACCAGAGACTCGCCCTACTACTCTAGATGGAGATCTGGTGAGGTAGATGTGGTGCGACTACATCCTGGAAAGCTCAAAGCTGAGATAGCAACGGAGATCAAATGGAGCAATAAGTACCACGCCAAGCCACGAGAGCTCAAGAGCTTAAGAAAATTTCTGAAATACAATGGTCTCTCTGGCGCCACTGTGACGACTCTTGACATCACGGATCGTATAGATCTAGACGGGTACGAGCTGCGATATGTGCCATCAGCGATCTACTGCTATGCGCAGGGCAAGCAAGTCCATGATAGTCTGTAAATATTGTTTGCTGACTCGGCGATCAGTCGATTCTCAGATCCTCGATGTAGGCATCAGGATAATTCTTAGCGTCAAATACGAATAGCTCATCAGCCAGCTCCAGATCAAATTCCTGATCGCTGAGCGTCATCGTATAGGTATCACCTGAGCGATCGAAGGCCTTAAGTTCCTGGATGAGAAGCGCTGTTGGCTGCACGGTCATTTTCATCTTATAGATTTCCTCGTCCTCGGCATTTACGGGGACAAATTCTATGATCTGGCTACCGTCTGATGCAGCTGGCAGCGTGCGATACTTGTAACTATCGTTGTAGAATTTTTCTAGCAGCGTCTGTGGCGAAAACAGCGAACCTTCCTCATCCGCATCCACAATCTGAACTTCCTCATTATCTGGAATATAGATCCACGCGTCCTTACCATCGCTGATGACTGATTGCATCGGACTATTGAGGTAGAAGCTTGAGCCCTTTCGGGCAAATGTTCCCGCAAATGTCTCGCTATCGCTTTCTGCTGGAGTGATTTCGAGACTGAATGACATTTGCGCGGAAGCGCTCTCAGAATACTTATCTACAAGTGATTGCAAAAGTGCATCTGTCTTAGCATCCTGAGCTTGAATCAGTGAAATGCTACAAAGGAAGGCGAGTAAGGTCAGATATCTCATAGTCGTCTAATTATGTCTACCGAAGTAACACGAGATGTGAGCTCATTGGGTGATCTGCAGGGGAAATTATGCCTGATTTAACATATCAGCACAGGCAGTCTATATATGTAGCATGCGATTGCCCGTCGCGCCTAGGCCCGCCTCGCGGATAGCCTCTGTATATGTGGGATGTGGATGCGACATACGCACCATATCCTCCGCCGTAGCGCGAAATTCCATCAGTGCCACACCCTCCATGATCATGTCTGCCGCTCGAGCTCCTACGATGTGCATTCCTAGGATCTCATCTGTATCCTGATGGGAAAGTACCTTGACCATACCATCTGTGTCGCCAGAGGCTCGCGCTCGGCCGAGGGCCTTGTATGGGAATTTTCCTGATTTGAACGGGATGCCTGCTTCCTTGAGCTCGTGCTCAGCTTTGCCTACGCTAGCAACTTCTGGCCAGGTGTAGACGACATTGGGTATGAGATTGTAATCGATATGAGGCTTCTGTCCCGCGAGATACTCAGCTACGAGCATGCCCTCTTCTTCGGCCTTATGAGCGAGCATGATACCTCGGATGACGTCTCCTATCGCATAGATATTATCTGCTGCTGTGCGCAGGTGATCATCCACTATGATCCTGCCGCGATCGTCCACTTGGACACCAGCATTTTCTAGGCCAAGATTATCTGTATAGGGACGGCGGCCGATGGCTATGAGGCAGTAGTCAGCTTTCATCTCTATGGTCTCCTCGCCGTCGCGCTTGGCGACGGTTAGCTTGGCCATGGTCTTGCTACCCTTGACTGTCTGGACGGCGTGCTTGAGATGAAACTTGATGCCGAGCTTTTTCAGAGCTCGCGCCATCTCTTTGCTACAGTCCTTATCCATTCCTGGAAGGATGCGGTCTTGGTATTCTATGACTTCCACCTGTGTGCCCAGTCGAGCGAATACACTACCTAGCTCCAGCCCTATGACTCCCGCTCCGATGATGATCATGGTCTTGGGGAGTTTGCGGATCTGCAGGGCCTCAGTGCTGGTGATGACCCGATTCTTGTCATAGCCCATGCTCTCGGGTGTGATGGGCTTAGATCCAGTGGCGATGATGACATTCTTGGCTGTGATCTCCTGCGTGGAGCCATCATCGGCCTTGATCGATATGGTATTCTTATCTACAAAGCTGCCGTGCCCGTGGAGGACGTCGATCTTATTCTTTTTCATGAGGTAGTCGATGCCCTGCGTGGTCTGATCTACCACAGCGGCTTTACGATCTACCATCTGCGGCATATCAAGCTTGGGTGCGGGGATCTTGATGCCGTGCTCGGCGAAGTGCTGAGCGGCATTATGAAAGTGCTCGGAGCTATCCAGCAGTGCCTTGGACGGTATGCAGCCTACATTGAGGCAAGTACCGCCTAGTGTAGCATATCGCTCTATGATGGCCGTCTTCATACCTAGCTGCGATGCTCTGATCGCTGCTACATATCCTCCAGGTCCTGAACCGATGATTGCGAGATCGTATGTCATATCTATATGTCTGTCTGTAGTGGTATACTATGAATCGGTATTCTTAGGGTCTTTGTTTTGTGGTGGCCTATTGCTACCAGATTTATTGGCTGAGGGCTTAGCGCCTGATCTCTTATCTGACTTGGGTCCGCGACCTGAGTTTTGAGCTGGCCCCTGCTTATTGTCTCTGCGTGGTCCTCGCGATCTTTTGTTTCTGCGAGACTTATTGCTCTTAGGCTTTTGCCCTTGAGGCTTATCAGCACCGCCCTCAGGGCTGCCGTCCTTTTTCTTTCTCTGTTGGCCGCTTTGTTTATTGTCTTGGTTTCTTGGATTTCCAGATCCTCCCGACTTCTTATTTCGTCCACGGTTTCTATTGCGATTGCGATTACCTCTACCGCGTTTTTTGCGTTTTTCGGCGGGTAGATCGATTTGTCCTGTCACGTCCGCAAACTTGACTTCTTGTGCTGCCAGTTCGGCGAGTAGAGCCTCTGTATCTACGAGCTTGTCTGGTTTCTCGCCATTCTTATTGAGCTCTAGGACTTCCTTGACGCGGTCTAGTGGTACGGCGGTGATGCTATTCCTACCTCGGGCGGATGGTATGCTGTAGTACATTACTCGTTTAAAGATGTCTGTCTTGATGAGTACGCACTTGCCTTCTTCGGTATGTAGTGAGTCTGCCTTGCGCGGAAATTCCTTGAGCGCATCCATGTAGGTATCGAGCTCGTAGTTAAGACAGCACTTGAGACGTCCACACTGACCGCTCAGCTTTGCTTGATTGATAGCGAGATTCTGGTAGCGCGCGGCGGCGGTATTGACTGACTTGAAGTCGCTGAGCCAGGTACTGCAGCACAGTTCTCGCCCGCAGGATCCGATGCCTCCTAGCAGAGCTGACTCTTGCCGCGCTCCGATCTGACGCATCTCTACCTTGACCTTAAATTCCTTGGCGAGTATGCGTACGAGCTCGCGGAAGTCTATGCGCCCATCTGCTGTATAATAGAAGGTGCACTTGCGCATATCACCTTGGTAGATGACATCGCTGAGCTTCATATTGAGATTGAGCGACTTGATCATGGCTCGCCCACGGATGATGGTTTCTTTTTCGCGGTCACGCGCTTCCTTGAGTCTCTGTAGATCTTTATTGTGTGCTCTGCGAAGGACTTTTGGTAGTACGGTGCCGTCTTTGAAGCGTTTCTTTTTCATCTGGAGCTTTACGAGCTCGCCGCTGAGACTCACGCTGCCGACGTCATATCCGTTTCTACTTTCCACGGCTACGAGGTCTCCCTGATCAAAGTGCTGGCTGGTATCATTAGCGTAGAAGTCCTTGTGCGCACCATTCTTGAAGCTGATCTCCATGAGGTGTGAGTTATCTGCGCTACCGATGTCTAGGTGAGACATCCAGTCGTAGGTGTTTTTTCTATTGCAGCCGCCTGTGGAGCAGTGACCGTTGTCACCGCAGCCGGCTGGGCTACAGCCATTGGTTCCGCATGTATTGCATCCCATGTTATTGTACTGTTGTTGTGAGGCTATACTCAGGCAGCCTTCCTGTCCTCAGAAGGCTGTGAAATAGCATCGATATATTCATCATCAGGAGGCGAGGATTAGCATTGCGTCTAATCTGGACGATCGCTTTCTCGATGAGTATTGTCATATGATCTATAGTGTCTAGGGTGAGGAGCTGGCCAAGCTTTTTGGCGCTTGACGCCTCCCCAGCAGTGAGTAGCATCTCGTAATCTGGCTGAGACTTTTGTCGCAAGATCTGCGCCAGAAAAAACAAGCTGTATTCCATCCACTCTGTCTGCAGATCCTTGCTCATGGCAGCGAAGCTCTCTGTGTGCTTGCGCAGTTCTTCTATCTGATCAGCGTAGCAAAGTCTGAACCATTGCAGGACGGCGTCGCTCTCCATACTGGTGTCGCTCTCTGCTAGCTGCAGGGCTCGTCGCATATCGCCCTCAGCTCTGCGTACTGCGTCTGCTAGCTTATCCGTACTTAGCTGTGGATGTTGTCTGAGCAGTGTGCTGCGTATCAGCTCATCACTCCATGGTCTCATCTGCACGGTCTGGCATCTTGATCGTATGGTGCGCAAGATATTCTGTGAGTTCTCCGCGATCATGATGATATATGTGTCGTCTGTGGGTTCTTCGAGAGTCTTGAGCAGTCGATTTCCCTCTTTGACTAGGTACTCTGGGTACCATATGATGAGCACCTTGGGATTATTGCCAAATGCCTTGAGGGACAGCTTCTTGAGGATGTTGTCGCACTCGGCTTTGTTGATATTGCCCGTCGGATTTTTTCTATTGCCGCTCAGCGTCGACGACAGGTGATGAAACCAATCAAGATCATTAGTATAGGGATGCTCGCGCACGTAGGCTTTCCATGTGGCGATGGACTCATCTGTGGTAGAGCTACCTGAGCTGCTGCTATTAATAAATGGATAGCTGATATGCAGATCTGGATGGTCTAGGAGTCGTGTAATCTTTGGGGGCTGGCTTTTGTCCTTAGACTCTCGCGGGTCGAGAAGACTCGTGGAGCCAAAAAGCCCTGGAGCAGAAGGCTGAGCCAAGATATGAGAGGCGAGCTCGAGCACCATAGGCAGCGCTCCCCAGCCAGGCAATCCCTGTACCAGCAGCGTGTGTGCCAGCCGACCAGCATCATACTGAGCGATCAGCTTATCTCGTGTATCTGTATATCCCGTGGTCTCCATACTCTGATGAGTGGATCACCGTACGGTGTCAGAAAGCCCTGGTCCAGCCCCTGTAGTACCTGCTATACCAGGTCGGATGTATAAATCCGGTATGTCTATATCGTCCGCCAGATGGTAAGATCTGGTGATGGTAGTATATCTATGCCCTTCTGCTCTGTACGCTTCTCTTCTCTGGCTTAAAGGTAGTGATAATCAGATCGATAGGGGTCAATGCGTGATAATTAAATGATGGATCACTGGTGTCGTATGTCGAAAATCAAGTACCGCTGTTTCAGCAATGCTGGTACCCTCACCACATATGTACTTGGGTACTTGAGTCCTCAAGTATCAAGACTTATCCTCAATCCACCAGCTCCATCCATGCTTCCTCAGCCACGGCTAGCTGATCGCCAATCTCTGAAAAGGCTCTTGAGAGCTCCGCGATCCTATCGGGATCCAGCTGCGCATCCATCATTTGCGATTCGAGATCGGTCTTTTTCTTTTCAAGTGACTCAATTTCGCGCTCTAGTTTGCGGATTTTATTTTTTAGTTCTTTCTCTCTCTGGTGGTCGATCTTGGCTTCACTTTCCTTAGCGGGTGCTGAGCTCGCCGATGATGTGGAAAGTGCTCCCTGCTCAGCGCGGTAGTCGGTGTACTTACCATTGTAATCCTTGATGGTACCGTCGCCTCTGAGTATAAAGAGATGATCTACGATCTTGTCCATGAAGTATCGATCGTGCGATATGATGATAGCGCAGCCTTCGTAGTCTTCAAGGTACTCTTCTAGAATATTGAGCGTGATGATGTC
>JAHDBH010000024.1:8208-39134 GCA_020630495.1 Saprospiraceae bacterium
ATCCCTACTTTTTCGCCTCGCTTAAATTTATAATCAAAGTTCTCGAAAAGTAGCTTACCCCCTAGTGACTTAGATATATGATGACACTCCAGGATCTTGCTTCCCAGTCTGTGCATGTCGATCTCCATCTGTAGTACACCAGGGTCGGACGGCCCTTCTATGGATTCTTTAGTTTCGTAGAACTTATCCACACGTGCCTTACTCTTGCTCGTGCGGGCCTTGGGAGATCTGCGGATCCACTGGAGTTCTTTCTTGAGCAATTTTTCAACTTTACTCCTCTCAGATCTCTGCGTGTCCTGTCGTATGGCGCGCTTCTCGAGGTAGTCTGTATAATTACCTGTGTACTTGATGAATTCTCCGTGCTCTAGCTCTATGATTCCATTGCACACGTGATCAAGAAAATATCGATCGTGCGTCACGAGTAGAAGTGTGAGACCAGGATGCTGCAGTCGCTGCTCGAGCCACTCGATCATGTCAAGGTCAAGGTGATTAGTGGGCTCATCCATGATGATGAAGTCGGGCTCTGTGGCAAATACCTTGGCTAGTCCTAGGCGCTTTTTTTCTCCACCGCTCAGCACAGCTGTCTTCTCAGTCAGTCTGGTCAAGCCCATCTTAAATAGGAGTTCCTTGACGCGCGCATCCGTGCGAGCAAGCTCGGGACTGAGTACTGTCTCAGGGTCATCTTGCTTTACTTGTCGTAGCTCATCATGTGCTGGGAAGCCTGCTGTGAGCGCAGCATCATAAATGCTTGCCTCAGGATCAAACTCTGGCTCCTGTCGGAGAAATTCTAGTCGTGCGCTCGGATGAAATTTCAGTGTATGCTGTCCTTCTGACTTCTCATCACCAGCGAGTATCCGCAGAAATGTGCTCTTTCCAGAACCATTGCGTGCCACCAGTGCGACTTTGTCACCTTGGTTCATGATCAGAGTGACCTCATCGAGGAGAGTTTTTTCGCCGCGTGAGAGGCTTATGTTTTCGGCGATGAGGTAGCTCATGGGTGATGTGGTTGGAATCGACTCCAAAGGTCGTCAAAGTCTGTAAGCTAATCCAACTCGCCTTGCAGGCTCACTCTGTACCAGCAATTACTTTATGCTACCACTTCCCTAGGGCTACCGATGCGCTTATGTGCCATGCTATCATCAGCCGTCAGCGCGTAAGAGCACAAGATAGAAGCCTACGTACCTCACCTACTTGACATACTACATATAATCACAGGCGCGTTAGGCGTATGCAGCATAGTACGCTAAATGCCTTATGAAATATCTCCATCAATATGCCTTAAAGAGTCAACTTCGAGTGGTCATCAGGACAGTGCTGATATGCTTGCAGACTGTGAGCTTTGCCGCTGTCAGTGCTCAGTCAGATGTGCTACAACTTGAAGAATCCCTTGTCGAATTTGTATCTAGTGCCCCACTGGAATCGATATCAGCATCTACGCGATCTTCAGAAGGTGTACTCGATCCATCCAGTGGACAATTTGCTATTAAGATTGTCATGTCCAGCTTTGAAGGTTTTAACAATGCCCTTCAGCGTATACATTTTCTGGAGAATTACATCGAAATCCGGCAACATCCCGAGGCCATCTTTATAGGTAGCCTGGTAGAAGAAATTAATTATGATAAGGAAGCATATGGCGCAGATCAGATGTTGCACGCCAAGGGAAGGCTCCAAATTCATGGCATGACTAAAACTGTGATGATACCCATCCAAGTCGTCAACCGCGAAGACGGTCTCCACTTTAACGGAGACTTCTCTATAGAGCTAAAGGACTATGATATCCACATCCCCAAAATTGTGGATCAAAAAATCGCCAAGAATATAGAAATTAAGCTTTCGGGAGTGTTTATCCGTAGCAATAAAAGCTAGAATGCTGAGTCGCAGCATCAGTAATTCACCTAGTCTATCAGATCTGGAGGATTCATGATCACACATTGGAGCTATACATTTCACAGCATCTGCGTAGGGCTAGCATTTCTTTTAATCATGCCAGTATGCTCTCAAGCTCAATGGAGACCTATATCGACTGAGCACAGTATCACTACACTGGCTTGCTCTACCCCTAGCCGCATAGAAATATCTGCAGATCAGCTCCTACTAGAGTGCGATGATGGAGTATTTGCCCTAGAGGATACTCGATTAAGACATGTGCCAGAATATGTACCCACCAGGCTGTCTCTTGACACCATGCATATACAGACTGGTTACTGGAATGACACATTGCACTGGTCTAAAGATTCATTGCTAATAGCTGCTGACAGAGGTCTCTACTGGATGAATAGACATACGGATGACTTATGGCTCGTACCTCACATGCCGAAAACACTCTTAACTACGCTGCTAAGAGACGAGCATCTAGTGTATACTCATAGTGAGACTGGTGACTTGGTACAGTACAATACGGAAAGTGGCAATCTTGTGCATCACGAATTGAAAGATGTCTCTGCCCTACCACACCTCATCTCTATATCATCGAATATCATGTACTACATACGGCAGAAGACCGTATATGCATATAATTGGCTAAACAATGAAGAAAGCGAATATATCACAGTACCACACGACATCATAGACTTTCAAGTCACACAGTCTTCTTTATATGTATTGACAGCTGAGATCCTATATGAGTTTTCCCTTGTCGCCGACTCTTATGAATCAGCGGAAATACTCGATCTACAGGCTATACTTGTACGAGGCGATGATGTCATAGTAGGCACAACCCAGCATCTACATCTGATTAAGGATGATATCACCTCAATAATAGCTCATGCTAATATCACCAATATTGAAAGTGACAGTAGCCACATTTATATAGGTACATTTTCAAATGGACTATATGTTCTCGACAAGAATTACAAGATTATTGATAATAAAATACCCACCAAAGTTATCGGTGATGAATCCATACTGGCAATCCACGTGGCTCAGGACAGAGTCTACCTAGGCACCTTGGCTGGTCTATGCTATTACCAGAAAACTCCCGAGGGGACTCTTAGCAATGATCCTATCTGGATCAGCGGTTTACCCAATTCGTATTTCTTGACGATTTTCTCTACTGCGGAAAGACTATACGCAGGCACAGATCGCCAGGGACTCTATCAAGTAGATTTATCACACATGGATGTAACTACGCTGGCTGATCCTGACTCCATAGGTATAGATCGTATAAGTCTCTACGATATAGATCTCTGGAATGACACTGTGGTCGTCGCATCTGATGTAGGACTCCTCAAACTGGCAAATGACTCCATAAGAAAGGTCTCTTCGATTCCGATCACCATATCCAGCCACTACGGCATAGAAGTGCGTGATGAACTGATTTACGCTTATACACCGCATGGCACTTATAGCAAAGGGGCAGAAGGATCTATCACTGGGCTCAATCTCTTACCGCCAGGTATGACCACCCTACCTGTGATCAGAGGTACGAGCGCATCTCAAGACTTTCTTTACTACCTACTCAATGATAAGATTCAAAGACATAAATTACATTACAGCTATGACTTTACCGATCGCATAAAAATACAGAGCTGGGAAGCTAACTTAATAGAGCTTCCGCTAGGTGACGGCCTGGACATCCATGAGAAAAATAACAATATTACCATCAATCTCTCGTACTCAGATGCTCACATAAGCGAAGGATGGGTGGTAAAGTACCAATTACAAAATCACGATCCGCGATCACGCTTTACTACGGACAAGCTTGTGAGTTATCCTTCCCTACCGCCAGGCTCCTACAACTTTGTCACCTCCTATTACCATGAGCTGCTCGATCTCAGCGGCCCCACTAGCGAACTCAGCTTCACGATCCAGCCACATTGGTATCGCAGGACCGCTACTGTGATCATCGCAGCGTTGCTCACCATAGCAGTCATTCTTCTACTCGTCAGAAGGTATCAGAGACGCAAGTCTCAAAAATATGAGCAGGAGAAAGTCTTATGGGAATCTCGATTTTACAACCTAAGCAATCAAGTCTCTCCTCACTTTCTCTTCAATAGTCTCAATACCCTTGCAGGCCTTATCGACATTAATCCTCAGCAAAGCGCTAAATTTGCTGAGAAACTTTCTGAATTTTACAGGATCGTGGTGCAGAGCCAAACTAAAAAGCTCGTACGTATAAGTGATGAGCTTTCTATGCTTAACATCTATATTGATTTACTACAGCTACGCCATAAAAATTCCTTACTTGTGGACATAAATATCTCTGACACACATAGACAGATACCGCCTATGTCTCTGCAGCTACTAGTAGAAAATGCAATGAAACACAACAGGCATACCACAAGAGAACCGCTCAAGATTTCTATCACTCAGGACAGCGATTATGACCTTCTGATAAAAAATGATATCCGCCCTAAGAGATCATCACCAAGAATAGCTAGCACCAAGACTGGTCTGAAAAATCTCTCACAAAGGGTCCAGATGACTATGCAAAAAGAGGTAGTCATATCCCAGACAATTGATTCATTTATCGTGCGATTACCGACCGTGCATATATGACTTCTATACTCATAGTAGAAGATGAGTGGGTCGCGGCGGATCGACTGGAAAAGATGCTGCAAGGCATTACCATGGGCAATTGTACAATAGTGATACGCGATAGTATAGAAGCCACAGTCCACTATCTCAAAGATGACAATCCAGTCGATCTTATCTACATGGACATCAATCTCTCAGATGGCAACTCTCTCGCAATCTTTGACATGATCAAAGTAGACATCCCGGTTATATTCATCACAGCATATGACAGCTATGCAATAGACGCATTCAAGAAAAATGCACTTCATTATTTATTGAAGCCCGTCAGTACAGCTGATTTGGAAAATTCTTGGAACAGGTACTTAGACTATCAAAATGTGGGAAATAGCAATCTTCCAAAAGAAAGCCAAGGTACGGATACAAAAAGAATACTTGCTAAGTTCTCGAATAAATTCTACCCGCTGGATCTGTCGACTATTCGATATTTTTATAGTCGTGACAAGATTAGCTATGCGGTAAAGAATGATGGCAGAAACATACCGCTTTCGGATACGCTTGAAGACCTAGAGAAGAAACTGCCACCTAAGGACTTTTTTAGAATTAATAGACAAGTCATTGTACACATCAATGGCATAAAATCCATTACGAGGCATAGCAAAGCAAGACTCAAGGTCGTCACTGAGCCAGAGCATGATCATCCTCAGATCGTCAGCACTCTGAGGACTCCCCGTTTCAAGAAATGGCTAGATCAGCACTGATGGACGCTAGTCACAAATGAGTCCAAATTCTACAGTAAATATTTCTTTAAACATACCATAGCCATGAAGTAGATCCCCCTTACCATTGGAGGGGCTATAGGGATTCTTTTCTGTATTATCATAGTGAGCGCGCACATGGATAGTCGCTCCCGCTTCGAGAGTGAGAGGCTGCCTTAGATGATACTCTTCATTTCTGTGCAGGTCATAATCTAAAATTTTAAGTAATTCTATCGCTTCTCCATTTGCTGATTTTATAAAGACCTCCCATTTTCTTGAATATAATTGTCCATGGATATAGATGGAGCGCAAGACTTTCCTTTCTGATAATGTATCTACTGCATAGAGTATAGCGGTCTTGCCACTCGGTATGGGAAAGGGATCAGAGAGCAAATCACTACGATCTATGATCTTCTCTGTACATAGGGTCTGTGATGTCCTAGGGCCTCTGCGCAATATTAAGTGGGTAGAATCTGACTTGGCCTTGAGGCTCGGTCCATAAACTATATGTACGAGTAGTCTATGTCCCTTCTTGAGCACCCATGATGTGCCTGGAGGCGAGATCCTCCCTTCCTGATCTGGCTGCCACGTATACCATATGCTAGACTCCGTATCTATGCCCACACTACCAAAGTGATAGTAGCCTTCGCGGGGATCCCACTCGTCCAGGGCTATAGGAGCCATGGTATCTTTTATAGTAGCAACTCGCACCGACCTTACTATGGAGGAATCTCCTGGCACCAATGCAATGGAGTCTATGTATACATCGTAATCTGTATCGTAAGAAAGGAGAAAATTCTGGTACTGCTCGTAATATACTCCATAGTGTTCAAATCCATTAGACACAGGTAGTACGATGAGATCTTGCTCTTTCTGATCATGAGCAGCAGCGAGCGTCATACTGTCCATTTGGATCTGAGGCTGGCCGATTTTTAATCCATTTTTTAGCCAGTCATTTAATAGTATCAAATCCTCATCATCTAGTACGCGCTCACTGACGAGCTCCTTACTCGTACTTTCTGGCAACCACGGAGGCATGTACCTCTCTTGCGTGACCTGAGCAATCATAGCCGCATAGCTCGAAACTTCCGCATATGTTGTCAGAGGTATCAGTCCTATACCGCCACTGGCGTGACAAGGAAAACAATTCTCTATGATAATCGGCCTTACGTGCGAGTAATAGTCCTGGCTATATACGGAAGTGAGACCTATACATAGTACCAGCATCCACACTATTCTCGCACCACGATCAGACATCCTATTGCTTGATTGGTTACTGGTATGACTTCTTGCGAGCCTTCGAGATAATCGCTTATATAAGTATATAGATCTCTTGACACTTTACCGTGCTTTCTTCTTCCCACTTTATGGAAGGCATCCGTGATACGCCCCTTATACAGTATCATCTCACTGTTGACTGTCAAGAATACTGCCTCAGGCACCACTCTGGGCTTATACCGATGGACATAAATGTGAGTACTATCTAGGATCCATTCAAATTGCTCAAGTTGATTTTCCTGCATCCACTTCTCGACTGATTCGGTGGTGCTGTAACGCATGGGAAATACCGCCTTGAGTGTAATTTCTTCACTAAATTCCTGCAGCGCTTGCAGCTCTCTAACCATATGCTGACTTACTGGACAGTCTTCCGACAAAAAGATTAATAAATTCGGTTTAGGCATTTGTGCGAAAGCACCTAAAGACCACATACTCAAGAGTATCATCGCATTCCACTTCATCGATCAAAGGTATACTCGGCACATCCCACTTACTACAAATACGCTCCTGATTCTGCAAATCCGCTCACTGAAACGGACAGCCTTTTCAGTTATAAACTTTGCCGTTTCAGCACTTCCATCGCCGCCAGTACTGTATGTGTATATTGAATTTTGCATTTTTATAGTCATGAGATGGATATTACTATTCGCATTATTACATATTATCAGCGCCCTTACTGCTCAATCTTGTACAGCCTTATTTACCCATGGTGAGACGGGGCTGACCATTGATTTTACAGACCTTTCCACATCTGACCCCTCAGACCCCATATCATCATGGCTATGGAACTTTGACGATGGGGGTACCTCAAATGAGCAAAATCCCACACACACCTTTCCATCTGCAGACAGGTATGATGTGCTCCTAGAGATAGTCACAGCTAGTGGATGCACCTCGGATGTGGAGATAAGAATAGAAACCTGTGTCTTGAGCCTTAACTATACGCTCGGCTCTTGCGCAGCGGACGGACTCATCCCTATGGATATTACCATTACTGATGTCTACGATAACGCTGACGAGGTTGATATCCTCCTGGATGGACAGAGTGTCCCTGGTTCACCCTTCGAAATTGATGGTGAAAACCCCCTTGTCACTGCAATAGATATCTCGGGAGATGGCCTCGCACATATCTTACATATACAGAGCACAGATATAGCTACTTGTGGTACAGAAATCAGTGTCCAAGTCGAAGATTGCAGCTCTGACTGCTTCTTATCTGCTATGCAAGTGGGATATAGCGGTGGCAGTGCATTTACTGTAGAGGTGGGTGATGATTTCTTCAGCCCTGAGACCACCACCATCACCATTGGAGATGTAGTGAATTTTCAGTGGGTAGGCGATGGTCATAGTACGACCTCAGATGCCTCAGCAGGTGATGATGCATGGAATAGTGGAGTGATTTCTCTAGGATCCTCCTTTGAAGTCCAAGTCAGAAATCCAGGTCTTCATCCATACTACTGCATACCTCATGGCGCAGCTGGAGGGGTAGGCATGAGTGGAACGATAGTAGCCAACTGTAGTGGCACAGGTGATGTGGATCTCGAGATTAGCTTTATGACGACTATGGCAGGGCCAGAAGGTTACAATGTGCTACGTGACGGTATAGCCATTGCAGGTAGCCCATTTGACTATGCAGGTACTGGACTCCAGTCTTTGATCATCCCTCAAGCTGGTGACGGCCTAGCGCACACATTTACTGTAGAGGATGTAGCTGATCCGACGTGCAGTGTGAGTCGTGACTTTGTGGCTCCAGACTGTGGAGCTGCGCCGAGCTGTAGCATCAGTATGACAGCCATGCCTGATGGCAACTGCGATGCCATGGACCATATCGCTTTCCTGCTGACTATCAACTCTATCAATACAGGCCCTCAATTCACCGTCATTATCGATGGCACCCCACACGATGATTTTACTTACGACCCTAGCGGCACCAGTATCATCTCCATTAATTTACCCGGTGACGGAGCTACCCACCTTATAGAAGTGCAAGATACCGAAGATCCTGGTTGCAATGCGGCCTTGTCAGTGGTGACTACGGACTGTAGCGTCGCATGCGAGATCACCCAGCTAGAAGCCTCTCTACCCACCACTAGTACAGTCCACCGCGTGGACGTACTTGACTTTGACTTTGACCCAGCTGATATCACGATTAGCTCTGGAGATCAAGTAGAATGGGTCTTCGTAGGAGATATAGATCATACTACTACCTCAGATGCTACGTCAGGTGCTGATAGTTGGGATAGTGGATTATTAGGCACTGGTGGTAACTACCTCAGCCCTATACTTAGCGAAGGCCTCCACCCTTATTACTGTGCTCCACACGGAGCACCTGGGGGCGTAGGTATGTCAGGGGCTATCACCGTACAGGCCGATTGCGCAGACAATCAGGTACCCGTTTTACTTAGTTTCATGCCTATAGGTACTGGCATAGACGGCTATCAAGTGGACATAGATGGCCTGGCCTATGGTTCTTATCCCTATGACGCCTCTGGAAGCGAAGAGATCACTGTACTGGTTCTGGGAGATGGCCTTTCTCATGACATTAGCGTAACGGATCTTGCAGATCCTACGTGCTTTTCTCTCACTTCCATCGTCACACCTGACTGTGAGGCGGGAATGGTCTGCACCTTGTCACTGGAGCTGCAGAGTCTGGAAAGCTGCGATGATAGCAATGAGCAGCTTGCTCACTTCATAGTATCTGCTATGAATGCGAGCAGCGAGGTGGAGATATTCATAGATGGAGTTTTCTTCGGTGAAAGTCCTATAGTAAATGGTGACACGGAAATCCAGATGTCATTACCTGGAGATGGGGCTACACATCTGATAGAAATACGAGATAAATTGGATCCGAGTTGTGCAGCCAGCAGTACCATCACTACTACGGATTGTACACTCGCATGTCACATAGACATACTCTCACTCGAGACAGGCAGGCCATCTACTTACACAGTGCGGGTCGAGGACTTTACATTTACCCCTGCTGCTATAGATATACGAGCTGGTGACACGGTACGATTTGAGTGGACCGGAGATATACCGCATACGGCAACCTCAGATGCCACATCTGGTATCGATCAGTTTGATTCTGGCTTGCTAGAGCTAGGGGCGACATATGATGTCATCATATCAGAGCCAGGCGAACATCCATACTACTGCGCTCCGCATGGTGCTGCAGGTGGTGTGGGTATGTCTGGAGTTATCGTCGCACTGGGAAGCCCCTTGGATAGCATTGACCTCACGCTGGTCTTTGCTTATGAGGGAACATCGTCGGACGGATTTGATATAGGTATAGATGGCATCATTGACGATGACCATCGCGTAGAGAATGATCTTTCAGGACATCAGCAGGTCACAGTACGGCTACCACGAGACGGCTCCCTACATATGATTACACTGTATGACATTTCGGTGATGGGCTGTCAAGACAGTATCTTTTATCTCAGTCCGAGTGTTGATTCTTCCGCTGACAATTGTTCTCTGGAGCAATTTGATATATCCATCAGCGAGTGTGAGGGTAGCGTAGTGACTCTTGACGTGTCCATAAAGGCGGACTCGGCAGACGAGAGCTTTCATTTGTATAAAGACGGTATCATGCTATCAGAAGATCCATTGATTACAGATGATACAGGAAGCGCTTTCGCGCAAATACCAGTCTCTGGTAATGGTCAATCTGCGACCATAGTTCTTATCAATGATCGTGATGCGACATGCAGAGATACTGTGGACATTGCCTTACCAGACTGTGGAGTTCTATGTCTGATCACAGATTTTACAGAATCTGATGCCTCTGCGGCTCACATACTTGTAAAGGACTTCGCGTTTGATCCTTCCTTTATAGAAGTGTCTGCTGGTCAATCTATATTATTTGACTTTGTAGGCGAGATTCCCCATACTGCTACCAGCGATGTGATCTCTGGTGCTAATCACTGGGATAGTGGATTGCTAGGGCAAGGCGACACGTTCGTCGTTAGCGATCTTAGTCTAGGCGATCACCCTTATTACTGCAGCCCACACGGTGGACCTGGTGGACTAGGTATGGCAGGTATGATCTCTGTCATCGATACATGCGAAAATGATAAATCAGTCCATTACTTTCGGTTTGACGTATCTGCAGGAAGCCCCTTGGGCTATCATGTTTTTCTAGATGGTATAAGGCTTACAGCTGATCCGTATAGCTATGATAATCCATCAGGCACCAATCGTCTGAGAGTAGAACTGATAGGTGATGGACGGAGTCACCTGGTCACTATACAGGATGTAGAGACACCGTTCTGTGCTAGTACGCTACGAGTACAGACTCACGCCTGCGGAGAAGTATGCATCATCGATTCCTTGCTTGTGATCGAGCATGAGCAAGTATATAAAGAAATTGAGGTGAGGGACTATGACTTTTTACCGCAGCACCTGAGCGTCCAATCGGGTCAAAATGTACGCTTTGTATGGACTGGATCGATTCCACACACAAGCACATCTGATGCCATAGGAGGATCGGATAGCTGGGATAGTGGACTATTAGGACAGGGTGATACATTTGACCTCTTCCTAGAGGAGCTAGGCAATCATCCTTACTACTGTACTCCGCATGGCGGTCCTGCGGGTATAGGTATGGCGGGAGTCATTTCTCTTGCACCAGCATGTATAGACGGTAGGAGAGAAGTGCATTATCGCTTTGATGCCTTTGGAGGCTCAGACCTAGGGTACTTCATCTACGTCGATGGAGTATTGATAGATAGCCTTCCACGCCGGTATCAGTCCATAGATGGAGAGAATCAAGGATACTTCTTATATGAGGGTGACGGTAGCGATCATGTGATTACCATTCAAGATGCCGCGACCTCCGTCTGCGCTCGGAGCTCACTTTTTTCGCAAGATAACTGTGTAGATACATGCTCATTTGGTCCATTGACTGTAGCTTACTCGGTCGGTGTCATTGACACCGTGTTAGTAGAAGATTTTGATTTCACTCCTCGCGATATAGAGATCGAAAATGGTGATATCGTGAGATTTCTTTGGACTGGTGAGATACCTCACACAGTGTCATCAGATTCATCAGCAGGTCCTACGCACTTTGATAGTGGACTACTCGAGCAAGGCGCCACATATGACTTGAGTCTTGATCTTGAAGGCACAGTTCCTTACTACTGTATACCGCATGGGTCTCCTGGAGGAATAGGCATGTCTGGCACGATTACGTATCTAGATCCGTGCACTGACGGGATGCTCTGGATGACTGTTGACTTTCTATCCTCGAGACACACGGGTCGCTATGAGGTCGTAATAGATGATGTCATCATTGCCACATTTGACTATAGTCGTGACCCTATGCAGTCCTTCTCCATTGAGCTTATGGCAGATGGACGAGAGATTGATCTGCGTATTGTCGATAAGTCTGATTCTGGGTGCACCATAGGCTCTAGGCTTACGCTTCCCGATTGTAATGATGTTTGCTACGATGTGGCAGCAGACTTTGAGATTACTCGAGGAGCTGTCAACAGGCAGATTGTCTTGTCCGATCTTAGTAGAGGCAGGGGTCTAGATCGATTATGGACATTTGGTGATGGTAATAATAGCACCATTGAAAATCCTGTCCATTTCTATACAGAAGATGGAGTGTATGACGTATGTCTATTTGTCAGCAATGGCGAAGGCTGCACGGATAGCATCTGTGAGAAGATCGTCGTAGACTCTGATTTGTGCCGTCCTCACTTTGAGGTGGTACAAGATGGGCTAGACTTTCTATTCATTAATACTTCCACTAATCTAGCGGACATAGAAAACTTTCAGTGGGACATGGGAGACGGTACATTGTATAGCGATAGAGACTCTGTGCTTCATCGCTTTGACAATGGACGATTCCTTGTATGCCTTCGCATACTCGATGCAGACTGTGAAGAGTCATATTGCCAAGAGCTTATCCTAGAAGATGTTTGCTTGGGCTTTAGAGCAGATTTTAGCGTGGAGAATGTCAGTGGTTCCCAGAGTATCACACTTCATGACAATACAGAGTTTGCGGCCGATGCATGGCTGTGGGGATTTGGAGATGGCAACATATCCCGTGAGCAACACCCATCACACACCTTTGATCTTCCAGGGATATACAAAGTATGCCTGGTAGTATCAGACTCAGAGACAGCATGCCGCAGTACTGTGTGCAAGGAGATTGTAGTAGGGACGGTACGTACGATAGACATATCTCGCGACGTAGCACTACTTGCCTTTCCCAATCCTTCAGCACCGAGCGAGCGCATCCATATCATAGGCTGGTATGACGAGGATATAGGGCACTCAGCCACCCTCAAAGTGCATGCGCTGAATGGACAGCTAGTGCATCAGCGCAAGATAACTCTTAGCGAGATGCTAACTCTTGACCTGGAGCTATCACCTGGTCCATACTATATCAGCTGTACTACAAGTCAGCGCAGATACATCACCAAAATAGTAAGTCAGTAACAGCCGACTCAGTCAGTGGATTTACCGTTTCAATCTACTACAGCCTTCTTTCAGATAATTCAGCAGGATATTCACGTTCAATGCAAAACATGAGAATTTTTAAACCCATATTACTTTTTATCATACTACTCCTCCTAGCCGAGTTACATTGCTCATGCACGCATGAGACTATGATGGGCGAAGAGCCGATCATAGATTCCATGATGGTCGATACTACTATCATAGATACAATGATTGTCGATACTATGGATTATGTCCCGTGTGACGATGAGATCATTTATTTCTTCCAGGACGTCTTACCCATCCTCAAGATCAACTGTGCTATAAGCGGTTGTCATGATGCTAACACTGCACGCGATGGCATACGCCTAGATAACTATGACGATGTGATCAGCACTACTGGTACAGAGCCATTTGATCTGGATAAGAGTGATCTGTATGAGGTGATTACAGAAAGTGACTCGGATAAGCTCATGCCACCACCTCCGCGATCATCACTAAGCAGTACTGAAATCGATATCATTGCCACATGGATACTCCAAGGTGCTACCAATGATAGCTGTGGAATAGTTACTGACGCATGCGAGATCACAGATCGATCTTACGCACGAGATATTGCACCAGTCCTCAGAGTTGAGTGCCAGGGCTGCCATAGCGGGCCGTCACCCTCAGGTGGTATTGCTATAAGTACTTACACAGACGTAAAAGCTCTTGCAGACAATGGTCAGCTAGTTGCCGTGATAGACTGGCAACCTGGAGTGTCGCGAATGCCACAAGGAAGACCTCAATTGCCTGATTGTTTCCGAGATCAGCTTCGAGCTTGGATAGCACAGGGAGCGCTTGACAACTAAAGTCCCCATCGATGCTCTCTACCAGATGTATAACTTATATCATATAACGATGTCCAAAAAATCTGTCAAATCGATACTCGCCATTTCTATAACTGTCATCGTGGGGCTCATGACGATGGTGATGATTAAATCTCAGCAAAAGGTATCTCCCCTACCGTCTGATCAATATAGCTACGAAATGTCCACTGAGGAACTATTAGCAGAGTTCGCAAAGTCTGAATTGACTGCTACTAGAAAATACATGGATAAGATACTGAAGATTGACGGTATTGTTGAAACATTTGATCAGCGAGGTAGCAAGTCGATAATAGAATTTACATCAGCAGACCCTACATCAAGCGTAAGCTGCACGGTAGTCTCTCAAGACTCCTCCACTGATCTACTCTCTGGTAGTCATATTACCGTAGTTGCTCGCTGCACTGGATACTTGATGGGTGCAGTACTTGAAAATGGCACCCTGGTGAATTAACATTAACTAATAATATTTATATAAATCTACATCATGAATATCATTAAGCATCTCGTCATCGTACTTATCCTATTTATCAACCCTTCCCTTAAGGCGCAAAAAATCTTTACCAAAGTCGGAACAATCACATTTTTGTCAGAAACCCCAATGGAAGATATACACGCCAAAAATCATCAAGTCGTCTGCGTAATCGATACTGAGACAGGTGAAATGCAATGGTCAGCGCTAATAAAATCATTTTCCTTTGAAAAAGCCTTGATGCAAGAGCACTTCAATGAAAACTACATGGAAAGTGATCAATATCCTAAAGCCATATTCACTGGAGCGATTACTGATAATAAAGTGAACTGGTCAATCGATGGCGCCTACCAAGTAGAAGTGACAGGAAAGCTCGAAATGCACGGTACTACACAGGACATTTCCGTGCCAGCTACGATTACCATCACCGAAGGTATGATATCCACCAGCAGTACCTTCATCATAAGACCTGAAGATTATCAAATCGATATCCCCAAAGTGGTCCGACAAAATATCGCTGAGGAGGTAAGCATAACTGTAAGTGCAGAATTAAAGAAACTCTAGGACACCACCGACTATTTCTGAATAAAGCCAAAAAAGTCAAGAAGAGAATAGTTACACCATACAGCTATCAACACACCCGAGCACCATCCAGCTGCAAACCAGATACATGCACGCCCGCAGGTACAGCATTCTTGTCAGCATATCCTCTCCAGGCAGCTGCGATCTCTTCTGCGATAAAACTATTTTGCGAAAGCGCCCACATAGATGGCCCATGACCGCTCAGCGAACAGCCTAAAGCACCGCGTGCCATGGCCAATTCCTTCAAAGCATCAAAATGTGGCTGCTCACTTTTGTAACTTGGTTCTATATAGATATCTTGGAGGCTATCCTGGATCAGTGGCAGATTGTTTCTCTCTAGTCCTAAGATAAGACCTGCCAGATAGCCTAGCTGCTCGCTGTGCATCATCATAGTTGGCGCTGGCATGGGATAGTCAACGCAGATCGTCTTGGCAGTGCTCATGCTGAGTATAGTGAAGTGTAAGCCTAGATCCGCACGGATCCGCAGACTATTCCCTGAGGCGACATTACTCACACACTGCACGCCACCGAGTAGCGCTGCTGCAAGCCTATGAGCACTTGGTCTTAGAATTCCCTCTGGCAGTACTTCTATAGCTATGGGTAAGAGTTCTCGGATACTTAGAGGGCGCTTGAGCAAGTGATTGATCAGTACGAGTGCAGCACTGACACTGGCCGCCGCTGTACCCAATCCTCTGTCGCTGTGAAGGCGCTTTCGTGCTGCTATGGAGACACCTTGATCGGCTCTATCAACATGTCTCAGGTATGCCGCGATAGCCTCAGTGATCAAGTCATATTCAGGATTGCGCTTCAGCGACTTGTCAGGACCAGTATATTTTAAGGATATTTCGCCATCATCGCTCAGACCACCGAGCAGCTCCACTGCAACTAGATCTACACAGGCCGCCAGCGTACCATATCCAGCGCTTAGATTTCCGATGGTTGTATAGCCCTCGACTTTAATTCTTGGATTCATATTCACTACAGCTATAATAAGTACTCGATGCTAATCTGTGCTCTCATGTGGATAATTAACTGAGGCACAAAAGTGCGCTCTTCGGATGATGTCGGACGTGTAATTGAAATTTTAGCGACCGCTATATTTTAATTTAGTCGCGTGACGCTGCTTCTGCCGCTCCCATATGAGTTCGGCTAGGGCTTGATCTACAGGTACATTGCCAGGGCTTTTGAGTACTGCCTGGATCTTGTGCTCGAGTACATCGAGACGATACATCCACGAGAAGAGTAGCTCTGGTGATCTGTCAAGAAGATGTGCTACACGCTCTGTAATGTAAGCTATGACTGCGCGCTCATCTATATCGCCGCTAGATAGTACAACATCTGCATTGGTACTGATATCCGTAAGTAGTTCTTGCACTATAGAATCCGTGTTTTCTGATGCCGTAACAAATCATCGATATACTCTCGGTGATTAGCAAGTCGGGGAACTTTAGTCTGAGAGCCTATACGTCCTCGTCGTTCTAGCCACGCCGCAAAGCTACCTCTCGGCAATATATGAACCTGTAGACATTCAAGGGCTAAATCATGCGAGCGCTTAGCGTCATAGTCACTATTGAGCTTGCGCAAATGATGATCTAGCCTACGAGCAAATTTCTCTGGTGAGGCAGGCGCTTTTTCAAATTCAATGCACCACTCGTGCCTACCTTTATTTCCTTCATTTATATAATAGGGCGCTGCGGTATATTCTGCTGCTATGGCGCGTTCACCTTTGCACGAAAGTGCCAATGCCGTGTCAGCATTGTGTATCATCAGCTCTTCTCCAAATGCATTTATAAACTGCTGCGTCCTACCGCTCACTCTGACTCTAAATGGATAGAGCGAACTAAAACGCACTACATCACCTGGCACGTAGCGCCATAGTCCAGCATTAGTGCTGATGAGCATGACATAGTCGCGATCCATTTCCACTTCCCAAAGCGGTATCGCTGTAGCCCTATCAGTGTCATAATACTCGTGTGGAATAAACTCATAAAATATAGAATTATCCAGCATTAACAACATACCGAGATCTTGATGCAAGACATCTTGCACACCAAACATTCCTTCGCTAGCATTATACGCCTCCTGCCAGATAAAATCTTCGCGCGGAATAAGTTTTTTGAATATTTCTTTATATGGATCTATACCCACACCACCATGAAAATATACACGCAATTGCGGCCAGATCTCTAACATATGAGACTTACCAGAAATTTCTAGCATACGCTCAAATAAAACGATATTCCACGTCGGCACTCCACCGAATAAAACGACGTCATCTCTTTGTAGACCAAGACGTGCGGTGCGCTCGATTTTTTCTTCCCAGTCTGGCAGCAATCCTGTCCTACTGTCAGGAATAAAAAATGGCTTTGCAACACCAGGCATATTGTGCATCATCAGGGCACTTATATCTCCTATAGTGGCTCCCGGAAATTCTTCTCGGCGTTCTAGAGATCCTCCGAGTCCAAGGCTACGATGGTGAAATATACCTATGTCAGGATGATGGTGATAAAGGACTGCCATATGATCCCACGCCCCTTTGAGATGATTGTGCCGTAGATTTTCGCTGGTGACAGGAATATATTTACTGCGCCCCTGCGTAGTCCCAGATGATTTACTGAAATACTTTGTACGACCTGGCCATAGGACATTTCGCTCGCCACGAAGTGCGCGATCTATATAGGGATATAAATCTTCGTACTTGTGCACTGGAACCGCGTCCCGAAAATCATAGTAGCTAGAGATAGCACTGAACTGGTGCTTTCGCCCAAATACCGTACGCGAAGCTTTCCTAATCAGGGACTCAAATATCTGTTCCTGATAGTGCCTGGGACGAGATCTAAATCTCTCGAGCTTACTCATGCGGTAGCTCAGGTAAGGACGGACGATATGGTCTATAATTGGTATCATGCTCACGGTGCCACTTGGGATATAGCAATCTACTTGATAGATCGCATCTCAATCTCTAGTGACAATGATAAAGTAAGGGTAAAATATTGAGCTATACTAGCTGTATTACGACTGTTTCTCACTTATCCACAGCTCCACACTAAGTTTCCTGCTGACTCAAGCTCTGCTCTATGGATCCTACGAGGGTCTTGATCTCCGCAAATAACTCACTTGTCTCCAGATTAGGATCTACAGGAGCAAATCTTGCACGTCGGCTACGATCGATGGCCTCGCTCGTCTCTTTCAAGAGCTGATCAGATAGGCCAGCATCACGAAGCTTACTAGTGACAATATCTAATGTAAAGTCAGCTGGTGCTATCTGGAGTCGGTTGCAGAGATATGACTCGTATGACTGCCCAGCCAACTGAAGAAACTCGCGCGCGCTCAAGGTGCTTTGTGACTGCTCTAGCTCTTCAAAGTGCTTACTCGCACGCTTCCATGCCCTGAGCCTGGCGCGTTCTGCAGGATCAAGCTGATTCCATGCATCATCTCGTCGTCTGCGGACGATAGCATAGACTATCGGGCTCAGTGCAAGCGCCCACAGCAAATAGAATATCCAACTGCCAAAGAAACTATAGTCTCGCTTATACAAGCGCCCGACAGGTATCGCCGCTAGACTGACGGTATCACCCTGGGCTCGATAGTCAGATAAAGAGGTGCCTGACTGTGCTAGATCATCTCTCACCTGGATGCTTACTGCTCCGCTAGACCTAGACACCACGCGCGCGCTATCTCTATCAAAATATCTGATCCTTGCTTGGACTCGAGACACCCCAGCTTGCTTTGGTACTAGCGCGTAGACGTACTCTCGGCTAGATCTGATGATACCGTTCACGTACTCATCTGACTTTTCTACCACGTCTGGATCAAACACATCAAAGGCCTCCAGACCCATCATGTCAGGCGCCCCCAGTAGATCCAGATTTCCTTGTCCACGCACTTGTACTGTAAGCTGTAAAGCGTCGCTCAGTCTGATACGCTGATTATCTGCTCGTAGTGATACGGTAAATCTGCCGACAGCCACCTCCTCTTGGATAGGTAAGTCTATCATAGTGAAACTGATGGGCTGACTGGTCACAGTATACGCCGTAGACCTACGGAAAAATGACGATCGCGATCCATCAGGCACTTGCAATCTAAGAATGATCGGGTCTAGTTCGTAGCGACCAAGCTTACTAGGTGTGAGTCTGACCTGTCGCAGGATGAGTGTATTGTACTCTACACCGTCTATTTCCTCTACTTGCTGTGCAAATTGCCTATCGGTGACGATGGGCTCCATACCTAGATAGTCATCCTCACTTAAGACAGAGACCCCATTGACAGATTTACGGGCGAGGAGTTTGTAGCTTATGGTGACTTGATCTCCTCGGTAATAGGTAGATGTATCAAGTAGAGCCTTAACCATCAGTGGCTCTTGAGATTTAGATCCAGCGCGGGGCTTCTGCGCGTCGAGTATGACCTCGTCTGTACGATAAATGGCCTTTCCTACTTTGACCCTGGCCTCGCCTATGATACATCTACCTTCTTGGGTGGCCATGACCTCATAGGTCCAGCTCGAAGTAGAGCTTCGCTTGCCATTCACTATCGTAGTGGATCGCGAGGTGCTCGGGCCGCCGATCACCTTGACACCTGTAAACTGAGGCGCTTCAAATCCTTTTCCACTCCCATTAGTCAGTATGAAGCTGACCTTAAACGGTTGATTGACTAGTGGTGTGCGAGTACCTGTCTCCACATCAAATCGAGTCATCTGTCCACTGGCTACACCGAGAAGTAGACTAAAGCAAGATATAAGAAAGAAGCGAATCATAAGCTAGGCACGACAGAGACAGCAAAGCTACAGGAGGCGTCAGATATGTACATGGAAAAAAAGCAATACTAGCTGCCTATAGCAGCCGCGCATAAGTCGCCCTACATTATAGTAGGCGCACTACGTTACTTGGCAACATTGCTTGACACCTTATCGACAATGTACCATCTACCTTCTTCAATGAGTAAATTAAAATAATCGGTGAAGATCCTGTCTGCAGTCTCTAGTTCAATCTTTGCGGCGGCTGCAGTGCCAGTGACGTCTATCGATATGATCCGACCCTCCCCTTCAGGTAGTCTAGGCCGAGGCTTAAATCCACTGAGATACTGCTTGCGGTTTCTCTGAGCGATCTTGTCTTCTCGTACAAATTTCAGATGGCAGGTGGAGTGCATGGCGCTGCCGACCAAGGTGGTATCCCCAGTAAGCCACCCGTCAAAATAGTTTCCGATGACCTCAGCAATGGCTTGCTCATCATCTGTCTTAGGCTCGTACGTCTCTAGTTTCCCAGTTTCTTGAGTGGCAGTGGTGTGAGGTGAGTGATTGTCCGCGCACTGCACAGACAGAATAGCTAGAATCAATAAATAAGCGAATGACCTCATACGATTGTTATTTTCATAATGCATAAGATATAAAAATCTCTTTGATGAGCAGCACTGTCGACATGCAGCTTTAGATTATTTAGCATAATCAATTAAATATATCATCTCTAAGTCGATGCTATGAATTATCTAGCCTAGCTCATTCTACTCGATCTTTACGCAGGATCTCAAGAGAAGTCACTACATGATATCCTGTCCAGAAAGCGATACCTATCCATTTCAAGCCATCTTCTACAAAGTACTGCCACTCTCCCAGCCTGTCTACTAGAGACGGCATGGCGATCTTGTCCGCTAGCACAGAAGCTGATAGAAACCCCAGCGCGGCGACAAGCAATAAATATCTTGTCTGAAAAATAAATCTACGAAAAGAAATGAGATAAGTCAGTACACCCAGTGTTAATATGAGATAAACAATGTTTTCATGCAATCCTACTCGACCTGCCAAGTCCTCATGGAGAAGAAACATGTCATCAAATAATAGATAAGCACTCAGGGCGGCAGAAAATAGTAAGAAATAAAAAGACAAGCCACTCCGCTGAGTGTGCACGACCAGAGCGCCAAAGCCGCTGACGCTAGCCGATGTACACCACAGAAGTATGCCTAGACTAGAGAGTACACCACAGAGTGGATGCAAGCCAGCTATGGCGGTAACATCTTTAGAAAAAGCTGGAATAGGTATGTCCATCTGCACACTGGCAAAAGCTGCGGCAGCTAGGAAGATGATCGATGGTATGAGTATTCTTACGATTAACTGAGGGGTTGACGTACTCGAGGTTGGCATGGTAAAGCTTATTACTACTAGACCGCTATCTTACCTATCTGAAGCGCAATAGTTCTACACGATGGTAGATCACAGAGATCAACCACACCAGTGGTGACACAAGTACGTGTGACATGCCATCAAGATATGTGCTCAAGTATAGAAGGCTGAGAGATACATTGGATTACTCAATATCTCAGCTGCACGAGACTGCTCTCTCCGCTGCCATCTATGCTCACGATCAGCAGATTACCATAGTCCTCATGGTCAAAATCTCCTGAGAAAGCTTGCTCCCCTAGCAGCGCATTGGCTAGCTGTGGAGTAGTGTTGCTGTGCCCAGCTACGACGATATTTCCTCCTTGAAATTCTGCGAGAGATTGTGCCAGTGCTACTAGATCTGAGGCTACGTAAGATTCTATCTCCAGGGATTTGTCAGTACTCAAAGGTGTAACAGTCTGTATGGTGCGCTGTGTCTGGGTGCTCCTGATCTGGGAGATGTCTACCTTATCAAGAATCGTTGCAAGTCGCTCAGCGCGAGCCTGACCCTTATCTGTAAGTGCAGGATCTTTGCCGCCCTGCTTCTCTGCATGACGGACTAGAAAGATGGCATGTGCTTCATCTGATCTCAGACCAGAGATATCGATCCTGCTGCCATCGCTGAGATGTGCTCGTCCTCTGGAGATCTTCACCACCGTAGTTTCTATACTTGCAGATGCGCTGGCAGAAACGGTGCTGCTAGCATTATACCTCGGTCTATTACAGCTGCTTACAGAGACGAGAAGAAGTAGAGATACGTAGATAAATTTCATAAGGCCGTGCTTAGATCATATCTTGATAGGGTTGTCACCCAAAGGTATCAAGTATGACCTGCTTGCGAAGGAGATCATCAAACTCGTCACGCTCTCTGATCAGATGGGCTCTACCCTCATGGATAAGCACTTCTGCAGGACGATATCTAGAATTGTAATTACTCGCCATGGTAGAGCAGTAAGCGCCCGCATTGTAAAAACACAGGATATCGCCTTCCTGTACTTCACTCAGCCTGCGATTGACTCCAAATGTGTCCGTCTCACAGATGTATCCCACTACCGTATAGATGCGCTGCTTACCTCCGGAGCGAGATACATTTTCGATTTCATGGTGAGCATCATAAAACATAGGTCGTATAAAATGATTCAATCCAGAATCTACACCTACAAATACGGTAGATGTGGTCTGCTTTACTACATTGACTCGTGTATAAAACTTACCCGCTTCGCTGACGAGAAATTTGCCTGGCTCAAACATGAGCGTCAGTTCACGACCGTAGCTCTCTGTGAAATCATTAAATCGAGTACTCAGCTGCTCACCAAGATCTTCTATATCGGTGGAGATACCACCTTCTTTGTAAGGCACCTTAAATCCCGACCCAAAATCTATGTATTCGAGCTGATCAAACTTAGCAGCCACTTCAAAGAGAATCTCCGCGCCCTGCAAAAAAACGCCAGCGTCCAAAATATCAGATCCCGTATGCATATGCACTCCGACCACACGTATGCCCATAGCCTTTACTAAGCGTTCTACTAGAGGAATCTGATGGACTGATATACCAAACTTGCTATCTATATGCCCTACAGATATCTTAGAAGATCCGCCTGCCATGATGTGTGGATTGATCCTAATGCATACAGGTACATCTGGAAATGCCTGGCCAAACTCTTCTAGGATACTGATATTATCAATATTTATCATGACACCCTCCTTGACCGCGAGGGATATTTCTTCTAGAGATACACAGTTGGGCGTGTAGATGATATCCTCTGGTGCAAATCCCGCTCTCTTACCCAGCCATACTTCTTGGATAGATACTGTATCTAGTCCTGCACCGAGAGACTTAAAATACTTAAGCACATTGATATTAGTCAGTGCTTTGCAAGCGTAATTGAGTCGTAGGCTTTGTACATCAAACGCATTGAATAATTTGTCATACTGCCGCTTCATCACAGCGGTATCGTATACGTAGAGAGGACAGCCGTATGTATCAATAAGAGAGAGTGGATCTGTAGAAGCGTGAGTATGTGAAGGAGCCATAGATATCGTAAAAGAGCTGAGGAAAAATGATAAGTATAAAGTGGATGGGGCTACCAGTCCTTTTCTGGTTTGTTCTTAGTGGATCTGCGATTGAGCTTTTCTTGGACTTGTTTTTCTTGTTCTTCGACAGACTTGAGCATGTCCTTAATTTTCTGCTCAGTGATTTCCTTAAGATCTTCTTCCGTGAGTTCTACTGCCTCTGGCTCCTGTTCAGACTCATCAGATGATGGATTATCGGACGACTGCTGATCATCTTGCTTTTCCTCTTGCTCGTCCTCTGATGGTTCACTCTGTTGCTCTTGCTGTTGCTGTTGCTGTTGCTCTTGCTGCTCACTCTCTTGATCCTTATCTTGCTGTTGTTGCTGTTGCTGCTGCTGTTGTTGCTGCTGTTGCTGGAGCATCTGCAATGATTCGAGGAGGCGCTGCTTGGTATCGGCATCGTCTGGATCTATCTGCAGGGCTTGGATGAATGATTCTGCTCCTCCTTTAAAGTCTTCTAATGCTACTTGTGTCCTACCCTTATTATAGAGTGCATCCTTCCGGAGCATTTCTGATTCTGCATTATTGGCTAATTGATCGTAGGCCTCCAGCGCTTCGTCATACCGCTCCTGCTTGTACATGGCATTCCCTAGATTAAATGCTGTTTCTGGTGTAGGATTTTTTTCTAGTGATTTTCGATATAGCAATTCAGCATCGCTGTAGTTTTCGTCTTTGTAATTACGATCTGCTTCACGGCTTAGTTCATAGTCTGACTGGCCACTCATAGCACTAGCGAGTAGAAATAATAAGCTTATCGACAGGACTATTTTTTTCATTCTTCTGATATATTTTGCAGGACAGGCATTTTGCCGAAAGGCATCAAAAAATAAAGTATAAAAAGAACGACTGCTCCTCCCAGAAAGTACTGGTAGTAACTGATGTACTCCGCGAAACTCAGCTGCTCACTCTCTGTCTTTTCTAGTCCATCTATGTCAGCTTCTATCTCGTCATATACTCGCTGACCATCACTGATGAGGAAGCTCTTCCCACCACCTGCACGCGCCAGATTCACTATGCTCTCACGATCTAGAGAAGTGCGTACAGCGTTACCCTGCTGGTCGCGCTTGACCTGTGAGGAACCAGGCTCCAGAGGAATATAAGCGCCCTGTGTACCACCGATTCCCACTGTGTAGACACGCAGGCCGCTCTCTCTAGCCAGCTTTGCCGCCTCTATGTCGCCTTCTTCGTGATTTTCTCCATCTGTGATGGCGATGACAGCTCCAGGACCACGCCCAGCGCTTACTCTGGAGGTGCGACACAGGTCAATCGCCTCAGCAAAGTCTGTGCCTTGTACCGCGGCAAGCTGAGGGCTCGCCGTACTAAGGAAGAGCTTGACCGCTGCATAGTCCGTAGTGAGTGGCACCTGGATATATGCATCACCAGCCATCACCACCAGCGCTATCCTATCTCCACGGAGTCGATCAATCAATCGATCTGCAAAGAGTCTACCCCGCTCTAGCCTGGAGGGCTTTACATCCGTGGCAAGCATACTCTCTGATATATCAAGTATGATGTACACATCGCTACTGGTGACGGTCACCTTCTCTTTCTTACGACCTAGCTGAGGATTGAGCAGAGCGATCACGGCAAGTAAACTCGCCAGGGACAACACCAGTGGACGGAGCCAGCGCCAGTAGCGACCTGGGCTTGCTGTAATCGCTGCTACTGTCTCCCATGCACCCAATCTCTCCGCGCGGCGGCGCGAGATCCACAGACCCACTAGCCATATCAGCCAGACCAAGATGGGCAGCAGAAATAGTGGATAATATTCTGGATTCTCTATTCTATACATGATCGGGATAAGTCCTCAGTATGGTGCGCTGGAGCGCGTATGTACCTAGCAGTAAGCCTAGACCGAGCAGTAGTAGTCGTGGATACTCCTCAGCGTATCGCTTGATGGTGGTAATCTCGAGTTCTGTTTTTTCTAGTTCATCGATTTCTGCATAGACATCTTTGAGGCCTGCTTCATCTGTAGCTCGGTAATACTTACCGCCCGTGAGTCTACTGATACGCTGTAGTAGTTCCTCATCGATCACCACACGCGCACGTCTGTAGACATAGGTACCATCAGCACGTCTATCCACTGGTACGGTGGCCACCCCACGAGATCCTACACCTATGGTATATACTGTGATACCGAGTTGCCGAGCGATCTCAGCGGCCTGCATGGGTTGTATCTGCCCTTCATTATTGGAGCCATCCGTGAGGAGTATGATGATGCGACTTTTAGCATCAGAGTCTTTGAGTCGATTGACTGCGCTAGCGAGCCCCATGCCTATAGCAGTGCCATCTGCCAACTGGCCACACTGCAGGGATGCTAGCATACCCCGCAGCAGCGCATGATCAGAGGTAAGCGGGCTCTGGGTGTAGCTCTCAGCGGCAAAGACCGCCAGTCCAAAGCGATCATAAGGCCGATCTGCTACAAACTCTGATGCCACTCGCTTAGCGACTGTCAATCGATCGGGCTCAAAATCTCTGGAGAGCATACTCGAGGATAGATCCATCGCTAAGAATATATCGATTCCCTCAGCTTTAATATTTTCTTCTCGGAGGAGAGAGCGCGGTCGCGCCATCGCCACTATCAGAAGGGCTAGACCGATTAGCTGCAGGATGGGCATGAGCTTGTGTGCCAGCATGACTGGATCCAAGAGCCAAGATCTCACGCCACGCACCCCATCATATGGCGCCAGGCTGGGTACAGCGACTCGTCCATGCCGGCGCCGTATGTATAAGTAGTAAAGTAAAGCCAGCACAGGCACCACTACGAGTCCCAGCAGCCAGTAAGGCGCTATCCACTCTATATGTCGCAGCTGCCCTATCATTCCTCCTCTCCTATATGCAGTGAAGGATCGAGCTGCGTCTCCGTGACAAATCTCCGTGCATCCGCAAGCAGCTGTCTATGTGACTCCGTGGGAGGCACGGCCTTGGCATACTTGACCATATCAGCCAATTGCAGGAGCTCTGTCACACGACTCGTCTGCTCACTACGGAGACCTAGTGGTCGCAGCTGGCGGATAATCTCTGAGGTCGTAGACTCAGGAGCTGGGATACCATAGCGGCGCTGTAGATAGCGGCGCGTGATCATGGATAGACGCGTCTGATGCTCCTTGTAAGCATCGCCCTCCCAGAGTCGCTGCTCCTCCAGTCTCTGCAGTTCTCGGAGAGCTATCACGTGAGCGGGCTCCTCTGGTATGACTTTTTCTGCGGCCAGTTCAGGCTCTGAGGAGGTATAGCGCTTGACGACTTTCCATACAGCGACGATCAAGAGCACCACGCCTATGATCACGGCTAGGTATTTCAGTGCGTGCAGGAGACTCCACTGGCGCTCATAGATTTCACGTATCTCGGCAGCCGCACCTGCATCACCAGCGTAGCGCACTTGTAGTTGCAACTGGTGACCCAATAGCGTATCCGCAGCCAGTCCTTTATCGCCGTAGACAGCAAGGATGGGAAGGACAAATCTTCCTGTATCATAAATGGCAAAGCTGAGGTCACGCTGCCATGTTGTACTACTGATGCGCTTCCAGCGACCCTCATCCAGTGTACGCCACTGTGGGATGGACTCCGTCACCTGGCTCATATCAGGTCCTGCTATACTATCGTAGGGCAAGGCTACAGATAGATACATTACATTTTTACTTCCCAGACTCATGGTTGTGCTATCCATACGGATTTGCATCTGGGCGCTTACGCGCAAATGTGTTGCCGTCAAAAGAACCACCATCATGCATACTCGCAGCACTGGCGGTATGTCACGCATGCGATAAATCACCACATCATATAGTCGATAACTTCTATTTCCTGCCTTCCTCATCTACTCCTACGATTGAAAAGTCGAGTGAGTGCAGGGATATAACTATCGCCTATGGTGAGGTCTAGTCTATCGGCGCTACATTGATTAAATGTCTGCTCATAGTAGTCATCCTTAGCTGCCATCCACTCGGCATGAGCACGCCGCGTGGCGGCATGGCTTGTATTGATCATTCTAGTGGCTCCTCTCTCGCGGTCCCATGCTCGGATGACTCCCGCACGGGGAAGCGCGCGCTCGCTTGGATCCATGATACGCATACCTATCAGATCATGTCTGCGACTCAAGATCTTGAGCGCATCCGCGTAGTGATCATCGAGAAAGTCTGAGAGCAGAAATATGATAGCGCGCTTGCGCAGTACATTATTTATATATCGAAGACTGGCTGCTAGATCGGTACCTGTGCCCGATGTCTGATGATTGACTAGCTCTCTTATGATCTGTAGGATGTGTTTACGTCCTTTGCGTGGAGCGATGTATTGCTCTACCTGATCGGTAAATAGCACGGCACCTATCTTATCATTATTCTTCTCTGCGCTGAAGGACAGGACCGCTGCTATCTCTGTCATGAGATCTGAGCGGAGTTGATCGCGAGTACCATAGACTGTGGATGCACTCATATCTAGCAGTAGCACCACAGTCAGCTCACGCTCTTCTTCAAATACCTTGATGTGAGGATCACCTGTGCGTGCCGTCACATTCCAGTCGATATTGCGCACGTCATCACCATACTGATAGTCACGCACCTCAGAGAAACTCATACCTCTACCCTTAAAGGCACTCTGATAGCTTCCGCTAAAGAGGTCACTGCTCAGATGTCGCGTCTTGATTTCGATGCGACGTACTTTCTTGATGAGTTCTGCTGTGTTCAACAGGAAGGGAGATTATGAATGGATAGAAATATCATGTAATTTTTATGACCAGTAGAGCGATAAATACTCAGCGTATCTGCTTGAGTGATCTTCGGTGTAGGTACGTCTGAAGTCTATAGGATATCCACGGCATTGAGGATTTTCCTGATGATATCCTCAGTGGTGATATTTTCAGCTTCAGCCTCATAGCTCAGACCTATTCTATGGCGAAGGACATCATAGCATACCTCACGCACATCCTCAGGTATGACAAATCCTCGTCGATTGATAAATGCCATGGTCTTACTCGCTCGTGCTAGATTGATGCTCGCACGTGGTGATGCTCCATAGCTTACCAGGCTCTGGAGGTCTTGGAGCTGCGCTGACTCCTGAGAGCGAGTAGCAAATACAATGTCTAGGATGTACTGCTCTATCTTCTCATCCATGTAGATACGATCTACCATGTCGCGCGCTCGGATGATTTCTGCTGGAGATACGATAGGCTCTATCTTTTGATGTATGGATCCCGATAGATTGCGACGTACGATCTCTCGCTCATGCTCCATAGTCGGATACTCTATCTTGACCTTGAGCATAAATCGATCTACCTGAGCCTCAGGAAGCGGATAAGTACCCTCTTGCTCTATAGGATTTTGTGTGGCTAGTACTAGGAATGGCTCCTCCAGAGAAAATGTCTCATTGCCTATGGTCACCTGTCGCTCCTGCATCGCTTCAAGTAGAGCGGATTGTACTTTGGCGGGGGCGCGATTGATCTCATCGGCTAGGATAAAATTGGAGAAGATCGGCCCTTTGCGTATGCTAAAGTCTTGCTTAGCTGGATTGTAAATCATCGTTCCCACTATATCTGCAGGAAGTAGATCAGGCGTGAACTGTATCCGCTGAAAACCCGCCTGCACCGCTGATGACAGTGTCTTGATAGCGAGAGTCTTGGCTAGTCCGGGGAGACCTTCGAGAAGGATATGACCTTTGGCCAACAGGCCTAGCAGCAGTCGCTGCACCATGTGTTCCTGCCCCACGATGACCTGTGCGGTGGAGTCCATGATCTTATCTACAAATGCGCTCTCAATCTGAATCTGCTGATTAAGTGCCTCTATATCTACGGCTGGTGTAGTCATGCTTACTATCTCTGATGTCTTGCAAAAATCGTAGATCTACAGAGAATCGACCATGCTCATTACCTAAAATTCACAAAGTCCATTTGCGATATGACCCACTGGATGATACGAGTATAGCAGAACTCCTTAACTTTCGTAGCCCAAATCTTATGATCATGACATCCAAGCTACTAGCCAATCATCTTCGCCAAGTCACCACAGGAGGTAACTGGACCGCAAGTAACCTCCAAAATCATCTCGACGCTACCACCCTAGAACAAGCAAAAAGCCAGATAGGCTCACTCAATACTATCCTAGCGCTCAGCTATCACATACTCTACTATGTACGCGCGATCACTCCAGTGATGCGAGGTGGCTCGCTAGACGCTCATGACAAGTATAGCTACGATGCTCCAGAGATCTCGTCAGAGGAAGAGTGGCAATCCATGAGACAGAGCATCTATGATGAAATAGAAGATCTAGCTAAGCTTATAGAAGAGTATCCTGACGATCAGCTCGATAAATTTTTTGAATTGGAAAAATATGGAAGCTATCACCGTAATTTTCTTGGACTCATAGAGCACACTCATTATCATCTAGGACAGATTGCCTTAATCAGGAAACTTCTAAGTGAGGCATAGAAAATAAAAAGGGCCTACTCTATCGAGCGACCCTTATTCTAAGCTATTATCGCTGGCGTCCTAAAAAGGTGCTGCCGCTTTTTCAAATTTTGCGATTTTCAGGATATTACCTGCATTGATTTCCGTCACGTAGCGAGTGTTACCGTCTTTGTCTTGATAGTTTCGGCTACGGAGCTGACCGATGACCTGAATGCGATCTCCCTTGTCCAGAGAGCTCATGATCTCTGCGGTCTTGCCCCAAGCAGTGATGCGATGCCACTCGGTCTGATCGATCTGATTGCCATCTTTATCCTTGTATCCCATGTTGACAGCGATGGATACATTGACAAGTTTTTTTCCTGAGTCTAGGCTTTTCAATTCTGGTGCTGCGCCTAGGTTTCCTACGAGTGTTACTGAGTTCTGTGAGTACATAGTTGTAATAGATTATTGTGTGGTTATTGATAAAGGTTTTTAGACTGTGTCTGATTGACTGATGCTATGCAGCGACTTTAAGGCGTCGCGCTATTTTCATGACATTATTGGCCTTGACCTCGGTGATGAAGCGAGTGGTGCCTTCGGAGTCGGTGTAGCTTCTGCTGCGCAACTGGCCTGTAAGCTGTACTCGAGCGCCCTTGTCCATGCTAGCGATGATCTCAGCGGTACGTCCCCACGCTACTACTCGGTGCCACTCTGTGCACTCTACACGCTTACCATCTTTATCCGTGTAGCCCATGTCTATAGCAAGGGAGATCGTGGTAACTACATCACCTGATGCGAGTGTCTTAAGCTCGGGTGTGGCGCCTAGATTTCCTGTGAGTGTGATGTGATTCTTTGCATTCATGATGTAAAAGATTTAAGTAAAAAATGTTAGTGAATTAATTGTGTGTCACGGTAGTCTGTGTGACTTGATGGACCAAAGATGAGGGAGCGAATTACGGGTAGTCGTGCATTATACGCTTACTTGCGTATGTAGACGTTTATAAACGTTTATCATCGACTATGAACCTTTAGATATTGGTTTTGTGCCTTTCGGCAAAATGAGGTCTATTTATCCGTTTTGATGTTTTTCGCGCTTGCGCGCTACAAAGGTGTCGCCCCGCTGGGGCTCGAAATCGTGTGGCTTAAGATGGAATTTAGGCGTTACTTGATTTCGACGGGAGGAGACTTACTTTTTATCGCTTCTCGGTCCGTCGATTTAATTTTCTACACGGGACCCAGGACTGCGTCCTGGGCTATGGGATATCGCCCCTTTGGGGCTTGATGTAGATAAGACAGATTGCCTGGCGGCACGGCCATCTGCTTGCCGCGACAGCTGATTTCATGGACTATCTATGTCGAAGATTCCGACGGATGTAGTTTGTCTCGTTGATGAGATCCTTCTCCGTCGGCTTGGATTTTTTCGCGTTACAAAGGTGTCGCCCCGCTGGGGCTC
>JAHDBH010000025.1 GCA_020630495.1 Saprospiraceae bacterium
GTTGGTTTAGAGCGCTGCCTTGACAGGGCAGAGGTCACTGGTTCGAATCCAGTATGTTCCACAGTTTTTGATTTTTCATAAGTTAGAGATGAAAATGTGTAACGGGTTGTAGCTCAGTCCGGTAGAGTACACGTCTGGGGGGCGTGTGGCCGCTGGTTCGAATCCAGTCAACCCGACTAGGGGAAGGTGTCGTGACTGACGCCTTTTTTCTTTTATCAGATTATATACTTTAGTATAAAGTATAAAGACTATCTTTGACTTATGACAACCACCTCCCACTCCGGCACCTCCCTAATCCTCCACCTCCTCGCAGAGCACCACGTCCTTCGACCAGTCCAGCTCATTACGCTCACTGACCTCTCCCGTCAGCGAGTACACCAGCTTCTCAGCTCACTACTCAAATCAGGAAAGATCATTCGTAAAGGCCGCTCACCCTTGACCTTTTACGCGCTTGCAAGCCCAGAAAAAGAAAGCTCTGAAGCAGTGCTAGATGTATCAATCCAGCAAGCTGATGTCCTCCATCAAGAATTTATACTCATCAAAAATGAAGGAACCATCACAAGAGGTAAGCGAGCTGTTTGTGAGTACGCTCACGAGCATCATAAAGATCCTCAGCACGTGGCCGAACAGTTCCTGCAAGAGCGCCAGAGGGCTCCACATTCAAGACCCGACTCAGGTGCTAGCGACCAGATTGAAATGCTCCGAGAAAAGAAACCTCTCGAGGAATCGCCTTTAGAACGGTACAACTTTGCTGATTATGAACAAGTCGCTAGTTTCGGAAAAACCGCTCTCGCACAACGAGTGCAGCTCGCCAAATCTACAGGTGATAAAATCCTTCAAACCGCCATTTTCAAAGAAACTGAACGACAAATACACGAGTACATAGCAGAATATGGTATAGACGCCGTCGCATTTAATCCAGGAACATCAGACAAGGGGAGGGCATTTATGCGGAGATGGCGTGATGTGCTAGATTTGCCTCTTCCACATCTCAATTGGCGACATACTTTCGAAAATCTACCAGTAAGTGGCCAGCAAGTTGAGCTCAACCAAGACCGCAAACTCCACGCTGCAAGATCACTTACATTGGATGATCACAGACACAACTTTAAGCACGTACTACTAATAGATGATGCCGTCTACTCAGGACATACATTAGCACATATGTCGGAAGAACTAACCCGTAGAAATTGTGCTGATAAAATCTCTGCTTATACCATCATATATAGTCTGGGAGCGGATAACTGAGGTGGTGTTTAATCCTTACCCACTTACTTGTCGCAGACTTGCCCTAGCTTATGAGTGATTTGCAGTTGATCTATCTGTAATTTTAAGGCGATACGTTCACACGTAAGAGTATATTTGTTGCACGATGATTGAGCGCTTCGAAGCTAAGATATCTCATTTTTATGGTACAGTATGGGCGTGCGGAATCCCTGTATCGCTTGACATCGCATCCAAGGTAATCAGCCCTGACCATAGGAGAGTTATCTGTCAAATTAATAAGACTATTAAGACTCATTCTGGACTCATCCCAGATGGACAAGGTAGCTATTATATTGGTGTCAATAAAGCGAATCGTGAACTACTTGGGGTTGATCTCGGTGATACCGTGAGTGTAGAGCTCCAGAAAGACGAGAGCAAGTATGGCATGGAAATGCCAGAAGAGCTAGAGGAGCTTCTTCTGGTGGACCCAGAAGGTGAAAAGTATTTTGAAACTTTGACTCCTGGCAAACAGCGAAATCTAATTCACCTCGTGAGTAAACCCAAAACGAGCCATACAAGACTCAAAAAAGCCGTTGGAATACTTGATTACCTCAAGTCATCGAGTGGTAGGCTAGATTTTAAGGAACTGCAGCAGTTCTTTAGAGATATGGATCCGATATAATAGCGGTCATCGTCGACATTGAGTTAGTTTCTTATCCCCTTTTAAGGCGATTTTATCTCCTACTGATGGTCTTAAGACCTCGCCATTATATATCCTATTTTACTTTTGGGCCATTCTTTCATATCAACACCCCCAAGCCTTTATGAAATACCTCTTTTGCCTTTTGCTCTGTTTCCTTATTGTCTATGGCGCTTTCGCGCAAACTTGCGATGTCTATTATCCCACCACAGAAGGCCAGAAATGGACACTTGGCTTTTTTGATAAGAAAGACAAGCCTGTGGGCTCTACTACATATGAAGTACTTTCTACCACGGACGACGGTAACTCAGTTGTGGGTAGCTACCGCAGCACTACTCGTCTTCCGAAATCTGATGAAATTGTTACAGAGTTTGAAGCAAGCTGTAGTGGTACATCTATTGAGTTGGACATGGCATCTGTATATGCGGGTTCTTTCATGCAGACCTATGATGGAATGGAGGTAGACATCGAATCTGATGTATTTACCTTGCCATCAGATGCCAAGGCTGGAGACGAGCTGCCTGACATCAATCTCACTATTAAGGCTGGTATGTCTGGGATATCTATGACCACCAAAGTAGATCACACTGATCGAAAGATCATAGGTCGTGAATCCATCAGCACAGAGGCCGGAACCTTTGACTGTCTCAAAATCAGCTATACCCAAAGTGCTAAAGTTGTCGTAGCCAAGGTGGTCCAGCAAGTGACAGAGTGGCATGCCATAGGAGTGGGATTGGTAAGAAGTGAGACTTACAAAAAAGGTAAGCTCACAGGAACCACAGTCCTTACAGAATATAGTAAATAATCCCGTAGTTCAACCCATTTATTGCATTAAGCTGCGATAGATAGGAGGTCAAGCCTGCCAGCCTGCAGGCCAGCCCACCTCTGGTCGGCAGGCAGAAAGACGCTAGGCGCGAAGTCCCAAGACAGAATAAAACACAAGACGATAAATTGTGAATAAATACAATGTCTCTCTGTAACAAAGACTAACACTCGCAGAAGTCAAGTCTATTTGCACAAGCCGTTGGAATAGCTGAAGCTTATCCCAATAAGTAGTTTTCAATAAAAAAACTCCTCATGCGCGAATTGGGCTAAATCTAGGACTCTTAAAAGGTAAATTATATCTGTAAGCCTAGAATTCCCAAGTTACACCGAGGCTAGGAAGTATGGGAAGCTGATCCACACGCTCTAGCGCTACGCGATCAAAGAAAAAGATGTTTTCCCTATTGTAAGCATTCGTAACACTTGCTGTGACAGTGATCTTGCCATTTGTGCCGAGTTCCCAGTATTTCTTCAAAGAGAGATCAAGGCGGTGGTAATAGGGAAGTCGGCCACCATTGAGGCGATCATCTAAGATGATTCCCAGATCAGGATTCTCCGTAACATAGTCTAGATCCAATCCTTCTGTAAGATTGTACCTTCCAAAAAATCCTTGCGTCTGTGTAAAAGGAAATCCTGAACCCATGTTCCAGCGAGCACCTGCTTCCCAGCTCCTGTCACTACCAAATTTGTAGGAAGCCAATAAATTCACATTGTGCCTCCTGTCAAATACAGTAGGATATACCTGGTTTCCATCATCACGATTGACGCGTCCTAGAGAATAAGTTGCCCAGAAAAAGTAAGGCCCTGATTCGTATTTGACCAATAGGTCTATACCAGCAGCATTTCCAGTCTCAGTCTGGAAATCAGATTCTTCTCCGCTGCGCTTATTACGATTGAGGCTGATCAATTGTGTGAATTGCTTGACGTAGGGTTCTACATTTACTGTAAGAGCAGGCGTAAGGTCAATTTCTACTCCAGCTACCACATGTCGTGACTTCTGTAGGCGCGTGTCTGATCTCTCTGTTGATCCAGGTAGATTGAGAAGCGAGTTCGGCGCGCTGAGGAACCCTTGGAATAGATTGACCACGTCGAGATCTGATGTAGTGCTTATCAGATTCTGCGAGTATAGTCCTGCACCTGCTTTGAGACGCACACTAGGGGAGACGTTATACTTTACTCCCAAGCGCGGCTCCAGAGAAAACTCAGGAATGGAAGCATAGTATTGCACTCGGGCACTCGGCTCTATGATGAGATTTCCAATGGTTTTTCTATACTTGAGATATCCAGAAAGTTCCGTAGTGTTCTGTGCTTGATCGATTGTAGTGCCGAGAAAATTTCTAAAAATAAAATCCGTGCGTATTGTCTCCAGTTGCAAGCCATACTTCACTTCGCTCGATACCCCATAGTTAGTAAAGTTCAGACCTACTGTGACACCGCCAATTTCGCTCTGTCTAGGTGAGCCGTCTGACTCTACCAAACTCACATTGTAATTATTAAATGCAACGATGCCGTCTATCACCAGGCTTGACCCTGTGGGAATGACATTAAACTTTGCGCCACCACCATAGCTGCTCCAACTCAGATCGGCGACATCTACAAAATTGACATCATCCGTAAAGTTGAAGCCAAATAGATCAAGCTTGCTTCCATTACTCCCATTGAAGGAAAGCTTGCCATATATATCCCTAAATCCAAATGGTATGCCGTCTTCACTGTCTGTGGCATATTCATAGAGCGTCTTGCTTGTCTGATCTATGAGCGATTGTTTAGCTGTAAATAAGTAGGATATACTTGATCCGTTTTCGTCCAGTTTTTTCAGCGGACCTTCAAGGAGGACTTTTGCCTGGAAAGGACTAGCGCTGACGAGACCCGCAAGTCTTTTCTTATTCCCTTCGCGTGTCTTTATATCGACTACAGCGCTGATTCGCCCGCCATACTCAGCATTAAACCCACCCGTCAGGACATCTACCGTCCTGATGGTCTCAGTCTCAAAGACAGAGAAAAATCCTATGCTATGGAATGGTTGAAAAATCGTCATGCCATCTAGGAGAATTTTATTTTGCACGGGAGAGCCTCCGCGTATGTATAATTGACCTCCTTGATCACCAGTAAAGATTACACCAGGCAGTACCGAGAGGTACTGCGCGATATCTGGTTCACCACCAGCTGCTGGTAAAGACTTGATTTGCTTGGGCGTGAGGGTCACGGTACTGATCTGCACCTCCGTCTTAGCCTGCTGCTTGCCAGCTGATATATCGACTGTCCCCAGCTGTATGCCAGATGGCTCCATCTGAAGATTTTGGAGAACGATGCGCCCATCCCTGATCTCTACGCTGGCTACAGCACTATCATAGCCCACATAGGTGGCTATGAGCTGATAGCTGCCAGCAGGCACTTGAGCTAAATTATAGAATCCCTTATCGTCCGTTGTGGTACCAATATCAGTATTAGAAAGAAACACATTGCCGAATAGTATGGGCTCACCAGTACTCTTATCAAGCACAGTACCACGCAAAGTACCAGTCTGTGCCTTTAGGTTCTGGCCTGGCAAAAAGCAAAGTGTCATCAAAGCGCTCAGTAGGCACGTAGTCAGTGCTCGCATCATAGGTCATGTATTCAGTGCGCAAATGTAGTACGATTGTCAGCCATCAGCCGTCCGTGCGCGACATTGACTCAAGTCTTCAGGGATCTACGTAAAACAATAGTCATAAGCCGCTTATTTACTCATCGACTCAATCAGACATCATGTACAGATATATCGTATTACTTCCAGTCTTTGCTGTATACTCATGTACCGCGCAGAGCCCCTCGCGAGTGACCGTAGACCTACCATCTCAGCAGCAGAAAGTTGACTATTGGTACAGTGGAAAAGCGGAGATAGCAAGCTATTCGCTCGAGCAATCCCGCTATGGAGCCGACCGATCTGGAGATGCGGTGCTCATATTCGTCACGGAGGACTTTTCTAAGTCTGATCAGGTCAAGATGGACAGTCCTTCTGCCAATCCCAGTGATAAAGTCCCTGTACTCAAGATGAATCAGACAAGAAACTTCCTCACTGGGATTTATCCTTACAGCACTATGACAAGTGCCTTCTGCGCTATGACCGAGGACTACGACCTACAGAAGCTCAGCGCATCTATCCAAGAATGGTGTGGTCACACCTACATGCAAGTTAATCAGGATGGTGATCAGCTGCGTGTGCAGCACCGAAGCTACTTTCAGAGCGAAGGCGATAAAAATTATAAAGTCAAGAATGTACCTACAGAAGAAGAACTCTTTCTCCTAGTGCGCATAGATCCTACACGCCTGCCTGTAGGAAAGATGAGCATTCTGCCATCTGCACTATCTACACGACTTCTACACTTTGATTATACTCCACGTCAGGCATATGCCACAGCAGAGCGCATCAGTGATCAGTGGGTGTATACGCTGAGCTACAGTGACAGCCCTAGGAGGTTGCAGATCACATTTGACACTGCATTCCCCTATCGTATCAGGCAGTGGACAGAAACTGATGATCGTGGAAATGTAAGTACAGCCAAGATGAAGAAAGCGCTGCATATAGACTACTGGAATCGAAATCGGCCTGGCGACGAATCTCTGCGTCAAGACTTGGGACTTAAGTAGCTTTGCTTTGCTGATGGAGGAAATGGTCAGTAGTATTTTCCTTCCGCCTATCTAGTAGATTCGCGAGAATCTGCGGAGGATAGGGCTTCAGATTGCCTCCCATCCATCCCCTGCATACACCAGACGAATCAGCGCTAGATTACTATGCGCGTAGTCCTCCATATGCTCTAGGCCACGACGATGCAGCAAGCACTGAAGCACTCGCATAGTTCTGCCATGAGAGCATACAAGGATCCTGTCCTCCCTTCTAGATTCTATGAGGTCTACAGCGCGCTTCACCCTTGTAGCTAGTTCAGTGAGAGACTCGCCGCCAGCTAACCTAGCATGCGCATGACCTTGAGCCCAAGCTTCCTTCACACGCACATACTCGGCAATAGAATCGGAAGTGCTAGGGATACCTTCACTTGTACCCCACGAGATCTCATCCAGCTCGGGCAGAATCTCATGCGGAGTATCTTGGTTGATCCATGCTTCCACACTTTGGATGGATCTGCGCTGGGAGGAAGTATAGATTCGATCCATGTGCAGATGTCCATAGGACTGATAGAAATCTGCAGCCTGAGCTCTACCTACGGCATTGAGATCTGAGTCCACACTGCGTCCCTGGATGATTCCGCGTGCATTGAAATCAGTCTGTCCATGCCTTACCAGATACATTTCCATAGTACAATGATAGTGATCTCCCATCTACCTTTATCCCTGTGCTGAGCATACTCCTTCCAGCTTATAATACGGATGTCCGCGAGATCATCTATGACCTGCAAGCACAGGCGCAGCTCTTATCTGTAGACTACGAGATCATCTGTTTGGATGATCATCCGCAGAGTAAAGCCTTCGTGGCTAATCGCGAGCTTCAGACTATGGGGAATGTTCTTCTACGTCGCAATAGGTCTAATCTAGGTAGGGCTGGCAATCGCAATCGGCTGGCACAGATGGCTCGCTATCCGAGACTTCTATACATCGATGCAGATAGCCGCATCGTAGCTTCAGACTATTTGGAGCAATACTTGGAAGCGTCCCAGGATGCGCGCTGGATATATGGTGGCACTGTCTATCCAGCAGAGTGCCCACGGGGCTGTACCCTGCACTGGTCTTATGGCAAGCACGTGGAGGCACTAGATATTTCTACTCGTCAGAGAACAGCAGATTTTAGAAGTAACAATTTTGTCGTGGATCGTGAGCTCATGCTAGCGTATCCCATGGACGAGTCACTCGTCAGATATGGCCATGAGGATACCCTGTGGGCACATCATCTCGATCAGGCAGATATAGCCGTCAAGCATATTGAAAATCCCGTATTGCATCATGGCCTGTATGATGATGCCACCTATCTGGACAGGGTGGAGGAGGCATGCAGCCATCTGGCAGAGTTGACCCAGCGTGGGGTCCTACCGCCTATTACACGACTTCAGCGCACTGATCAGCGCTTCGATTTACCGATCATTCGGCAGATGGTGGATGGCTATCTGAGAGCGCGAGAATCGTCTCTTCGCGAAAGTCTCTTGAGCTCTGCAGCCAATAAACTATCGCGCGCCCAAGAGACCCGCAGAAAACAAATGCCCACTAGGCATGAAAGGAGCTTGCTCTCCAGATTAGCCTGGTACAAGTGGGCTATCTACGCACGGAGTCTTCGAGATTAATATACGAGTTGATCGAGCATGGTCACCTGGTGAGGTCCTGCTCTGAGTAGATTCATGCTGTGTTGAAGCATAGGAATCTCTGCCGTGATCATATCCTCTACCTTGCTACGCACCGTAGGTGATTCTCCCTGTAGACTTTCCATAAGTTCAAGCAGTGGTGCCTGAAATTTTGGATGGACTGACACTTTTGCATCGTCCACCTCTAGCAGTTCCTTGGCCTTGGCGAAGGCATCATCTATACTACCTATCTGATCTATGAGACCATTGGCAAGGGCCTCATCACCAGTCCATACACGACCCTGCGCGATCTCCTGCACCTGGTCTACAGTCATACCTCGTCCATCAGCTACTTTTTGCAGGAAGAATCCATAGTACTCATCCGTCATTCGCTGAAAGATTTCCTGCTCTTCTTTGCTCCAAGATTGCACCAGAGTGAAGCCCGCCGCTAGCGGATCTGTCTTCACTGTATCATAGTGGATGCCGAGCTTTTCTTCGAGCATATTTTCTATATTGGGAACGATACTGACCACGCCTATACTTCCTGTGATGGTGGACTCTTCGGCAATGATGTGATCAGCATTCATGGAGATGTAGTAGCCACCACTCGCTGCCAGATCACCCATAGAGACCACGACTTTCTTGCCAGCATCTTTGAAGCGGTTGATAGCAGCGTAGATATTATCACTAGCTATTACACTGCCACCTCCACTATTCACCCGGAGGATCATGGCATGCACATCATCATCGCGCGTGAGTTTGTCAATTAGCGGCACATAGCGCTCGTCACTGATTACGCCCTTGTCTTCCGTATCATCGAGTATAGTCCCTTCGGCGATCACCAGGGCAATCTTCTTATCACCGCTGCCTTTATAGACGCTCTTGCCTTTGACCCAGCTCTGTAGATCTATCAATGGCAGCTTCTCTTTGTCTAGCCTTTCTTTGATATGAGAGAATACTTCGCTCTCATACGCAGAGGCATCTGCTAGTCCCTTGGCTATGGCTTCGGAGGCCGTGGTCATCATGTAGCCATCCGCAAGCAGATCGATTTGATCCGTACTGAGCTGTCTATTTTCCGCGATCTCTTCTAGGAGATTCTCCTTCATCTCGTCTAGATATTGGCGCGTCTGCTTTCGATTAGCGTCACTCATCTCATTTTTGAGGTAGCTCTCACCAGCGCTCTTGTAATCTCCTGTATTGTAGATATCCACATCGATTCCTAGCTTCTCCCGGAAGTCCTTGAAGTAGGGCCTCATGCTCGAGTATCCCTTGAGCTCTATCTTGCCCATAGGATGGAGAAATACGCTGTCAGCTGCAGAAGCTATGACATAGGCATGCTGGGTGTAGATATCGCTGTAGGCATAGACAAATTTGCCGCTTTCGCGAAATGCCTTCAACTCGTCTGCTAGATTGTAGATCTGTGTATGTCCTAGACTTACTGTGGTAAGATCGAGGTAGATTCCTTTCACTTTACTACTTGTAGCTGCTCGCTCTATACCTTGAAGCATAGCGTGAAATCCTACTACGTCGTCTGTATCAAAGCTCAGCCCGCTGGATTGCACATTGTTAGTCAGTTCTGGTACGATCTGACTCGCTTTTATGTGGAGCACCCCGTCATCCTTGATGGAACTGCTCGCACCGCTTTGCTCCACGCTGGAGCCCACGAGAGCCACACCCATGAGGAATAATACAAACATAACGGCAAAAAATGCTAGGCCTGCACCGACAAAGGCAGCTACAGTGTATATGATAAATTTCTTCATAGGATGATAGTCATAGGATATGGTAAGAGGAAATAAGCTGCACGCTAAGCGCAGTCACGACGAAGTAACATTAAAATTACGTTCCTGCTTATCGCTAGCATCAGCTTTTCGATAAAGAGGTACTCATGGTCGGTAGCAAGGTCTGATCTGTCGATAAGAGAAATACAACGCTCGGATGCAAGCTCCAGTGTAGATCTACTCAGACGTGGTGAGCAGGGATATGTAGTGCATCCCAGGCTGATACTGCCGTCGCATCAGCCGCTGGATCTCTTCATACTGCTTGCGATCATCAAGGAAGTCCACACCATCTAGATTGATGATCAGCACGGGTACATCAGCCAGCGTCCTGAAGTAATCAAAGTAAGTATCTTGTATTTTCTGTAGGTAGCCCCTCTGGATCTTTTGCTCATAGCTACGTCCACGCTGCTTGATCTGACCGAGAAGCTCCTCAGGCGATCTGTGTAGATACATGATCAGATCTGGTGACGGTAAAGATTGCTGCAGCGTAGCATACAGTCTGTAAAAGATGGCATAGTCCGCCTCATTGAGATTGATACTGGCAAAGAGCAAGGTCTTGATAAACAGGTAGTCACTCAGTACAAAGTCCGAGAATAAATCCTGCGCCTGAAATCGCAATTCTTGCTGCTTATATCGCTCAGTCATGAAAAACAGCTCCAGTGGAAAGGCGTACTTATCAGGATTCTCGTAGAAGTAGGGGAGAAATGGGTTTTCAGCAAACTCCTCTAGCATCAGCGTACTATTCGTATCACGCAGCAGAAGCTCACATAGCGAAGTCTTCCCCGTACCGATGTTGCCCTCGATACTGACGTACTTGTAGGGTATGCTCTCAATCACACAGCATACATATGCAAATTATTTGAATCTATCACCCAATCACGGCAGTTTTCGATGATCTAGATCCATCTCACCGTATCCACCGCGAGGCAGATCGCCAGCAGCTTGCTATTATTACCTAGCACGCAGCCTTCCGAGTCTCTGACAGAGCTAGGAGACGCGCGAGTAGTTCTTAACTCGCCTTGTCCGCCTTGATAGCCGCCAAGAATTTCCTGAGTTCTTTTCTCACCACAGGGAAGAGAAACAGGAGTCCAATCATATTAGGGAATACCAGCGCCAGAATCATGGCATCACTGAAATTAAATACAGCCTGCATGCTCGATGCCGCACCGACTACAATAAATACGAGAAAGAGCACCTTGTACACAAGATCGGATATCTTGCCTTTTCCAAAAAGAAACTTCCAACTCTGTAGCCCATAGTAGGACCAACTGATCATAGTACTGAATGCAAACAGCGCGATAGCAATCGTCAGCACATACGGGAACCACGGTATCACACTCGCAAATGCTCTGCTCGTCAGCTCCACTCCTCCGACACTGGCGGTCTCTCCAGCTAGAAATATGCTTCCCTGGCCATCACCTCCATACTCAAAGAGTCCACCACTATTGTAAAAAATGATGACCAGTGCCGTCATCGTACAGATCACCACCGTGTCTATAAATGGCTCGAGCAGTGCCACAAGACCTTCGCTTGCAGGAAACTTAGTCTTGACCGCCGAGTGGGCGATAGCCGCAGATCCTGCTCCCGCTTCATTAGAAAACACCGCTCGTCGAAATCCAAGTATCAATACGCCAAACAGACCACCAAGTCCCGCCTCAGGTGTAAAAGCCTGGGTGAAAATCATTTTGAAAGCATCATCTACATAGGAGATATTGGCAAATATGACGACCAGACAAGCAATCACGTAGATTGCCGCCATCAGTGGTACTACGAGCTCCGTCACACTAGCGATACGCTTGATACCACCTATAATGACTACACCTACCAGTACCGCCAATATCAGTCCAGCAACTACACCTATGCTACCGCCTTGAAGGTCAAATGTATTGGCGATTTGCTCCACAGCCTGATTACTCTGCACCATATTTCCTCCGCCGAATGAGGCACCCACGCAGAGGATCGCAAAGATGACTGCCAGCGCCTTACCCAATCCACCAAATCCGCGCTCAGCAAGACCCTTTTTCAAATAGTACATGGGTCCGCCGTATACCGTGCCATCTTCTCCTATATCGCGATACTTTACACCGAGCGTGCACTCTACAAATTTGGTAGACATACCTAGCAGTCCACAGATGATCATCCAGAAAGTTGCTCCCGGTCCTCCGATCGCAATCGCAATCGCTACACCGGCAATATTTCCTAGACCTACCGTTCCAGATACTGCAGTGGCTAGGGCCTGAAAATGACTCACTTCACCGTCTTGACTTTCATCTCGGATCGTGTCAGGATTGTCTCCAGAAGCCTTCATGTGTACCGCCGCTTGACGATCCGTTTCATGCTTTTCTATCTCGTCGTATTTGCCGCGCACCACATTGATAGACATGGGAAATTTGACGATATTCACAAAGCCAAAATAGAGCGTGAAGAACACTGCACCGAGGATCAACAAGATCACCACCAAGGGCAAAGTCGCCTTCTGCTCTTCAAAACTTTGCACGCCCGATATGCCCTCAAGGCGCTCGGCGATCTCCGCAAATTGAGCACGGTCTCTGATGAGTAGACTCACTTCATCACTTCCAGGAGCACGTCCTAGATATCTCGCACCACTATTGACCACATAGCTCTCGAGCGCTGCTGCACTCTTGGTCGTATCCACAGTGACGACTACATCGATATTCTCTTTTTCGGGATACTTCGGACCCCAAAATACTATGCTCTCCCATACTGCCGTGATCGGCTCAAAGAATGAGTTAATTGCCGCATCCAGACCACCATTTTCTTCGTCCTGCGCACAGAGGCTAGCTGGTAAGACAAGGAGTGCAAGGCAAAGAGGTAATATCCATTTCTTCATACGAGAGGTAGTTTCAGCTGCGATAGTTTGCGGTTATTTATAAGCGGGCTTTCGCCCAAATGCGACTGTAGACATCACCCTAAGTTGTCGAGTGAAACCTACAGATCCAAGGACGAATCTAGGGTTAATTTTTGATACGCCTTGGGAACATTTGGCCGAAAGGCCCCCCATGACAGCACCCAGATGCCTGAAAGTGAATGACATATGTGTAATCCATAAGATGACCTGGCCGCTATCTTATAATCGAGGAGCATGAAAAGATTATCGTGGTAGAGCTTGAGAAGGAGCGAGATGGACTCTAGCATAATGCATAATGACTAGGGACTTTAGTATAAAGTGTAAAGTCAAATGACTACCAACGTAGTACGCCATCTGCAGGACTGTGTAAAGCTTATAGAGACTTTAGTATAAAGTGTAAAATATAGCTGGCTGTCGAGCTAGGAGCGCGATACTATGGAGAGACACTATATAGCTTAGTATAAAGTGTAAAGTACTTTAGTATAAAGTGTAAAGGCTTCCTTGCTGCTCCACCTTGTGTCAAAAATTGACCAACCCGTATCATATAGACAAAAACCTCATATTTGCAACCTGATGAGGCAGTACCACGATCTACTACAGCACATTCTAGACCACGGAGATCAAAAATCTGACCGCACAGGTACAGGTACACTCAGCGTATTTGGGTATCAGAACCGATATGACCTCACCGAGGGATTCCCTATGGTGACCACTAAAAAGCTACATCTCAAATCCATCATCTACGAACTCCTGTGGTTTATCCAAGGTGATACTAATGTGAAGTATCTCCAAGAGCACGGCGTGCGCATATGGAACGAGTGGGCGAGAGAAGACGGTGATCTGGGACCTGTATATGGCAAGCAGTGGCGATCCTGGACAGGTGCAGATGGCAAAACGTATGATCAGCTGCTAGACGCCATACGCCTCATCAAGGAGCAGCCAGATTCCCGCCGTATCATCATCAATGCATGGAACGTGGCGGACTTGCCAGACATGGCTCTCAGTCCTTGCCACTGCTTATTCCAGTTCTATGTGGCTGACGGCAAACTCTCATGTCAACTGTATCAGCGCTCCGCTGATGCATTTTTGGGAGTGCCCTTTAATATCGCCTCCTATGCCTTACTGACGATGATGATGGCGCAGGTGACTGGGCTTGAGCCAGGATCGTTTGTCCATAGCTTTGGAGATCTGCATCTGTATAGCAATCATCTGGAGCAAGCGCGCCTCCAACTATCAAGAGATCCGAGACCGCTTCCTACCATGGAGATCAATCCAGACATCAACCGTATCACCGATTTTAAATACGAGGATTTTACCCTGCGAGATTACAATCCACATCCTCACATAAAAGCCGCCGTAGCGGTCTGATAATCAATTGGTTATCAATTTCTTTAGATTGGGTCTAAATAGATATCAATCGCGTGAAGAAACTGTTAATACAATATGCTTAAGAGCTATTTTTGCGCTGTTAGGCTACAGATGTACAGAAAGCCTTTAAAAAAGCTCATTATGCTTCGACCGCAAAGACTGATTCCGCATATCGTATTCTCCCTCTTCTTACTCCTCGGCACTGGTCTCAGTGCGCAGAATACTGACGAGGGTAAGGCGCTCTTCAGAGCCAACTGTGGATCCTGTCACAATAGCAACATGAAGTCCAAGATGACTGGACCTGCCCTCGGGGGTGTGGAAGAGCGCTGGGCTGACTATCCGCAGGAGGATCTCTACGGCTGGATCAGGAACAGCGCCGCAATGGTGGCTAACGATCATCCGCGTGCCGTAGAAGTCTACAACGAGTGGAATGGTGCACAGATGAGTCCCTTTCCAGACCTATCAGACGACGACATCACCAATATCCTCGCCTATATTGACGGAGTATACACAGGTGCGATAGGTGGCCCTACGCCAAATGCACCTGGCGGAGAAGTGGTCGAGGAGGAAGCCAGCAATATGCTCTACTACGGGCTCTTCGCGATTCTCGGAATACTTGCACTTGTCCTAGCCCGAGTCATTTCCAATCTCAACTACATGGCTCAGCTCAAGGACGGCACCGCGCCGGCTCAGCGCAAGAGCCTCCTTGAGACACTCACCAGCAAAAAGCTAATAGGACTAGTGCTCTTTGCACTCATCATCATTGCAGGATACTTCACTGTGAACAATGCAATCGCTCTAGGTCGCCAGCAAGGCTACGCGCCAGAGCAGCCCATTGCATTCTCACACGAGACACACGCAGGAGTCAACAAGATCGAATGCCAATACTGCCACGACGGCGCGCGCAGATCTAAGCACTCCGTCATCCCTGCAGCCAACACCTGTATCAATTGCCACAAGGCCATCAAGGTCGGCGCTAAGCACGGTACTGCGGAGCTCACCAAGATCTACGCATCCATGGGCTTCAATCCCAATGATGATACCTACATCGAGAACTACATGGATCTGAGCAATGATGAGCTCGGAGTGATCTACAAAGAGTGGATCTCTGACAACTACCTCGTAGGTGAAGGCATGGAGAAGCTAGACAAGCTCGGTGAGCAATTTGTAGATGATCAGTGGAATGACATCGTAGCTTCCTTGACGAATGAGACTAAGCCCAAAGTACAAGGGCCGATAGAGTGGGTGCGCATCCACCATCTACCCGATCATGTCTACTTCAATCATGCGCAGCATGTCACTGTAGGAGAGATCGAGTGCCAGACTTGTCATGGTCCTGTAGAAGAGATGGAAGTCCTTGCGCAGCACAGCCCGCTCAGTATGGGATGGTGCATCAACTGCCACCGCCAGAGCGAAGTGCAGTTTACAGAAAATGATTATTACGCGAGCTATACTCGCTATCACGACGAAATCGCAGCCGGCACACGCCGATCTGTCACAGTAGAAGATATAGGTGGACTAGAATGTCAAAAATGCCACTACTAGAATCACCAGCAGAACTACGCACACTATGAAAATTGATAAGGACACAATCTGGATTGGAGGCAAGGACCTCGAGGGAGATAAGGAGCTCATAGAGCAAGCTGCCCTAGAGACCTCTCTGCCCGCTGCGGATAGCCCACTACCCATGGATATCGATGAGAGCACTAGCGGCAATCGTCGTGACTTTCTCAAGATCCTTGGATTCAGTGTAGGTGCTGCAGCCGTCGCTGGATGCGAGATACCTGTGAAGCGAGCCATCCCCTACGTAGTGAAGCCTGATGCCATAGTGCCAGGTGTGGCTACCTACTACGCAAGCACATTCGTCCATGACGGAGACGTACTACCGATTATCGTCAAGACTCGTGAGGGCAGACCTATCAAGATCGAGGGAAATAGCATGAGCTCTATGAGCCGTGGCGGTACCAGTGCTCGAGCGCAGGCGTCTGTACTTGACCTCTATGATATAGATCGCATCCGTGAGCCCTACATGCGCAATGATGAAGAAGGCGCAGAGTGGAAAGCCACCGACTGGGCATCCCTAGATCGCGCTATCCAGAAAGCTCTCAGTAGCTCTTCTAGACCAGTATTACTCACACATACTATCGTGAGCCCATCGTCGCTAGCTCTTATAGACAAGATGATTGCCAAGTATCCTGGCATGCGCCACGTACAGTATGATGCGATAAGCAGTTCAGCACTTCTACAGGCAAATAAAGAAGATTTTGGTGAAGCGTTGATACCTGATTACCACTTTGACAAAGCTGATGTCATTGCCAGCTTTGGCGCAGACTTCCTAGGTACTTGGATCAGCCCCGTAGAATATGCCGCGGACTATGCCGAGCGCAGAAAAGTGCGCAGCTTAGACGACCACAGAATGAGCAGACACTTCCAGATCGAGGCAGGTATGTCCATGACTGGATCCAATGCTGACAACCGCATTCCCGTGCGCCCATCACATATGGGTAGCGCGATCGCTTACCTCCATGGCAAGATTGCTGGTGGCGGTGGTGGATCAGCTCTCCCTGCAGACGCTAAGAAAGGACTGGATGTCCTGGCAGATAATCTCAAAGCAGCTAGAGGCAAGTCCATCGTCATATCTAATAGTAATAACAAGGCCGAGCAAAAACTCGTCAATGCCATCAATGCACGCCTGGGCAACTACGGCTCTACGATGACATTTGCACACGCCAGTCTACAGAGAAAAGGTAATGACAAGGATCTGCGTACACTCATGGCTGATATCAGCGCGGGTAGAGTGGACGCTCTCATCACATGGGGAGCTAATCCTGCTTACGACACACCAGAGGCAGCACAGTTTGTAGAGAAAGCAGCTGGTATCAAGACCAAGATAGCGCTTGCTTACAAGAAAGATGAGACGACATTGCTCGCTGACTATGTAGCGCCGATACACCACACACTGGAGTCATGGGGAGACGCCGAGCCCAAGCGCGGCCTACTCTCTACCATCCAGCCTACGATCAGCCCACTCTTCACCACGCGTCAGGCGGAGGAGAGCTTGATGATATGGTCCGAGGGAGTGACTGACGAGGTGCCTGACTATAGGACTTTCGTCCAAATGAACTGGAAAAACACAGCTTTCGGTGCTCAGACAAGTTTCGGTAGCTTCGATACTTTCTGGGAGAATGCACTGCAAGACGGAGTGGTAGAGCTAAGCGGTGGAACCGAGCTGAACTATGGTGGATCCGCCAGCGCATCAGGAATCACAAGACCATCTAGCGATGGACTAGAGATAAGCTTCACAGAGAAGGTAGGTCTGGGAGATGGATCCTATGCCAATAATCCTTGGCTACAAGAAATGCCAGATCCAGTCACTCGCTGCAGCTGGGGAAATTACCTAGCCGTGCCAGTGACATTTGACGGAGATAGAAAATTTGTAGGATATGGAGGCGTAGAGGATGATAGCGAAGTGGTGGAACTAGCCGTAGGTGACTATAGCATCAGTCCATCCGCCATCAAGCAATTTGGCCAAAAGGCCGATACAGTATCTATCGCTCTAGGCTACGGTCGCTCAGCTGGTGGTACATGTGCTAAAGGTATAGGGGTCAATCTCTATCCAGCACTCACAGTAGACAGCGACGGAAACACACAGTACTACGCTACGGATGTAGACTGGAAGGGTAGCACTGGCCGAAAAGAAAAATACTACAGCAGCGTACAGTACCATCATACTATGGGTGTGACGGGAATAGACTCGGAGTCTGGTGAGAAGATCAATGCAGATGAGCAAGCACTTGCTGATCTACCTGTGAAGGGATTCCAGGGATCACTGGTCAATAGATCAATCATCCGTAGAGCTCACGCTGACGAGCTAGGAGAATTTATCCATGATCTACAGCATGAGCGCGAGCACCATCAGCATCTTAATGATGCATCGCTCTACCCAGGTCATGATGAGCTGTACAATCAAGGTCATCACTGGGGCATGCACATAGATCTCAATGCCTGCATAGGCTGTAGCGCCTGCTCAGTAGCATGTATGGCCGAGAATAATGTACCAGTAGTGGGTAAGAGAGAAGTCAGCCGCCATCACGAGATGACTTGGCTGCGTATCGATCGCTACTACTACGGCGATGTAGAAAATCCTAAGACGGTCTATCAGCCCATGATGTGCCAGCACTGTGATAATGCACCGTGCGAAAACGTATGTCCCGTCAATGCGACCAATCACAGCTCAGAAGGTCTCAATCAGATGGCCTACAACAGGTGTGTAGGTACGCGCTATTGCGCAAATAACTGTCCGTACAAAGTGCGACGATTTAATTGGCTCGACTACACTACAGCAGATACATGGCCTGATAATGAGCCAGTACTAGTAGAAGGGACAACGCTAGAATATGGTGCAGACGATCTCACACGGATGGTGCTCAATCCTGATGTGACCGTGCGATCGAGAGGAGTGATAGAGAAGTGTAGCTTCTGCGCACAGCGCATCCAAGAAGGTAAACTCACAGCAAAGAAAGAGGGGAGAAGATTGCGAGACGCAGATGTGAAGACAGCTTGCCAGACAGCATGCCCTACAGGTGCAATCGTATTTGGCGATAGAAACAATCCAGAGGGCGACCTCATGACTAAGTATGCTTCTCCGCTCAATTATATCGCACTAGAAGAAGTGAATGTACAGAGTAGTGTGCAGTATTCTGCACGGATTAACAACCAAGACAAAAAACTAGAGGCTTAGGTCTTCTAAACTTAACGTAGCCTATGAGTGCTCCTATATCACCCGTAAGAAATCCCCTGATCACAGGTAGTAAGACCTACCACCAGATCACAGAAGATCTCTGTAGTCCCACAGAGCGAGCGCCAAATCCCACTTGGGTGATAGCGTTCCTCATCTCGGTGACGGTCTTTGGTTTCGGATTATTCTGTATAGCATGGACTATATGGAAAGGTATCGGTACATGGGGCTCCAATCGTACCATAGGGTGGGCATGGGATATCACCAACTTTGTATGGTGGATCGGTATAGGTCACGCAGGTACGCTGATCTCAGCGATCTTGCTGCTATTCAGACAAAAGTGGCGTACTGGAGTGAACCGTGCCGCAGAGGCGATGACCATCTTCGCCGTGATGTGCGCAGCACTCTTTCCAGGTATCCACGTAGGTAGAGCATGGGTAGTATTCTACTTTTTCCCTTACCCTAATACTCGTGGCCCTCTTTGGCCCAACTTTAACTCGCCGCTCCTGTGGGATCTATTTGCTATCAGTACCTACTTCACAGTATCACTACTATTTTGGTATACAGGGCTTGTGCCTGACTTTGCGACAGTCAGAGACAGAGCTAAAGGAATCAGAAAGAAGGTTTACAATGTACTCTCTTTTGGATGGACGGGTGCAGCCAAGCACTGGCAGCGATGGGAGTCTCTATCGCTTGTACTTGCTGGGATAGCAACGCCACTAGTACTATCGGTACACACGATTGTAAGTTTTGACTTTGCCACTTCAGTCATTCCAGGATGGCATACTACGATCTTCCCGCCCTACTTTGTGGCAGGTGCGATCTTCTCAGGATTTGCTATGGTACTTACGCTCATGCTTATCACCAGGAAAGTGCTAAGTCTAGAAGACTACATTACGATAGAGCATGTCGAATCTATGAACAAGGTCATCCTAGCTACGGGATCCATCGTAGGTGTTGCCTACTTGACCGAGCTTTTCATAGCATGGTACTCAGGATATATCTATGAGCAGTTTGCTTTCTTTAATCGAGCAGTGGGAATCTACTGGTGGTCGTACTTCGGTATGATGGCATGTAATGTGATCTCACCGCAGTTTTTCTGGAGTAAAAAGCTACGGCGCAATGTCACCTTTACCTTCTTCATGTCGATCTTCATCAACATCGGTATGTGGTTTGAGAGATTTGTGATCATCGCCACCACACTTGCCAGAGATTACCTCCCATCAAGCTGGAGTTTCTATAAGCCTACTTGGGTAGAGATTGGAATCTATCTAGGGACTATGGGTCTATTCTTTACGCTGTATCTGATCTTCGTCCGCGTGGCACCAGTGGTGGCGATTGCAGAGGTGAAGAGTATCCTCAAGTCGTCTGGCGATCAATATGTCAAAGGACACGAAACGTATCACGAGACAGCTCCGCTGAGAGAAGTTCATCATTAATTAGTACTACACATGGCTCACGCACATACAACTACTGATATCATCTACGGTCTCTATACGGATGAGACTGACTTGCTACACGCTGTGAAGCAAGCGGGCGATGCGCATATGGATATATGGAATGTCTATACGCCATTTCCTGTACACGGTCTAGATCCGCTTCTAGGACTGTCAGAGTCTCGCCTACATATCGCGGGCTTCATCTTTGGATCATTGGGCTTGCTTACGGCATTCTTGGGTATGTCATGGATATTTACCAGAGACTGGCCAGTGATATTTGGCGGTAAGCCTTACTGGCCAGTACCATCATTTATTCCTATCACATTTGAGCTGACGGTGCTATTTGCTGCCATAGGCATGGTGGTGACATTCTATACCGTATCAGGTATGGGCCCAGGTACCATGTACCCGATTCTTGATCCACGTATCACGGATGATAAGTTTTGCATCGCTTTTGATAAGACGAGTATGACTGGCAGCGATGTAGATGCTATTAATAACTTTTTTGAGAACACAGGAGCTGCAGAGATCCACAGTAAAGAAATCGCATGAAGCTAATGAGCAGATATCTACTATATATAGCTCTGGTAGCGACCATAGCTGCCTGCGGACCTGCAGGTGGAGAAGATAGAGGACATGAGTTTATGCCAGATATGGCGCACTCCATTGCCTATGAGTCCAATATCTACAACTACTATGGTCTCAATACCTACAGCGAAGAGTCAGACTACAAGACGTATGCGATGCCTCGCAAGCCTGTAGAAGGTACAGTACCACGTGGATCAGCCGGTCTGGCACTGCGTTCACCAGAGGAAAAGGAGCGACTGATGATGTCCATGAATGGTCAGACTCAGATCAATGAAATCTCTATCCCAAGTAATGGTAGTGTGAGCTATGGCTATGACAACACGGATGACGAGAGAGTGCGCGCAGCACGAGAGATCACACAGAATCCACTGCCGATTACCGCTAGCGGTCTGAGTCAAGGCAAAGAACTGTACGAAGTTTTCTGTGGGATATGCCACGGTAGTAAGGGAGCAGGTGACGGCTATCTCGCGAGAGAAGGTGGACCCTACGCAGCTGTACCAGCTAATCTTATAGCACCAAAGTTTAGAGATACGACTGACGGGCTTTACTACCACGCTATCATGCACGGTAAGAATGTCATGGGTGCCTATGCTGATAAGCTCAGCTATGAAGAGAGATGGAATGTCATCCACTACATCAGATCTCTACAAGCCAAAGACCAGTCACTAGCTTACTCTGAGGAAGAAAATACTCTGAATAATGCGATCACAGGCGCTAGCTACTATGCTGGATTCACTATGCCAGAAAGCAGTACCAAGGGAATTTACAAACTCAGCGGTGGACATGCCGACCATGGTGCTGGTCACGGAGATGGACATGGTGAAGATCATGGTCACAAAGCCGACGGAGATAGACTGCATGACGGTACCCATGGGCATGATGTGGACGAAGACGATCACAGTCATGAAGCAGATCATGATGACCATGGACACGAGCATCAAGAGGGACATGACGAGAAAGACGGTCATGACCATGACGAAAACCATAATCACGAGCACTAATCACACATGGAAGAAAGAGCTACATATAAAATGGATGGAACACTGAGGATAGTGCTCCTGGTATTGGTAGGGCTTGGTGCTCTTTGCTTAGGAGCTAGCTTCTTCAGCAATCCAGATGGCTATCACACGCGTTTCTGGTCCAATTTACTTCACAATTCGGTGTTCTTCACAGGTATTGCCTTTATGGCTATCTTCTTTTACGCTATTTGTATGACTGCCTACGCGGGCTGGCATGTGATGTTTAAGAGAGTGTGGGAGGCATTTAGCCAGTTTATGCTGGTAGGAATTATCTTGATAGGTATCATCACGCTAGGCGTATGGTTGCACTGGCATCACCTATATCACTGGACAGATGCGGCCTCCCTGGATCCAGATTCACAGTACTTTGACGCCATACTGAAGCATAAGTCGTCCTTCTTAAATCCTGCGGTGTATACCGTACTAGGATTGGGTATGCTAGGTGTATGGTACTTTTTTGCCGCAAGGCTTAGATCCCTCTCTCTCGCTGAGGACAATAAGAAAGATCCATTTGATTTCAGAGCCTTCCGCAAGATGAAGGTATGGAGTGCAGTGTTCCTGCCGATCGCAGGATTTACAAGTGCCGCAGCGATATGGCTATGGGTCATGTCTGTAGATGCTCACTGGTACAGTACACTCTTTGCATGGTACACTGGCGCGAGCTGGTTTGTATCTATGATCGCGCTCACGATTCTAGTGCTGCTATATCTTAAGTCGCAGGGCTATTACAGCTTTGTGACATCGGAGCATTTCCACGATTTAGGTAAGTTTCTCTTTGCTTTCAGTATTTTCTGGACATACCTGTGGTTCTCGCAGTTTATGCTGATATGGTATGGAAATGTGGGTGAAGAAACCATTTATTTTAAAGAGCGATACGAGAACTATCCTGTGATGTTTTACGGGAATCTGATCATCAACTTTATATTCCCATTTTTCGTTCTTATGAGAAATGATACGAAGAGAAAAGTAGGCTCACTTGTCATCGTCAGTATCGTAGTTCTTTTTGGTCACTGGTGGGATTTCTTCCTCATGATCAAGCCAGGTGTATTGCACACAGCTCATGAAGCACTAGAGCATGCTGGCAAGGCACATGCTCATATCGGTGGAATGGGTTTCCCAGGTCTCTTAGAGATTGGAATATTCTTAGGATTCTTGGGATTATTTCTTCTAGTGGTGCTGATGCGTCTCGGCGCTGCACCGCTGGTGGCTGCTAGGGATCCATACATTCAGGAAAGCCTTCACCACCACACTTAATAGACAACTCAGACATGAAGACATTACTCCTTATATTATCTATAGTTCTGATCGCCGTCATCCTGGTGCAGATAGGGCGTCTTACGGACCTCACTGCTAAGGTAAGAGGTGAAGAAGGGCTCACCGTCAGAAAGAATAATGCTACAGCCAATGCACTGCTTGCATTCATGGTTGCATTTTTGGTATTCTGCGTAGCAATATCCTGGTATTACAAAGACGTGATGCTAGCTTATGGCCCCAATGAAGCCGCGTCCATTCACGGTAAAGAAATCGATAGTCTATTTAATTGGACACTTGGATTTACGGGTGTGGTATTTTTTATCACACAGATCGCCTTGTTTTATTTTGCGTGGAAATATAGAATGCGCGAGGGGCGTGTGGCTAAGTTTTTTAGTCATGACAATAAGCTTGAGGTCATATGGACGCTCATACCTACTGTCGTCATGGCTTTTCTCGTGGTACAAGGACTCATCACCTGGAATAATACGATGACTGATGTCAAGCCAGGTGACGACTTTATAGAAATAGAAGCTACAGGTGAGCAGTGGCTGTGGCACCTGCGATATCCTGGACCTGATGGTATGCTCGGTGCTCGGGACTATCGCCTCACAGAGGGAACAAATCTTCTGGGACAAGACTGGTCTGATGCTAAGAATCATGATGATTTCCTTCCATCAGAAATCGTACTTCCTGTAAATCAAAAAGTCAGGGTACGTATCACAGCTAAAGATGTGTTGCATAATTTTTATCTACCACATCAGCGTGTGAAGATGGATGCTGTTCCTGGTACGCCGACATACTTTGTGTTCACTCCCACTCTGACAACGGCGGAATATCGAGAAAATCTCAAAGGTCATCCAGACTGGGAAGTACCAAGCGATCCTGAGGATCCATCAAGCCCGCCGAGATGGAAGGTGTTTGATTTTGAGCTTGCTTGCGCTGAGCTCTGCGGAAATGGGCATTTCTCTATGAGAAAAATCGTACGTATCGTCACTCCCGAGGAGTATCAAGACTGGCTCGCCACGCAGAACTCCTACTACATGGCCAATGTGAGAAATACAGATGCTGATCCTTACAAGGGTCAACTCCTAGATGTAGATCTTAAAAATCGCAAGGCGCAACTCATGGATGCCTTCGACGAAGCCATCGAAAAAGAAGATCCAGAAGATAGAATAATTCGCCTTGATTATGTACAGTTCGAGACAGGAAGTGCTCAGCTGAAGCCAGAATCGAAGTATGAGCTTACAAATCTTGTAAATCTACTCAACGATTATAGCTCTATGACATTAGAACTAGGCGGACACACTGATAACGTAGGAGACGCTGAAAGTAATCAATTGCTATCACAAGCGCGTGCTGAAGCCGTCAAAGACTACGTCGTCAATAAAGGCATAGATCCTGATCGCCTTACAGCGGTGGGCTATGGTCAAAACAAGCCAGCTGAGGATAATGATACAGCAGAAGGCAGAGCGGCCAATCGCCGCACAGAATTTAAAATCACTACGATCTAAATAAAGCATTATGGCAGAGGTTCTAGTCAAAAAGTACGATACAGACGAGCTGATAGAGAAGACAGGATACGACGATCACTTTCATGAGCATCATGATGGTGATAAGTACCGCTCCAACTTTATCAATACCTACATCTTCTCGATGGATCACAAGATCATCGCGAGACAGTTCCTCATCACTGGGATGATATGGGCTCTGATCGGTGCCGCTATGTCTGTGATCTTTAGATTGCAGCTGGGATTTCCAGACAGCAATATGGCCTGGCTCAAGCCCCTCCTCGGTAAGTGGATCACTGTCGACAATGGAGTAGGGGCGCTTGATCCCAATTTCTACTATGCTCTTGTGACCATGCATGGTACCATCATTGTATTTATGGTACTCACCGCTGGGCTCAGTGGGACCTTCTCTAATCTATTGATACCCCTCCAGCTAGGAGCTAGGGATATGGCCTCGCCATTCCTCAATATGCTCAGCTACTGGTTCTTTTTCTTGTCGAGCGTGATTATGTTTTATTCGCTCTTCATCGCTACAGGACCTTTCTCTGGAGGATGGACGGGCTATCCGCCACTCAGCGCCTTACCTCAAGCCTCTAGTGGCTCTGGGGCAGGGGCGACCTTATGGATCGTATCACTGGTATTCTTTGTAGTGTCCGTACTGCTTGGTGGAGTCAACTATATCACTACGGTACTTAATCTGAGAACTAAAGGAATGAGCCTATGGCGCATGCCACTTACGATCTGGGCCTTCTTTGTGACAGCGATCATCGGTCTGCTATCATTCCCAGTACTTGCAAGTGCATTTTTCCTACTCACATTTGACAGAAGCCTCGGTACGAGCTTCTTCCTAAATGAGATTGTAGTGAAGGGTGAAATCCTGGACTACGCAGGTGGTAGTCCTATCTTGTTCCAGCACCTATTCTGGTTCTTAGGTCACCCTGAGGTATATATCATCATATTACCAGCAATGGGGCTCACCTCTGAGGTGCTCTCGGTGCATGCTCGGAAGCCCATCTTCGGATACAAGGCGATGGTACTTTCGATATTGGCGATTGCATTCCTCTCATTTATAGTGTGGGCTCACCACATGTTTATGTCAGGAGTAAATCCATTCATCTCTAACATCTTCGTGATATTCACACTCATCATTGCTGTACCAAGTGCGGTGAAGGTATTTAACTGGATCACGACACTATATGGCGGTAATATTCGACTGAATACGCCGATGCTGTTTGCCATCGGATTTGTGAGCATGTTTATCAGTGGTGGTCTTACAGGTATATTCCTGGGTAACTCAGCTATCGATATACAGCTGCATGATACGTACTTCGTAATTGCACACTTCCACATTGTGATGGGAGTTGCTGCTTTCTTCGGGATGTTTGCAGGTATCTATCACTGGTATCCCAAGATGTACGGCCGCTTTATGAATTCAACTCTTGGGAAGATTCACTTCTGGGGTACTCTCATAGGAGCTTATGCGATATTTTGGCCGATGCACTATACAGGTCTAGCTGGTGTCCCAAGACGCTACTATAAGTTTGATGTATTTGACGCCTTTGGTCAGTTTGCTGAGCTGAATATGTTTATTACCATAGCGGCAGCGATCGTTTTTGGTGTTCAGGTCTTGTTCGTGATCAATTTCTTCTACAGTATCTGGTACGGTAAGAAGGTTAAGACGCGCAACCCATGGGGTGCTAATACGCTAGAGTGGACTACACCTATCAATGCAGGTCATGGAAACTGGGACGGTAACCTTCCAGTGGTACACAGATGGGCATATGATTATGGAAAAGATGGGTATGACTTTATTCCTCAGCACGTACCAGTCAGTGAAGACGAATCAGTAGTACATTAATGAAGCAGCAGCCCACATCTATAGCTGTAAGCCAAGAACTGTCGGTATCACGATGGGCAGATTTCCTGTCTCTCATCAAGGTGCGTCTGTCTAGTCTCGTGGTATTCACAGCGGTGATGGGCTATATTATAGTAGTCGGTCTGGCTGTTGATCCATTGATCCTATGTCTGATCACAGTAGGCGGCTTCGCCATTACGGCTGCGGCCAATGCCTTTAATCAAGTCTTAGAGAAAGATTATGATCGTCTCATGGAGAGGACAGAAAATCGACCTCTCGCTACAGGAAGGATGAAAACCAGTGAAGCGGTATTTCTTGCGGGAATGCTGTGTCTCATAGGTGTGACAGCACTCAGCGCTATCAATCCTATTGCGGGTACGCTGGGTATGTCAAGTATGATCTTGTACGCTTTTGTGTATACACCGATGAAGCGCTACTCACCCGTATCTGTATGGATAGGTGGCATCCCAGGTGCATTACCTGTGACCATAGGTTGCGTCGCGGCGCAAGGGGAAGTGACTAGCCTCGCGATTGGATTATTTGTATTGCAATATCTATGGCAGCTACCGCATTTTTGGGCGATAGGATATTTAGCTTTTGAGGATTATCAGAAAGCTGGATTTAAGCTTTTGCCCGTAAGGGCTGACAATATTCACCCTGCCCTGGGTCTTCATTCCTTTGTAGCCGCGGTAGCGATGATCGCGACACTGGGCGTCATGTATGCAATAGGCGATATCACTGCATTTCTCCTAGCAGCTGCAGGAATACTTACATCAGTTTACGTCTTTTTCTCCTTTAGATTTTATCAGAGAATGGAAAGAGCCACGGCTCTGAAGTTGATGTTTTCATCATTCATTTATTTGCCAGTGGTACTGGTATTATTTTGGATTTTGTGATGGAGAGTACGAGCGGCATCAAATTGACTAATAGCTACAACCGTAGCAAAATCCATCCGCATAAGTTTGCGCTGTATGTAAGTATGGCAAGCATCATCATGATGTTTGCTGGACTCACAAGTGCATTTGTGGTACGGAGAGCTGCAGGTAATTGGCTTGAGTTTTATATGCCACAGGAGTTTTATATCAGCGCTGCTGTCATAGTCGTAAGTAGTATCTGTCTGCATCTGAGCATCAGATCATTCAAGCGAGGCAGTGAGGCGGGATATAGATTATTTATGATTCTTGCGATGATCTGCGGTATCGCATTCGTAGGATTACAATATAGTGGATGGCTTACGCTTGATGCTGGCGGAATATCAGTAGATGGAAATCCTTCTGGTAGTTTTGTCTATGCCATCAGCGGATTGCATGCAGCGCACGTGGTAGGCGGCATTGCCGTACTTCTAGTATGCGCTTTGCGAGCATTCACTGTTCCTTATAAGCGCACAGAGAGACGACTTATTCGACTAGAGCTGAGCGCGATTTATTGGCACTTTGTAGATATACTATGGTTGTATCTATTATTTTTTATGATCTGGCAAATGTAAAAGTATGGCGACTGAGACTGTCACACATGATGAAGATATAGAGCAAAAGGCGGATTGGTCTGGAGCATCAGCACCCTTCAAGGCAAGCTATGGCAAGCTGATGATGTGGTATTTTCTCCTATCAGATGCCTTCACATTCGCAGGATTTCTGATCGCCTACGGAGCACTTCGCTTCAGTATGCCTTCGTGGCCTGTTCCAGACTTTGTATTTCAGACACACCCCTTTTCATTCTTTCCTGATAGCTGGAAAGAGCTGCCGCTGATATTTGTCACGGTAATGTCGTTTTTACTTATCGTCAGCTCTGTCACGATGGTGCGCGCAGTACAGGAGGGACATAGAGAAAATAAGAATGGAGTATCCATCTGGATGCTTCTGACCATCATAGGTGGTCTAGGTTTTCTAGGATGTCAAGCATGGGAGTGGAATAACCTGATCCGCACGGAGGGTATGACAATTTCTAAAAATCCATTTAGCAATCACTCAGAGGGAGGCACTTATCTAAGTGGTGATCAACTCCTAGCGGCTGGATTTACCGCTATAAAAGTTCAAGAAGAGGCGCACGATCACGGTGATGGCGATCATGAGCATCACGGTATGGACACATATTACCTCGCTCCAGGCGAAAGGCTAGATGTCCCTGAAAATAGATTCTGGGTCAAGGAAGATCACTACGGTCACGTGATGGCTGGAGAAACTTTTGAGCCCAATTCTCCCTACCTTATCACCAAGCACAAAGGTGTGCCACACTACCAGTTTGGTGCCTATCAGACAGCTGATGGCTCATCTATCACTAAGGAACAATTTGGCCCCAAGGCCTTCGGAGCATTGTTTTATTGTATTACAGGATTTCACGGATTTCACGTATTCAGTGGTGTAGTATTTCTGCTTATCATCATGATCAATGTCATGAGCGGTCTCTACGTCAAGCGCAAAAATGGCTATGAGATGGTAGAGAAGATCGGACTCTACTGGCACTTTGTCGATTTGGTCTGGGTATTTGTATTCCTTGTATTTTATCTGCTGTAGATCGCGATTATACTCTGATCTACTCACTATTAAGAAAGACACATGAGCACATTATCATACGAAGCATCCAAAAAAGCAGTTTTCAGAGGTTTCTGGCTACTTTTCGTCCTTACACTGATCGAAGTGGTATTTTCACTCATGGGTAAGGGTCATATTCCTGGGATCTCGCGAGTTCCAGTATGGCTACTATGGACAACTTCGATTATTATTATAGGACTCTCACTGTACAAAGCCTACTTCATCGTCTTTGAGTTTATGCACATGAAGTATGAGGTGAAAGGTCTAGCTATGACCGTGCTATTACCTACGCTTCTGCTCGTATGGGCCATCATCGCATTTTTCCAAGAGGGAAATGCGTGGAAGGAACGACGTGCCGATGTAGAGGCTAAGGATCGCATCGAAGTTAATGACAGAGTGATAGGTATGCGGGATTCTGAAACACTAGAGCTACAATAATCTAGTGACGTCCATACCCAGTACTGAAAAAGATAAGCCTAGATCTCAATCGAGTAAGCTCGGTGTCGTAGCACTGTTTCTACTTCTTATAGGTCTTCCAGCTGGCTCATGGTATTACTTACAGAAGGGATTTTCTTATAGCAAAGAAGTCTACGATGAGACTTCGGCTCAGGGCTCGATAGATAGTCTTGGTGTAACTCTTGTGCCTGTAGGATTTAGACAAGATAGTTTGGACGGCAAGGCTTTTCTACTTGTAGACGGTGATCGTGTAAGTGGTCTGGATAATCTGGAAAAAATCCAGAAGCAATTTGATACCAACCCCAATTTTATCGTCATTTCCAAATCTGACAGACATCCTTCAGGATTGAAAAAGATAGCACCATATGAGTATGCTTTAGGTGCAGACTACGACATGGCGTCTATGGATGCCGATAATGATATGTGGCTCGTAGACCGCGATGGATATATCCGCCGAAAATATGATAGCCGCGATGATGAGATATGGCAATCGATGGTGAGGCATCTTGCCTTTGTAGTTCCCAAGGTGCGCCGCGACCAGCTCAGCATAAAACGCAAGTAATCTGATGAGGAAGACACACGATCACCAGCTCGAAAAAAAGCTCAATGTCGCTGCGTGGATTATCAGCGCTATAGTCATCCTCGCTGTAGGAGGTATGCGCCGTATACAGCTAGACGTAGGCATGGATTTCAGTTTCCTGCCAGCGTTTCACTCTACGGTCAATGCCATATGTGGCGTGACGCTGCTCATGGCGCTCTATTTTGTCAAGACTAAGCAGTACCAGAAGCATCAATACGCGATCTACGTTGCAATGGCGCTGTCGGCAATATTCTTATTGAGTTACATCACCTATCACACGACTTCTAGCCCTGTGACTTTCTGCAAGGAGGGCGCAATCAGGACCGTTTACTTCGTGCTGTTAATTGCTCACGTGGTATTGGCTGCTGTGATTCTTCCCTTGATTTTATTCACATTCAACCGAGCCTTTAGCGGTGATTATACCAGGCACAAGCGTATGGCGAGATGGGTGTTCCCGATATGGCTATTTGTGGCATTCAGTGGACCTGCATGCTATCTGATGCTACGGTCGTGCTTCTAGCAGATGTAGGGTCGCTGCGGAGAACTAAGCTCCTGTGTTGATGTTGAGTAGCTAGATTCCTGAAAGTAATTAATAGATCTTTCGATCAAATGCGTGCTATGAAATTAAGAGGTTTTACTCATCGCCAGAGCTGGTCTACTATGATGCTTATAGCAGTCATGGTCGTCATCTTGATGCTATGTAGTCTAGACGCTGAAGCACAGTGCGCCATGTGCAAAGCTGCCGCTGAGTCCAATATGCGTGGTGGAGGTACAGAAGGCCGTGGTCTCAATAATGGGATCTTATACATGCTGTTGACACCGTATCTCTTAGTAGCGGGTATAGGCTACTTATGGTACAAGAACAAAAAGAAGGCAGAGCTACGCGAAGCAAATGATGCGTAACTTTTCAGGGTATATCTAAAGGTTTACCTATAAGTATAAAGCGCCTCATGGAGTCATCCAAGAGGCGCTTTAGTTGTATGTCTTAGCTCGTTAGATATTAGAAGGGTGACAATTTACAGGTCGTGGCTTGATGCCCTGATCCCAAGCGCGCTATGTATAGCTGTCCCGGTAAGAGATGATCCGTAAGCTCAATGGTACTGCTGGACACTACAGAGCTAAAGAGTAAATCGCCATGCATAGAATAGATGCTCAGCTCTGCTGGAATTTCCGCCGAGATTACCAGCTGTGAACCTCGCTGCTTTATGCTATAGACATCGGCCTCATTAGAAGAACGAATAGAATGGATAGATCTGATGTCGCCTTCTTTGGTTAACACGGCATTATCTACCACATCAGCTAGTGGAAGATGTTTGTTTTTACCATTCATGGTGAAGAGAGTATTATCAGCAGGAAGCACATCGCGTAGAGATTCTCCGTTTTCTGACATCCATGTTATATAAAGTTGATCCTCTGATCGAGTCACTTCTAGACCATTGATCTGAGATGTGATCACTGCACTGTGATCATCTGTAATGTCATAGTGAATAGCTAGGCCAAGAAGGTCGGCGTCATCTGCGAGACGTACATCCGCTCCCAACTGCACTAGGCCATCATAAGAGCTAAGTTCCATAGATCGATCGGACGTCTCAGAACTTCCAAGATCATAGGAACAAGTCATGCAAGAATGATCTAAATCTCCTACTTGAATCCTCACGAAGTCGCGTGATGTGTTTTCTAGGTCTACAGCAATACATGATTCTTCATCACGAGTACCCTCGCAAGCAAAAGGGCTATCGTACTGAGAACGGGGTATCCATCTACACCAAGAAGGTAGCTGATCGCTTCCGAGGGGAATGCCTGAGATATAACTGCGTAGAATGTTTCTATCAAGCGTCGTGATCTCACCATCGGCATTCAGGTCAGCACCGTAGCATGTAGAGGCACTGCTGGGATCGAGGCCAAGAGCGAGTCGCTGAAGTAGCAGTATATCAAGGCTATTGATACCGCAAGCTTCCTCACAGATCTCGGTGATACAGAGCTGCAGGTCATCAGACTTACATACCTGGGCAGTGTAAGAGCCCCTTTCATCTGATGTGGTGTTCCATGAGTTGCCTGTAGCTTCATCGCTGATGGTAAGATTGACCCCAGATAGGGACATTGATTCGGTACAGGCGTCGCCCTCAGCGACTTGGATCTTGCCGCTGAGAAGTATCAGCTCATTACACTCAGTGACCAAGTCAGCGTCAGATGGCACCTCTTCAGCGTCTGTAATCTGATCGCCAGGATCCTGCGCGTGAAGGCAGTGAGAAGAAAAAGCAAGGGTACACATGATCAATATAGTTGTGATCATAGTGCGGCTTATGCGAGGTCTCATGGGCAGACATCGCAAGAAATAAGTAGAATAGTTCATGGGAAATAAAATTGGTGAGGAACCAATATAAGTAAATTATTTCACAAATAAAAATATAATCTACTTAGAAGAGATTCTCATATCCGCTCACATCGTCTCAGGGGTATTTCTTTTTTGACCTTGTATTAAAAAATCATCTCAAATGCTTGCCAATTTCTTCCAGCTCAATAAGACAAATTTATTTACTGCAATTAGCTGTGAGATTTCTATTCCACTTCAGAGTAGGCCCGTGTAAATATTGATTATGCTAGCTCGGAGTTAATTGTCGGGTATAGCTCTTATTACATAAAATATGGCTGCTTCTATTCGGTTACCAAAGTCGAGATCATACTCGTACATGTCTATAACGGCTAGTACCTACTCGCTCGTTGCCGTCCTACGCTAGTAGGAGACTCTCGTCCACCATCATAGGGTCTATGTTCCACCCAATTGACTGCTAGTTCTGATCAGCGCAGCGCTTAGCATGTCTGCTCCTAATCATAGTTTCAAGCAGTCCAGTGTGTGTACTGCAGCCATTATTAAAAAAGCCCTTGGATCATTGCAGATCCAAGGGCTTTTTTCATGTAGTGCTTGCGCTAGGTTTCTAGAAGCTATAAGCGTAGCTGATATTAGCGCCTATGGCACTATTTCTCAACTGCAGTCCAAGCGCGTTGTCGTCTAGTGAGCTCGTGAAGGACTCTTGTCCGCGCACACCAAAGGAAAACATTCCTCTTCCGATCGTGTACTCTACACCAGCTCCATAGCTAGCCCCATAGTCAAATCGCTGAAATGCGTCATCATCCAGATTGATCTCCTCATCAGCTACTATGATATCGGCGATGAAACGACCTTTGACTTTGATATTCCCTCCAGCGGCATATCCTACATAGGGACCGCCTTCTACATATATTTTCAGATCGCCAGAGCCAAACTTTCCACGAGCTAGTACTGGTACTTCGATATAGTCAAGTCTGGTCTCAGCAGCTAGACCTGCTATCACATTAGCATCTAGGATACTTACATCGCGCAGAGCTTCCACTGTAAACCCTCTACGAGCGTAGTTGATTTCTGTCTGTACACCAAAGTTGTCTGTAATCTGATAGCCACCGATGATACCAGCAGTGAGGGTATTCATTTCATTGATGACATTGGATAGATCTACTGAGGTGCCTTCAGCTTTTAGGGTATGCTTAGTCATACCGGTCTTGACTCCGATGTATGCCTGTGCAGATAGCATTGATGTAGTAGCGAGTAGCGCTAGTAGTGTGAATAGATTTTTCATACGTTTTAGGTTAAAGGTTTTAAGTAATATTTGGAGTTACACTTTGCTCATATTTCTCAGCGAGTGAGTAGCTCTGTTGGATGCTGATGTATATGTAACAAACTCCGAGTGCGTTTATGTCTTATGTGACGGTTAAGTATTGCTTAAGTAACTGTTATCAAGATCGTTTATTCTCTTACTCTATGCATTTCACTGACCAAATGTGACAAAGTATCTACGATAGTAAAGTCATTAAATTAATGCCTTTAACTATAACGAGCTATCGGGCTCATCCCACACTACGTGTAGGACTATATTGTCAGATGTGGTGCAATGAGCAATTGTATTATATGAAGGGAATCCTACAGGATGCATTTGCACTCCGCACATTCTGTGGACCCGCGAAAATTTTTGGACGTAAGTCCCATCACATACATAAAGAGTGGCTGATAGGATATGATCATACTACTCGCAGGGAATGTGGGGTGGTTCTAGCCTGTTGCCTGCTGTGCTTGGATCATCAGCTGGCTATCCTCAATAGGTCACTTGCAGCGTATCTTTAGGGTGTGGAGAATCGACAGATAAGACGCGCGACCAGTCGCTATGAGCCTCGGATAGAACTGGTGGATAGGGAATTTGAGATTCCGCAGCTCGGTAAGAAGCGAAAAGTCTATGTACTGCTGCCAGCAGACTACGATTTGCTACCTGAGAAGAGGTACTCGGTGCTCTACTTGCAAGATGCGCAGAATCTCTTTGGGGACGTAGGGCCATTTGGCAAATGGGACATAGATGAGCATCTGGGGGAGATGTATCGAGAGGGTTACAAGGATGTGATCATCGTCGCAATAGATCATGGTGGCAAGGAGCGTATCGCGGAGTACAGTCCCTATTATCACAGGACATTTGGAAAGGGGCAGGGGAAGGATTACGCATCATTCGTAATTGATACGCTCAAGCCTTATATGGATGAGCACTATCGCACTCGGCCAGAGAGGGAGTACAATGGAATAGGGGGGAGCTCTATGGGTGGTCTCATCAGTGCATATATCGGAATCGTGCATCCGCAGCACTTCAGCCGTCTTATGATCTTCAGTCCGTCATTCTGGTATAGTGATGAGATCTATTTTGACGCGTTCAAATATGACTATAAACTGCCGATGAAGATGTATATCTACGGCGGAGAGCGTGAGTCAGAAACTATGACACGTCACATAAATAAATTCAAAGATTCTCTTGGGCAAGGTGCTCATGGAGAAAATCTAATCACATATAAAGTCGTCCTCAATCCTGAGGGTGAGCATACGGAGCACTACTGGTCGCAAGAGTTTCAAGACGCGGTGCAGTGGCTCTTTTATGATTAATAATAAAATAAATCGAGCCTCATTGAATCATACATACTACAGCGCATCTGACAGCGATTTCTCTACCTGCACCATAGTGCTCTATCAGGAAGCTGAGCAGCTACTCGAGTGGATTGCAGATCATAGCATAGCCGCACCTCTTGCTTACCTCAAGCAGCAGATAGATAAAAAGAACAAGTGTATACATTGTAGACTCAGTGATACAGATACCACAGATCTGATCATTATTTCTATAGACGCTACTCCACAGCAAGTAAATAAATTGACAATCGCGGCGGGCTTGGAGACTGCAGATATTGCAGCTAGTGACTTCCTGATAGTAGGTGAGCTCGTAGATGCAGCGCAGGATGCTAAAGTAAGATATCTGTGTAAGCATATTGCGGCTGCTTTGAAGATATGGGCTCATGATGGCAAGCTGTATAAGGCTGATAAAAGTGATCAGTCGCGCTCAGTTGATCAGATCAACTATAAGGGAAACTTAAAACCCCAGCACGACTTGACGGCAGGTGTGAAGCTAGGGACCTCTATGGTCAAGGTCATGGACCTTGTCAATGCTCCGTCTAATCGTAAGACTCCCCGCGAGATGGCCGCTTGGATCAAACAATCGAGCGAAGAGCACGGATATAAGCTGACGATCATGGAGATGGAAGAGCTCATATCCAAAGGATTTCACGCTCTGATAGCAGTAAATCGAGGTAGCGAAATAGGTGCCAAGTGCCTCATAGCAGAGTATAGGCCTTCAGGGGCAAGCACACATGTGGTGCTAGTGGGTAAGGGTGTTACATTTGACACGGGAGGTATATCTATCAAGGGTGCTAATAATATGCACTACATGAAGAGCGATATGGGTGGAGCTGCGGCTGTGATGGGCACCATCGATCTCGCTGCAAGTCTCAAATTATCTGTAAATATTACGATGATCGTTCCTACCACGGCTAATAGTGTGGATGGACTATCGATTAATCCTGGGGATATCATTGATAGCTACTCTGGAAAGAAGATTGAGGTAATTAATACAGATGCAGAAGGTCGTCTCATACTCGCGGATGCCCTTGCGTATGCCGTGGAGAAATATCCGAGTGATCATCTAGTGGACTTGGCGACTCTTACAGGAAGTGTTGTGCGCGCGCTTGGTACAGAGACAAGCGGCTTCATGACGCACAATGATGATTTGGCCCGCAGCATAAAGCGTGCTGGCGAGGCCACGGGAGAACGTACTTGGAGACTACCGCTATGGAAAGAATATCATAGCTATATGGAATCAGATCTTGCGGACATCAGCAACCTAGCTAGTAAGCCTATGGCGGGTGCGATTACGGCCGCAAAGTTTCTAGAATTCTTTGTGGATGAGCATCCGTCTTGGGTGCATCTAGATATTGCCGCCACTGCATTTGGTAAAATGTCGGGATACAAAGACTATGCTGCCACGGCCTATGGCGTAGATCTTCTGTGTACTTGGCTACAAACCTTGGAAAACGACTAATATGAATTTTCTGTGTATCACAAATGAGCTCAAGGGTGTTGATTTTATTCGTACCATCAAGGAGGAAGGTCATAATGTCTACTTGGTCACCGCTGAGAAAGAACGGCACAAGGCTTGGCCCTGGGAATCTATAGAAGAATCGTATTATATGCCGTCAGACGATGGCCGTCTATGGGATATACAGACGCTGGTGCAAGGATGTGCTCACATCTATAAGACGCATGGTGTAGATCGTATCATAGCGCTAGATGACTACGATGTGAGCAAGGCTGCTCTGCTGCGTGAGGAATTCAGAGTAGACGGCATGGGACAGACTACTGCTCGGCATTTTTTTGATAAGTTGGCCATGCGTGTACAGGCTCGTAGTCATGGAATTCCTATTCCTGACTTTTCTTCCCTATTTCATGATGATGATATCAAGGCATTTATGCAGCGCTGTGAGGCACCATGGCTTGTAAAGCCGCGCATGGATGCTGGAGCTTTAGGAATAAGGAAGCTATACAGCGAGGAAGATTTTTGGAAGTGGAATGCTGAAAATTATGAGAGGAGACATAAATTTCTCATTGAGAATTTCAGACCTGGCACCGTATATCATGTAGATAGCATCAGTGATGATTACAAGATCAGTTTTACTCGTGCGAGCAAATACCTTCAGCCACCCTTTGAGGTAGCTCACGGAGGAGGACTCTTCAGATCGCAGACGATTGACCTGACCGATCCAGAGCATGCAGAGCTCACTGATCTCAATCTGAAAGTGATGAAGGCCTACGGGATGAACTTCGGTGCAAGTCACTCAGAGTTTATTAGAAGCGACGAGGGGCTCGTGTTACTAGAGACCTCAGCTAGAGTAGGAGGAGCGCACTTAGCTGATATGGTGGAGAAAGCCAGCGGTATCAACCTCTGGAGAGAATGGGCAAAACTCGAGGTCGCCAAACTCACAGGTAAGAAATATAAAATCCCCACCATGTCAAAAGACAATGCGGGGATTGTGGTTACTCTCAGTAGTGCAGAGTATCCAGATTACTCTAGATATGAGGCACCTCAGATCTGCTGGCATCTTCAGAAGCCCCACCACGTGGGTCTCATCGTAAGAGATAAGTCAGCGAGCGTGATCTCGCAGCTTCTTGAAGAATACACCGGTCGTATACGGGCAGACTATGCTACTTCCGTCCCTCTGGTGGAGTAAGCATGTCGTCTGTAGCTGCGGGTTGAAATTTTGTGAGGTACATCTTAGTAGCTTCGTATATGCTTTCTGACGTCTGTAGCTCTTGGCTCAGGGCGCTGGGATCGTTGTGTAAGTCAAGCTTTTCTATTTGCTCTTGCATGCGTTGCTTGTGTGTGCCAAGCTCTTCCCACATTTCGTCATTGATGGTTTGAGCTACACCGTACCCACGACCCTTATTCTCCATGGTGTTCATTATGTCCTTGAGTAGGCGCGTGTATTTTTCTCTCTGAGGGAGAGGTTTTCTGATTTCGTTCATAGCTTTTATTTTTTAGAGACTTCAGACTCTAGCTTGAGAGCGTAGCTGTCTTCCGTCTTGATATATAGGGCTTTATTGCCTTCTTCGCCATTGCGTGTGACTTCGTTGCCTTTGATCGTACGCGTGACGCTTTTTGTGTATGTTGATTCTACTTTACCTGAGGCATATCCATCACCCCATTTCCATTTTACTTCGCTTCCTTCACGTATCATTTTATAAGGTTTTTTTCATTAAAAGTTGGATGACCACGTTCCCTCATTTACGATATCTTTCAGAGGTTTTCGTTCGCGTGGTGCTTTTTCTTGCTCCTGCAGTTTGTCACTGAGTTCATCTGGATCACCACCATATTTGCCTATAGCGATGGCTGTCGCGAAGTGGTAGTCATCTGGGATTTCGTAGAGCTCGGCAGCTTTCGCATGATCAAATCCTGCCATCTGGTGCACGGCGATGTCCATGCTTTGTGCCTGTACCGTCATCAGGCTTGCAGCAAGACCCAGATCATGAAGAGCGTGATAGTTGTCTTTTCCATCAGGAGTCGTTTTCTTGATCGCAGCAAATACAAGTACCGGCGAGTCCACCCAGCCTTGATTAAATTCCGCGAGCAGATCGTACATCCTTTGGTATGCGTCTGTGCCCTTTCGGGCAAATATGAAGCGCCAAGGTTGAATATTGTTGCTGCTGGGAGCCCATCTAGCTGCTTCAAATAGGCGCATCACCTCATCGTCAGTAATTGCAGCATGGGAAAATGTTCTGGGACTCCAGCGCTGCTCGAGCAGCGGATGGATGTCGTAATTGTTATTGGCTGATTTATTCATATTTTCTTATTATACTAGATTTTCCATTGGCATAGGAGCTCGCTGTATCGCCATTGCGAGAGTTCGAGATTCGAGGGCTTCATCAGTAAACAGTATTTCACCATCGGTTGCATATACGCATTGTACTACGTCATCTATCGTCTCTCGCTCGGCATCAGAGGCGTGTTCCAGTGCGTGATTAGAGATGAGTATCCATCCTATGTTATCCATGTCAGCACTTTCAGCGATCTGATCAAGCACGCTCAGCGAAGCGCCTGTACTTGTGCTTTTGTGATATAGCTCTTTAAAATTCTTATTGCGCTCCGTTCTGAGTTCTTGGAATACGGGTTCTACGTTTTTACGGA
>JAHDBH010000026.1 GCA_020630495.1 Saprospiraceae bacterium
TCATCAATGATTTCTACGGCTTAGGCTCCCACGAGCTCAAGCCCAATTATCAGCTATAATAGCATGCAGGCATGCTTTCGTGGCGTATAGGGCTTTCGTGCGTAGATTCTCGTAATCTCACTAGAGACTTTGCACGAAAGTGCTCTAGCCTGCCTACTATTCCTACTCATCATGACTGTCTGTAACATGTGATCATCCTAGGAAAACTCACGTGGACTGGCTTGTTCACATGAAGTCGATAGCCAAGGGACCCTAGAGAGCAGAGCATGTGGTCTAGACTCAATGTCTGGAATAGTGATTAACTTCATGATAAAATATCTATTAGCATGCCCCCAATTGCAAGAAATATCATCGGAGTCGTAGTCGGTATCCTCGTCGGCGGAGTGGTTAATTACGGTATCGTGGTGCTAGGTGGATTTCTCATAGAACCACCAGCTGGAGTAGATCCCAGTGATATGGAAAGTATAGCAGCCAATATCGACCGTTACAAGCCCATACACCTCCTGGTGCCTTTTGTAGCACACGCGCTAGGCACACTGGTAGGAGCCATCATCGCTGCACGCATCGCCGCTACGAGAAAGATGGCTATGGCTCTTATCATTGGCGTATTCTACCTGCTCGGTGGGATATCTATGATCATGAGCGTAGGAGGTCCACTATGGTTTGTTGCCGTAGATTTGCTACTTGCCTATCTTCCAATGGCCGCTCTGGGAGCTAAAATCGGAGGAGCGTAAGGGGCGCTCGCACGAGCGAAATCTTCTGGTGGTATGTTGTAGATGATATGCTCGAGCGATGCTCAGGCTATCTTTGCACCTGCTAATTGATATCATACTTAGGACGATCAATATTTGCCATGACCATACTTAGTTCCACATGTCAGCGTACAGGCCTCATGGGCTTGCTCCTCTGCCTGATCATGCTCACCGCGAGCTGTCAGCAAGAGGCCAGTCAAGAGTCCAAAAACTCCATTGATACCCCGAGTCCCGATCGATATGATCTCATAGTCGATGTCTCTACGACCCGCTCTGAGCTAGAGCGCAAAGCCGCAGAAGTACAAGAGATGTACGGCGTCTATGTAGATTACAGTCTGACACAATTTGACGAAAGCGGATTCATCCAGTTTCTGGACTTAAACCTTCGCGGAGCTAAAGGAGTAGGAGGTATGAGCAATGCGGATCGAGCTAGTCTGGGTACGCACGACTACGGCTTCAGAATCGAGCGACTTCCAGATGGCAGCATCGACATCACCAATATCATGTTTCTAGAGGATGAGTGAGTCGTGGTTTGACGATCTGTGGATCGGTGATGTGCTGCGTAGAGTGAGTACAGGAAAGTATGGCAAGTACGAGGGCATAAGTGAAAGCGGTAAGATTCTCTGGTATGCCGGTGGTACGCAGCAGCTTGTATCTGCAGACGATATAGAGCGGAGAGTATACGACGAGGCACAGCTCCTGCAAGAAGCCCTCATCAAGCGTGAGGGTCCGGCTGCAGTGACCATTCCTGCACAAAAATCCTCGTCACCAGCCAAGCCGAGATCAAATCGTGAGCCTAGGCGCAATCCTGTCCCAGAAGAGAAGTCATCTGTAGAGGAAGTACCAGGCACAGTAAATGCTAAGCGGCCTGTGAAATTTGGTCCAAGAGTTGCTTCTCAGACAGATGCCACCATCAGTGATGAGATCGATCTACACCTGGGGCCCGATGACGAGAAGAAACTCGGTAACTGGCCTGGATCCGAACTCCATTACCAGATCACCCAATGTAGGAAATATCTCACTAGAGCCCAAGAGGCTGGACTCAAAGAAGTGAGGATCATACATGGCAAAGGTGCAGGAGTGCTCCGTGCAGAAGTACACCAGCTCATGGCAGAGCATGCATCTGTAGAGCGCTGGGCCATCATAGATGCGGGTGCGACTAGGGTCTGGCTGGTACCATCATGATGATGTACTGAGAACTAATAAGAAAGCAGACGACTTTAACGTATAAGATATGACGATAGAACAGATATACACAGGATGCCTAGCGCAAGGCGCGTACTATATAGAGAGCCAGGGTGAGGCTGCGATCATAGATCCGCTCCGTGAGAGTGAGCCCTATCTAAGCCGCGCGGAGGCAGATGGCGCTACGATCAAGTTCATCTTTGAGACACACTTCCATGCTGACTTCGTCAGCGGCCATGTGGATCTGGCTAAGCGCACTGGAGCGACCATCGTCTACGGCCCTGAGGCGGAAACGGATTTTCAGGCGCATGTGGCTACTGATGGGGAGGAGTTTAAGGTCGGCGATCTGACGCTTAGGGTCTTGCATACCCCTGGACATACAGTGGAGTCCAGTTGCTACTTGCTCCTGGACGCACAGGGTCAGGAAAAGGCCATCTTCACGGGCGACACCTTGTTTCTTGGTGATGTCGGACGACCAGATCTAGCTCAGAAAGGAGCAGATATGACTTCTGAGGATCTTGCTGGCATGCTCTACGATAGTCTGAGATCCAAGATCATGCCGTTGCCAGACCATATCACAGTCTATCCCGCACACGGTGCTGGATCCGCCTGTGGTAAGAATATGATGAAGATCACTCAGGACACACTAGGTAATCAGAAGGCGATGAACTACGCGCTCCAGCCAGACTTGACCAAAGAGCAGTTCACGGAGCAACTGCTAGATGGCTTGCTAGCGCCACCAGCATACTTTCCTCTCAATGTCTCGCTCAATAAGCGTGGCTACGACTCGCACAGCGATGTGATGAAACGAGGTACGGTAGCAAGATCTGTAGCAGAGGTAAAGCAGTATAAGCAAGACGATCACACGCTACTGCTAGATGTACGCTCAGCGGAGGACTTTGCACAGAGTCATATACCTGGTAGCATCTTCATAGGACTGGATGGGAGCTTTGCTCCCTGGGTGGGTGAGTTGATTGCTGATATTCACACAGCGATACTCCTCATTGCACCTGCTGGTCGCGAAGAAGAGGCGGTAAAGCGCTTAGCGCGAGTAGGATTTGATCAGTGCGTGGGCTATCTTGATGGTGGTATAGAGGCCTGGAAGCAAGCTGGCGAACCTGTCTCTCGTGTCCAGCGCTACACAGCCAAGCAACTGGAAGAGCTCTATCGTGAGCGACCAAAGGTCGTAGTCGATATCCGCAAGCCATCAGAATATGATAATGGACATATCCTCGAGGTCGACAATCTTCCTCTGAGTGACATCCATGATCATCTGGATGTCTACCGCAATATGACTGGCCCTGTACTTCACTGTGCTGGAGGATATCGATCTATGATAGCGGCAAGTATCCTTAAGTCACGCGGCATCGAGAATGTCTCAGATGTGATCGGCGGCTATGGCGCGATCAAGGAAGCTGTGATTCCTGTGGTGAGTGCTGCACTGGCGTGTGACTAGATGTCTCTGGTGCTCCTTGTAAGGCTGAGTATGATGGTTTCTACTTATGGCTTGGTCCATCTCGCTTTGGCGCTGTTGGTATCCGTCATGATGCATTCCTGTCAAGATAAGCACGAGTCCTCAAGGGTCGAGGATGTGAAGCCAGAGTTGAGAGATACTATCGAGAAAATTGCCTTTCTCGGGTATCTGAGCGCACCACCACATAGAGTTGATATGCCACCTTCAGATCAGTATAGTCGCATGCTCTGGGTGCGTGATGTCTCGACTGACTCAGAACTACATCGCCTTAGATCTACGGGGGAAGGCGCCATCAAGGCACTAGCGACTGAGGCGCTACTACGACGTCCAGAGACGGATCATCTGAGTATCTTACATTCAGCTCTATTGGATACGGTTACTTGGGTTTTCTTTATGCAGGGGCATCAGTTGAGAGAAGTAACGATGTCAGAATATCTTGCTCGTTATATACCAGAATTAGACCCTCTGAGCCCGCCTCCTCCTCCTCCTCCTGTGGCGATCACATTACACATAGAGCCGCGTGACATAATTGTCCTTCGTGATTTATATGCATCCTATAGAGCTCGTACCTATAAGTCGGACTAGCATAGTGCATGTCCGGTAATAAGATCAATTCAACAGTCTCCACCTGAATCCAAAGCGAATCCTCAGCTCATTCATAGGATGATTGGCGACAGTATAGTAGATGGGGCCGCCTAGCTCCGCTGTGACATTTTCTGCATTGATAAACACACGGAAGCGATCTATCCTAAATTGAAAAAAGACATCCAGCGGCATGTAGCCGTCGTAGTCCTCTATGGGATTGCGATAGAAGCTCATCAGACCTGGTTGCCACCAGGGAAGTGCATAGCGATCTGCCACCCGTAGCTCTACGCCCAGCTGGATGTCCAGCTCATCATTAAACCATAGATCATTGTAGTATACAGAACTACGCGCATAAAGCCTTGGCATACCATAGAGCGGCTCATCATAGTTCTGTAGGAATGCCGAGCCATCCCAGTGCCACCTGCGCCAGCGCAGTTGCCAGTCCACTTCTAGACGCTGCAGGAGCAGAGCCTCGCTTGACACCTGAGTGCTGAAGTCGCTATCAAAATAGGTATAATTATCTATCCGATACAAGTGTGCGCCCACCCTGATGCGATCCTCAAGCAGAGACAGCACTCCATAGAGCTTATCCTCTTGGGTATTATTCAAATCAAGATTTCTGATGTCTATGCCAGTAGCTATCTGTCTCTCATAGATCCATCCAGGATCGTAGATGATCGATCTTACTCCTGCCGTGAGCCCCAGGGCTTTACCTACAGTACCAGTGAGCTCAGCACCGAGCTTGTACCTGCCACGATCATCCCCTATGAGTAGCTCCGCATAGGCATCTAGTGAGATGGCAGAGCTGAGGCGGCTATCTAGCGTAGCACCGACATAGAAAGGGTTGACCGTCCGCATCTCGGATTCTAGGTCTTCTAGACGCTGCTCGGCACGGATATATCCTCGGAGTTCTTGACGAAAATCTGACCTGCCCACCGCTGTACGGAGGCCTAGTTCTTGATTCCAGCTACGATAATTATAGGAGCTTCTCAGACCTCGTGTATCTACCCATAGTACCTGATAGAAACTACTATCACCAGCGATATTCTCGTCGCTGTATCTACTACGCTGTGAGCGGTAACTTACACTGAAGTCACCCACCAGAGCATCAGATTTTCCGTGACCTAACAGTGTGTACTTGTGGTGCCAGGTAAGATTTCTATCTTGGATGATGATTCCTGCACGGTCTAGTTGTACGGGGATATTGGCTCTCAGCTCAAAATCCTCCTCGTCAAATAAGTCTCGCGTCGTGATACCACCATTAGACTCTTGATTGATACTATTAGTGGTAAAAACTAGGGTGGAGTGGTAGCGCTGGTCCTCTGAGTGATACCACAGTCCTGTATTGAGAAAGCTGTGCTTGCTGCGATGCTGATCGAAATAGCCCGTGTGATTGATCCTCTGATAGTCAATCGTAAATCGCAATCTATCTTGAAGGTCCCTCGCAAAGAGCGCATCAAATCGGATATTGTTCTGCGTGCCTGTCTGTGCAAACAGGAAGTCCGCGAGCGCTTGATTGGTCTTGTAAAATTGAAGGTCGCGGGAGCGCTTCATATAAGGCTGATAGCCTGTGATGCCTGACCTGATGCCCAGCTCCTCTACGCCTTCGTAGGCGAGTGGGTGAAGCGGACTTCCCAGATTTCCCAGCGAGCCATAGTCATGGCGACCAGATCTAGCAGGATCGAGTTGTCTATCACCTATATCGATATTTATCTCACGCAGTGAAGTGCTGTCCTCGTACTGAAATGCAACGAAATATACCCCGCGCAGACTGTCAGGAGCAGTGAATACTGTACTATCTAGCCCATCTGGTATCCCCCCAGGAGCTTGTGTCCCCACTGGATTGCGCGGATCCTGAGCGTGCGCGCAGACACAGGTAGACACGAGAAGCGTAAACCAGATCATCCATCTCATACGATATGCAGTAAGTAGCATCAGTCCGCGAAGGTATCATCTATCACATCCATGGTAGAGTGAAGGTCGATACTCAGAAGAACGCTAGTACGGCGGTCACTAGTGCAGCACTAGGATCTTAGCTTGATAGGGCTGTCCATCCATTACAGCTGTGAGCAGGTAGCTGCCACTCCTCAGGTCCGCCACGGATATCGTCCTGTCATCGACTATCAAGGGAGCTGAGATTATCTGCTGACCTAGGATAGATCGGATTATCAGCTGCTCGATGGCCTGACCACCGTGATCTATGTAGAGCTGTCCATCCATCACGGGATTGGGGCTTACACGGAGCTCCTGTACAGACATCAGCAGCTCTTGAGTATGTACGCTAGTGGCGGCGCAGTCAGTGTCGATAGCGTCAAATAAGAATAGTCCTTCCTGCATATCTGAAACGATGAATCGGCCAGAGGGAAAAAACGGATACACACCCCAAGCGCCTTCGTAGCTTCTGCGATGTGGTATATTGCTCGTCTGATAAAAGAAGACTCGCTCAGGAAATTCTGGATTACTGATATCATACACCTGCAAGCCATCATAGTAGTAGCTCACATAGAGATAGTCGCAGGCGATCACCTGATTGTGCGCGATACTATTGCTGAGGTCATTCCCAGCATCCAAGGTAGCAATCACAGATGGATCCGTCGGATCCTGGACGTCGAGCACCTTGATATCAGTACCCCAAGTCTCATCCGCAAAGAAGTAGTAATCTCCGTCCTCAGTGGGCCATCCGCTGTGATTGTAGCCGCTCTGTGGGTAGTCCGCCGTGCTGAGGAAACTCAGCAAGCTAGCGTCCATAGGGTCTGTGAAGTCGGCAATCATCACTCCACCAGGACCCAGATTGAGATAAGCTCTTCCATCAAGGATGTGACCATCATGCACTTGGCTAAATCCTACTCCGCCTATCTCACTATACGCCCGGAGAAACTGAGGATCCGTAGGGTCGGAGATATCATAGACTCGAAGCGGATCGTAATTTCCAGGTGATCCACCTCGACTGATCAGTCCATAGAGCAGTCCCTGAACTGTATCGATAAATATATTGTGAGCGCGCGCGATCACAGCATCATCCGAGTAGACCACGGGAGCCCTTTCGGGCAAATGCGTCATATCTATAATCTGCAGTACATTGCCATTACCCTCATCGGATATAGTGTAGAGATGCCCTTGGTAATCGTGATAGTCTCTGTGTATGATCACACCACCCTGCACCACGCCTGGTATCTCTGCACGCAGGGCAAGGGTATCATCGTCCGTCAATTCGAAGATGTGTGTGCCCCACGTGGTGCCTATGACGGCATATTCATGACCGTCTTGCGTGTAGCCCCAGACTTCATTGTACGTATTGTCAAATGTGGTGCTTCCCACTAGGCTAGAGTCAGACCAGTGATCAAGCAAGGTGGCTTCTTGCTGAGCCATGAGAAAGGTAATACTGGCAATAGTGATCACGTAGGAGAGAAGGATTTTCATCCGTCAAACATAAGCTTGGATCACAGATTTTGATTGTCTTCCAGCGGCTAGGACATGAGATAAGCCTGGCTACTCAGACGGCATCACGACCTCTGGATTGATTCCCATATTGCTAAATCCGCCATCGTGATAGAGATTTTGCATGGTGATTTTCTTACTCATATCTGAGAAGAGGAATATGCAGTAGTCCGCACACTCATCCGCCGTAGCATTGCCCAGAGGAGACATAGTGTCTGCATAGTCAAAGAATTCCTGAAAGCCCTTGACACCTTGGCCAGCTGTAGTCATAGTGGGTGACTGTGAGATGGTATTAACCCTTACGTTATTCTTTTTTCCAAAATGGTATCCAAAGCTCCTGGCAAACGATTCCAGCAGTGCCTTGCTCTCAGCCATCTCGCTGTAGTCAGGAAAGACACGCTGCGCGGCGATGTAGCTCAGCGCCAGCATGGATCCCCAGTCAGCCATCACATCTTGCTGATAGGCTACTTGCATGAATTTGTGAAATGAGATGGCAGAGACATCAAAAGTCTTTTGCATCCAGTCGTACTTGAGATCAGTGTAGGCACGATTTTTACGCACATTGACGGACATGCCAATAGAGTGAAGTACAAAGTCCATCTTTCCACCAAGTATATCTTGGCTCTGGCTATATAGCTTGGCTATATCATCCAGGGATGTAGCATCAGCTGGGATGATCTCCGCATTGATCTCTTCTGCGAGCTTCTGGATCTCGCCAAATCTCATGGCTACAGGAGCATTGGTCAAAGTGATCTTGGCGCCTTGCTCGTGGCATTTTTGAGCGACTTTCCAAGCTATAGATTGCTCGTCAAGTGGTCCTGATATGATGCCGCGTTTTCCTTCTAGTAGTCCCATGATGCTATTTATTTTTCTCAGGGCAAATTTAGTCAATCCGTATCGGATGCTTGTTCGCTGAGAAGCCATAGATCCACTTGGCCATCTGATAGTAGATAAGCGTCCTCAAGACTTATCATGGTCTGATCCCAGATTTGTGCCTGCTTGGGCCAATCTGGAGCGCGGAGGACATAGCAAGGTCTGGCTATGGTGGATAGATCGGCTGCTGAGACTTGCTCGAGCATGGATTTTTGATCCAAGGATTCTTTGATGTGACGATAGTAGTACAAGCTAGGGTAGGCACTTGCTGCTGCGTATATGGGTAGATCTCGCTCTGTCATTTGGGCGAAAGCCCGCTTATAATCAGTCACCTCCATGACACGCCATACAGGCTGTATATTCTGCGATATCACGAGTAATACTACTGCACAGACCAGGGATATCATCTGCTGCCAAGACGCACTATTCTCCCTGCGCGTCACAGCAAATCCTGCGCACAGGTAGAAGGTGATCTGCGAGAATAGCAGTGTGCGCGGACGCCAGAGATAAAGGTGTAGACCACAAGCTAGCCACAGCGTCATGAGCAATAGGCTTGATGAAAGTAGCAATCTAGGTGCTCTCTTATACATACATGCTCCGCCATAGATCAGTAGCCAGCCACTGCATAGTAGGCTTACCACGGTATGATTACCGCTCATCGCTAGCCAGTCTAGTAGCAGGCGGCCGTCATGGGCAAGCTCCGCAGCTGAGCTAGGTAGCAATTCCACAAAGTACCGAGCGTGTACATCCTCAAGATATTCTAGGCCTATGCTATGCCGGAGATTGATCCAGTAGTACAAGCCAAAGCTAGCCACTGACAGCGGTATATAGCAGAGCGTAATCCATACTTTGGGCTGATACTTATACCGCCATATATCTGCGATGCCGACCGCAGCTATCACATATACAGAAGCCATACTTAGCCATGGCGATATGATTCCCAGTAAGACGAGAGCTGTGGTGGATGGTCGCCGCTTGCTCCCATGTATCCGGAGTAACCAGGCCACCGTGATCGCTACATCCATACCGTACTGCTTACACTCCGTGAAGTAGCGCAGCATCAGAGGATTGGTGATCAAGAGCACAGCTATACCGAGTGACATCATCGGAGTCATGTATGGGTGCAGTAGCCGACGCAGACCGATGGCAGTGATGATGGCAGCCACTGCGCTTACCAGTCTGTAAGCGAGCTCGCTGTGACCTAGGATCGCTGTACTCATCTGCACAAGCCACGCATAGAGCGGCGGGCAATACTGCTCATAGTCCAAGGGATGCAACAGCTCATACCATGACTTCTCATAGATATTGCGGATGAGATTGGCCTCGTCAATAAATACGCTACGCTGTGCCACCAACTGAAACAGTATCAAGGCTATCACCAGGGAAAGTCCCATGATGTCTATAGTACGACGCTTCACCCCCACTAAGCTAGCTCTATTAGCATCCTCACATGCCGATTGTCGCTAAGAAAATAGATATATGAGAAAAAAATATGCATGATTTTCTTGAGGCCACTTGTTTACATATATAAAAATTCTATATTTGTACCGACGGAGCTTTCCAACCTGGGCTCAGACGAACACTTTTCACTACCAATTATAGGACCGTTATGTGTGCTACGTACCGTAAGCAGCTGTGGCTGTATATGGTATCCACAGTCCTGGTGTTCTGCCCTCTGTCCGGGAAGGCGACCCAGCTGGATACCTCATTATTAGAAATTATATGTGAGGACATCACTGTCTCCGTGGGTGACCGCTCTGTGGTGATCCTAGATCCGCTAGATGTGCATGGTCAGACCATGGCAGATACGATCGTGGTATCCTATGAGCTCAGTCAAGATACATTTGACTGCGATGACTTTGCCGAGGGGGAGGCGACGGTAGACCTTATCGTGGGTGATATCTGTGGCAACACAGATACCTGCACTGCTTTGATAACATTTGTAGATGTACCTGCACTGCGTGTAGAGTGCATGGATGATGTGCTGATTAATCTAGGACCTGGCCTTTGCGGTAGAGTCATTCACTATGAGTGGACGATTGACGATCCCTGTATGGACTCAGTAGAGATCATCCAGCAGGATACCTCTGGGCTGCAGAGTGGAGACTTCTTTCCTATAGGTCGTACAGATATATCGTATCTATTTATCAATGCAGTGGGAGATACTGCTAGCTGTGGATTTGTCGTAGACATCCTAGGGCACGAGTCTTCCTTAGTGGAGATTGCTTGCACAGATATGCTGCATGTATCTCTCAATGAGTTTTGTGAAGCTCGGATCACTGCTGGAATGATCCTGCAGGGAGATGATTACCGCTGCTATGATGACTACCAGGTGACAGTGATGGAAATGGCGGGTACAGGTGAGCCGATTCCTGAGTCCCCCGTGGTCAATTCTAGCTATATAGGAGATACATTGCTTGTCATGGTCTGCGACCCACTCACGGGGAATTGCTGCTGGGGACGCATCAGCATAGAGGATAAGCTTATACCACCGCTGGACTGTCCAGATATTACGGTGGACTGCGGGGCAGATATATCCCCTGAGTTTCTTGGATTTCCCGAGGTGGAGTTTGGCGCTATATGCACAGATACGACCATGAGCTATGAGGATAGCGAATTTCCTCTTGACTGTAGTGATAGTATCATCTTGCGTGTAGAGCGCACATGGACGGTCACCAAGGAAAGTGGCGCGAGTAGCACTTGCGTGCAAAATATATATGTGCGAAAAGGTGATGTAGATAGCATCATGATTCCACCTCACTATGACGATATTAATCTGCCATCCTTCGGCTGTATGGAGACTACAGACTGGCCGATAGGAGAAGACGGATATAGGCTACCTCCATTGACTACTACAGGGACGGTCAGCTCCGGCTGTCCCAACATTTTTTCTTCTCACGAGGATCATGTGCTTCCGCTATGTGGCGGAAGCTACAAGATTATCCGTCAGTGGAAGCTCTTTGATCAGTGTACGGGAGAGTTTGCGGAGCGGCCTCAGATCATCACCGTGAAGAATGATGGATTTCTTGTATTCTTTGATATCGATACACTAGAGATCGGGACAGAGCCCTGGATGTGTGCAGGTAGAGCCCTGCTGTCTCTACCGACTATAGAAAATCCCTGTGTCCTCAATGGGGTCTACACTTATAGATCTCTGGATCCAGACCTTGATATCACCATAGGCACAGACGTCATCCAGATCAATGAGATTCCCGTGGGAGAGCAAACGATAGATATCGAGGTGCGTGACGAGTGCGGTCTGCGAGATACGGCCAGTATCTACGTCATAGTCTCTGACGATGATGCACCTACCGCCATAGGCGATCAATTTACACGCGTGAGCCTCACTAATGATGGTACGGCTAAAGTAGCTGCAGAGTCATTGGATGATGGCAGTCATGACAATTGTGGAATAGACAGCTTCGCGGTGAGGCGCTTACTGCCAGATGACTGCGATACAGGAAATGCTGACTTTAGATCATTTGTGAGATTTTGCTGTGCGGATATCGGTAGCGAAATCATGGTCGTGCTGCGTGTCTATGATCTTGCTGGAAACTATAATGAAGTCATGGTGAGCGTCACTGTGGAGGATAAGTTGCCGCCATTTATCAGCTGTCCGCCAGATATCACCGTGGCTTGTGACTTCATGATTCCTGATGCAGCGCTTTCAGATCCACTTGATCCTACATTTGGTAGGATGGTGACGGACAGAGATAGTGTCCAGAATGTCGTAGTACTCGGACATGGACATCCTGATTTCGCAGATGACTACGTGTGGGGCGAGGACGGTCTAGCACTAGATAATTGCGGAGCGACCGTCAAGCTGGTCTCTCTCAAGAAGATAGATTGCGGACGGGGTACGCTAGAGCGAATATTCACCGCTACAGATCCTGACGGTCGCACAGCGAGCTGCACGCAGACAATCACCTTTGAAGCCTTCAATCCATTTGGCGAAAGCCAGATCATCTGGCCGCTTGATCAGACCTTATTTGACGTATGTGTGGAGGACGTGCAGACGGATCCAGAGGTGAGCGGCATGCCTATCTACTCCGGCGATGTATGTAGCGATCTACTGGTGAGCTTTGAGGATGAGATATTTACTGGTGATCCAGACGCTTGTATTAAGATATTCAGGACGTGGAAGATATTGGACTGGTGTCAATTTGATTCTGAGACGGGAGCCGGTGTGTTTACAGATGTGCAGGTGATAAGGATCAGCAACAGTGTTCCTCCCACCATCTTTGATGCACCAGATATCACTGTCTGCAATGTGATGGCGGATGACGGAGGAAATCTGCTACGCAATGGTGATTTTGAACGCGGAAATTTATTTTTTACCAGTGATTTTGAATACGAAGAGCTCAGCATATTTGAAGAAGGCACCTACACGGTCACCACAGATGCAGAGTCGGTCAATGCTAATTATCGTCCCTGTGGTGATCACACCACAGGATCTACTAATTATCTCGTGATCAATGGAGATCCTGAAGTAGGAAAAAAATTCTGGTGTGAGACGATTGCTGTAGAGGAAGACATAGAGTACATGTACGGCGCCTGGATTACCAATGTCTCCCCCTTTAGCCGTGCAGAATTTGGCATGACCATAGACGGCGTGCTGGTAACTGATAGTCTGCAGATCGTGGCCGATCCATGTGAGTGGGTCGAGTATATGGGTATATGGCGCGCTCCCAGCACCGCTACGGTAGAGCTGTGTATAGAGAATTTTACCACAGATCTATTTCGCAATGAGATCGGTATAGACGATATCTATTTCGGCAGCTTTCGGGATATTCCAGATGTGGAGGATTGCCACGCACTTGTAGAGCTGGAAATAGAGGGAATAGATGACTGCAGCGATGTCACCGCGATCAGCTATGAACTTGATCTATTTCAGGATGGAAGTATAGACGTAGCCTCTTCTGGATCCGTGGCTACAGGTGAGTATCCCATAGGCATCCATACCATCGTATGGACGGCACGCGACGGCTGTGGCAACACCGCTGAGCGCAGCCAGACATTTGAGGTGCAAGACTGTCAGCAACCCAGCCCTAAGTGCTTCAGCGATATTACTACCGTACTCATGGAGAGTACTGGTACTGTAGAGATATGGGCGAGTGATTTTGATGCAGGCAGCGATGACCTCTGTAGTGATCACGTGCAGCTGAGCTTTAGCGAAGACGTATTTGATATCAATCGCACATTTAGCTGTGATGATCTTGGTAGACAAGAGATAGAGGTGTGGGTCACTGATGAGGCGGGTAATCAAGACTTCTGTAGGACTACGATCATCATACAGGACAATTCCGATATCTGCGATGGCCTGGTAGGCACTATAGCAGGAGTGGTAAGGACGCCTGACGGACGACTCATGGAAGATACGCAGGTGGAGCTCTACAGGGATGCATCGCGTCTAGGTGAGACGATGACGGATGATGAGGGTACCTATGCATTTGATAATGCGGGTCATCGACGAGATTACCAAGTGAGTGCATTCCGCAATCACGATCCAGCCAATGGTCTATCAACCAATGATATCGTCCAGATCCAAAAGCACATTCTGGGCGTAGAAACATTTACCGATCAGTGGGATTACATCGCTGCTGATGTAAATAACAATGAGTCGATTTCGGCACTTGATATCGTGGATATCAGGCGATTGCTCCTCGGCACTGTGTCTGACTTTCCAGAAAATACCTCCTGGAGATTTGCTGATGCCGACCAAGACTGGGATGATATCACATCTCCGTGGGGATGGAAAGAGCATTTATCGTTGCCCGCATGGGACGGTACACCCGAGTCCATAGCCAATCTCATAGGCGTGAAGATCGGTGACCTGACGGATGACGCTGTGGTAGATGATGCTCTGAGAGCGTCTGATCGGACGGGTGATGGTCCGCTTACCTTGCGGGTAGAATGCCAGATGAGCCAGTCTAGTGAGATAGAACTCGTGTTGTCTACGCGCGATCTGTCAGAGCTACTAGGCATGCAGATGAGTCTTGCTTGGAATCCTTCTCAGTGGGAATACCTCGGTAGATCTGAGTCTGCTGACGGCATCGTGGCCGATCATCATATCGGTGCCCACGCTGCCCATGAGGGATCGTTGCGGATGAGCTGGAGTGATGTGGCGTCGCGCGCTGCGACGGAGACATTTGTGCGCTTGCGCTTTAGATCGCTGACAGGTGCTCAGAAGATGACGAGCGAGGATCTGATCCTGAGCGATCTACTGGCTGCTGAGGCTTACGACCAGGATGATCGGATACTCACTCCTGTCCTTGATTGGATTCGTGATAAGCAGGCGGATGACGATAAGATTCTGACTGCCTACCCAGTCCCTTTTGTGCACGCTACTACAGTGAGTTACCTATCTACGGAGCAGCAAGAAGTGCAATTACAAATCTACCACACGGGCGGAGAGTTGCTGTATCAACAGCCCTGGCTAGTTTACAAGGGGAAAAATGATATCAGCATTACCGCTGATGATGTGCAGTCAGCTATGGGTGTATTGATTTATACGATCCTTGATGAACATGGCAAGGAGACAATCGCTAGGATGATCAGGGTGGAGTAGCATCTTTTTCTTCTTTGCAAAAGAAAAAACGAATGGTCTGCAGCGCTTTGCTGCAGACCATTTTATCTATATGACTGTGGGTGTGATATCAGTCGTTTGTCTCAGGACTTATTCAAAAAATCCTACGCTACCACCCACCCATGTCATGTCGCGATTATACTTGACTCCTATCATCTCGCCTCTGCTGAGTCGTGCGAGATTATTTACTAGATGCGGGCGCTCCTGGTCGGGTTCCCAGATCATCAGCATCCGCACTTCGCACTTCACATCTCCGTCGGGGCTTTTGATGACAGGGCTATACGTCACCTTTTCTTGTAGGATAAAATTATCAGGATTATTGATAGCTTCTAGATGCTTCTGAGTGACATGGAAGATGACGCCGCTTCCGCTAAATGAATACAGCGGTTTGAGCACATAATTTTCTAAGTCATCAGGCACACGATCCAGCTGACTGAGGCGTACCGTCCTTGGGACATAGGGACTTTCGTCCAAAAGCTCCAGGGTATTTTTGCTGATTCTAAAAAACCAGTTGGGATGGCCTACCCAGTGGGCGTTGATCTCATCCGTAAAGCTGTATTCTCTATGTAGATCTTTCCTACCTACCAGCTCATCAAAGATCACGCGATTATATATGCGGTCTACGCCAATTTTCTTTCCCTTCTCGTCCTCATAGTAGAGGTCGCGCCCGCTTTTCTTGAGATCGCTGATGCATAGTACCTTGAGGCCAAGTATTTCTCTGGTGGCCCAGAAGTCTATCTGCGTAGGCTGCTTGTGAGGTTCTACCTCTAGGAGGATGCAGTTTTCTGGAGCACTGCTGCCGAGTATCACCCTGCGCAAGAGCGCGCGATAATCTGCTCCAGAATAATTATTAAATAGATGCGAGACATGGTCAGGAATCTCAAAGTGCTTCCTGTAGAGATTAGCTACCAGATCTTGATAGTAATAAAGCGTAGGAAATCCTTGCAGCTCGATGAGTTTGGGTTGTAAGTTGCCTTCATGATCAGCACATAGGCCAAAGTCTAATTGTAGAAATACATTGTGATCAGGCTCATTGGGTACGGTGTACTCTGGTCTGAGTGCATCTGCCGAGCGAGCTTTGAAATCATCCCGACAGAGTACGTCGCAGATTTCATCACAAGCTTTTATGATCTTGTCTCGCATGTCGCTACCGATAAATACTGGTGTCTCCGCTATGCGAAATGGTGGCTTGTGGTCGTATCGCGTACTTATATCATTGAGAAATGCTTCGTACCTAGCAGTGCTAAATGAATCATTATATGCCTTGCGGATATCGCTAATCATCCATGAGGGCTTTGAGCTTGCGCTGTAAGTTTATGCTTTGTATAGACTCATTGAGCCAGGTGGGTAAGATTGCCTCGTGCGTCACTGTGAGTTTTTCTTTATCTGCGATGAGCTCGAGCATTTGCTGGTATTTGTCCTCACCCTTCTTGGCGATAAACTCTTTTTTCTTATCCTCTTTCTCAAAGTGAATTTTCATACCTACAGGGTCCGCCTCTGGATGAAACTGCGTGCCTATCCACTCATCACTAAATCTTACAGCCATCACAGCTCGCTCTAGATTGACATGGGGTCGCTTTTTCTCTACGGCAAGTATCCGTGCGCCCATATGCTCCATACGCGCATGATTAGGTTCTATGAATTGCCACTTGCGGAAGTCCGCGATGTAAAAGATGTCATCTAGGTGCTTGAATACCGCTTCTTCAGTGCCGTACTGGGTCTTGTGAACAGGAAAGACGCCGAAGCTCTCTTTATTCCGTAGAACCACCGAGCCTAGGCTCAGGTGGTGAGCGATCATCTGGAAGCTGTGACAGATAAAAAATACGTATTTCTTATCTGCGTGCTGCTCATTATACTTCCATAGATTATCCATGAGCTTATAGTAGCCGCGATCCCATAGTCCGTCACCTTCGAGTGGGCTTCCTGGGCCACCACTGGATATATAGAGATCATAATCAAGACCTGGCAGCTCACATTTGCCTCTCACGTCAAATCTGTCGACCTGGATGGTACTGTAAGGCTCGAGGATACTGAGGATATTGGGAATGCCGAGGCCTTCTAGGCCGTCGTACATGTCTAGGAGGGCAAGTCTGATCACTTAAGAGGGATATTTATCTGTGGTGACCGAGGTGATGAAGCTTCCCCAAGTCATATTGGGTTTGGTCTTGCGATTTTTCTTTGCGTACTTGATCGCCATATTCGCCGCTGTCTCTACGACCCATTCGAAGTTTTCCTCACCTACGCTCTTGACATCAGCATCAGGGGCAGGATTGCAGAAGTCTATCGCATACGGTATGCCGTCACGGATAGCAAATTCGACGGTGTTAAAATCATATCCGAGGCCCTCGCAGAGCTTGCGCGTATATTTCTCTACAGTACTCAGAAGTTTCTTGTCGGTAACTATAGGCTCTTGGAGATAGCGCAGATGATGAGGATTGCGAGGTTCATAGGGCATGATTCTCACTTCACCACCCACGTAGTAGCAGCGGAAGTACGCTTCAAATTGGATTTCTTCCTGAAGCATCATCACGAGTGTATGCGTCTCACGGTGTGCCTCAAACATCTCATCGTAGCTCTCTACGCGATATACACTCTTCCAGCCACCACCAGCGTGAGGCTTCATATACAGCGGGAATCCTCCGAGGTGATCTATGATCTTTTCCCAGTCAAGGGGATACTTGAGATTTCTGAAAGACTGATCGGTAGTGTCTGGTGGCAGCTCATTAGATGGCAGCAAGACGGTCTTGGGTACAGGTACGCCTAGCTTTTCTGACAGGCAATTATTGAAAAATTTTTCATCAGCGCTCCACCAAAAAGGATTATTGATGACATGTGTGCCTTGGAGAGCAGCATTTTTCAGATATGATCTATAGAAGGGCACATCCTGTGAGATGCGATCTATCAGCACAGCATACTCCGTAGGCTGACCCTGGATCACTTCATCTACGACAGCGAGCTCGGCTGAGATGTCTTTAACTTTCTTACTATTTACACGATCTACAAAAGCTTGCGGAAAGGTATTTTCTTGTCCAAAGAGGATTCCTATTTTTTTCATCGGTTCTTTACTATTTCATAAATGTATCGCGGAAACATATGTCGCCACAGTGGCCAGTCATGTGTAGAATCTGGAACCACGTCGAGCCAGTGTCGCACACCTTTATTATGTAAGAGGTCTGACATCCCGAAGTTCGCTTCCTTACAGATATCCCAGTCTGAGGTGCCGAGTATGATACCCATCTTCCATAGGTCAGGATGCTGCATATCTGGGAGATAATCTACGGGATTATTAAAGTAGACATTGTCATCATAGTATCCATCCAGAAAAGACTTGATATCATAGGATCCACTCATACTGATCAGGTAATTCACCTTGTGCGGTAGCTTAAATGCCAGATTAGACGCTGTGTATCCACCGAAGCTGCATCCCGCCAGACAGATCTTGCCATCAGGAGATCTGCTCGCCACAAGATCGAGCACCTCTTTCTCTATAAACTGATCAAAAGCCATGTGATTTTTCACCCTTCGCTCAGGATGAATATTCTTATTGTACCAGCTATGCTTATTCACTCCATCTGGACAGTAGACGGTGATGGCTCCAGCATTGATAAAATCGCGTACGCTGTCTATGAGATAAAAGTCTTTGGCTTCGTAGTAGCTTCCTAGGGTTGTAGGAAACACGACTACAGGTAATCCACCGTGTCCGTGCTGTGTCATCTCGATATCCATCGAGAGATTTGGACTGTACCATTTATAGTATTCTTCTTTCACTTATTCTTTTTGAGATCTTAACAGAAAAGTGAAAGCTACGACCTAGCGGTCAATCATAAAAGTTATCATCAGGATATTTTCTATTTTGTTGCTCAGCGCAATGAGCTGGTCCAGGGAAAATCATCTAGCTGACTCCCCCCTTATGCGGTGCCATCAAGCATGCGCACCCTACTACAATGCTATACCATAGATATCGCTCCATTTCTGACGAGCATAGGAGATAAAGTGCGCTGGGTCTAGAGTCTTGCCAGTGATACGCTCACAGAGTTCCTCAGCGTCATAGAGCTGCCCATGGACATGGATATGGCTGCGTAACCACGTCAGCAGCTGGCTGGTGTCTCCTGAGCGCAGCTGAGCAGGTAGATCGTCTAGATCCTCCTGGGCCTGGTCATAGAACTGTGCCGCATAGAGACTCCCGAGCGTATAAGTAGGGAAATAGCCTATGCTGCCATGGGACCAGTGGATGTCTTGCAGGATCCCCTCGGTATCATGATCTATAGTGATGCCCAGAGCATCCCTGTAATCAGCCCGCCAGCGATCATTGACCTCGTCTACTGATAGATCACCACTGATCAGATCTCGCTCTATCTCATAGCGGATCATCACATGGTAGTGATAGTGAAGCTCGTCCGCTTCTGTACGGATCTTTCCAGGAGATATACGATTGATGGCCCTGTAGTAATCTTCTAGACTCACGCTCTGTAGATGTGGAAATGTCCGCTGCATCTCGTGGTACTGGGATGTCCAGAAGTCGAGATTGCGTCCCACGTGATTTTCCCAGAGCCGACTCTGCGACTCATGGATACCCAGGGATATGGCGCTACCGCAGGGCAGACCATACTGATCTGCTGGTAAGCCTTGCTCATACAGAGCATGGCCTCCCTCGTGGATAGTGCTCCACAGCATGTAGCTGAAATCACTCTCGTCCACTCGGGTCGTTACTCGCTGATCACCAGGCCCAAAACTTATGGAAAATGGATGCGCCGCCAGATCTTGCCTCCCCGCATCAAAGTCATATCCCATGGCTCGCAAGATCTTCTCGCCGTAGTCCATTTGCACGGAAGTGCTGTACTTCCCTGCCAGGCAATCATGCGATACTTGCTCAGCACCACGGATCTGATGTATGATGTCATGCAGCTCTGGCTTCAGCCCACCAAAGACCTCCTCTAGACGCTTCACCGTCAGGTCTTTCTCATAGATGTCTAGCAGAGCATCATAGGGATGATCGCTATATCCGATGATCTCGCTCTCCTCGCGAGACAGCTCCACGATCTTCTCGAGATGAGGCTTAAAGACATGAAAATCTTGCTGCTCACGCCCCTCTAGCCACGCGTGAAAACTCGCGCTCACAATGGCTGATTTCTTCTCTACAAATTCTCTCGAGAATCGGGTGGCGATATTGTAATTGCGCAGACTCAGAGCAATGTTCCGGCGCTCTACCTCGCTGAGAGAATCATCTTCAGCGAGACTGCGGAGGAGATCTCCGTAGCTATCGCTTGTGCTCATATCATGAGCTACACCGCTGAGAGTAGCAATCTGCCGGGAGCGACTTGCCGCGCCTTTTACCGGAAGGTACACCTCCTTGTCCCAACTCAGGACGGCGATGCTGTGATGTATGTCAGCGATCTGCTGTGTCTGTGTGAGATACTCAGAGTAGGACATAGGGTCGTTATTTTTTTCGGATCGCTTGCGCAAATGCTAACAGGGAAATAATCATGAGGGTACCGCCTATAGGAGTCAATGGCCCGAGTATAGAGATCACAGCTCGCGGCAGATCATCCCTAAATGCCAGTGCATACACCGTACCAGAAAAGAGTACAGATCCGATCACCATCAAGCGATAGGCCCATAGCACAGTTGCAGCTGTCAGATGCTGCACCACAGCAAAGAGGAAGAGTAGAAAACATGCGTAAAAATGATATTTGCTCGCCGTATCATAGGTGTCCAGATCCGTCATATGATCGCGCAGCGAGTGCGCACCAAAAGCTCCAAGGATGATAGCCAAAGCTGTGTATAGCGCGGCAAAAAGTAGATATGATCTGGTCTGAGAATTCACAGCAGTGGTAGTTGCCAGTCTATGGCTCGCTTGTGGTAACGCTGCAGGTAATCATTGGTTTGTGAGAAGTGATGATTGTGAAAAAATGCCTTACCAGCAAGTGGGCTAGGATGCGCCGAGCAGAGAATGAGATGCTTTTTCTCGTCGATGAGCGAGCGCTTAGCCTGAGCAAAATTGCCCCACAGCAGATAGACGAGATGCTCTCGCTCCTGCGACAGTCGCTCGATGATGTGATCTGTAAATCGCGACCATCCCAGTCGCTTGTGGCTACTGGGTGCGCCCTGAGTAACCGTGAGTACGCTATTGAGCAAGAGCACGCCCTGATCCGCCCAGTGGCTCAAGTCTCCATGGCCAGGAGCATCCAGATCTAGATCGTGCTGCAGCTCCTGGTAGATACGACGCAGTGATGGTGGGATCTTCACACCGCGCGGCACGGAGAAACTCAGTCCCATAGCCTGTCCAGGGCGATGATAAGGATCTTGACCTAGCAGTACCACAGAGACCTGGTCTGGAGGGCAGGCATTGAGTGCAGCGAAGATGTGCTCTGAGCGCGGATAGATGGTTTCCCCTTGCGATTGCCGCTCCTCAAGATCAGCGAGCAACTGCTGGTAATAGGGCTGTGCCATCTCGACACGCAGCCACTCCTGCCACTCGATAGATAAGGGGATGTTCACACGGGCAAATATAGCCTAGCGTCTCGGCTGATCAGCGAGTGCGGCATACAGTATCTCCACGGGATGCCTGGCCTCCATCTGCTCGCAGTGATGGATCTGCTCTCTGCAGCTCGTCCCAGTAGCGCACACGATCGTCTCGCTCTTCCGCGCACGGATGGCAGGCATGAGTTGTAACTCAGCTATCTGCATAGACACCTCGTAGTGCTCTCGCTCATAGCCAAATGCTCCTGCCATACCACAGCATCCCGCCTGTATCAGCTCCACTTGGTGACCTGGAGGAATGCTCAGAATCCCAGCGGTGAGACTGATGTCGCTCAGGGCTTTCTGGTGACAGTGCCCATGCAGTATGATGCTCCTGGGAGTGCTATCCCACACCGTCATAGATATCTTTCCGCTACTCATCTCCCTGTGCAGGAACTCATCTATAGTGAGGCAGTAGGGACTTATCCTGTGGGCGCTTTCGCGCAAATGCTCGGACACTACACGGGGATACTCATCTCTAAAACTCAGGATTGCACTAGGCTCTATACCTACCAGAGGAATGTCTTCACTCAGCTGATTCTTGAAGGTGCTTACATTACGATCCGCGCAGTCCCGTGCGTGGTCAAGCATACCTCGAGATATAGCTGCACGTCCACTCTCTGTATGATCTGCTATCATCACGTGATAGCCCAGCGCTCTCAAGAGCTGTATGCAGGTGATGGCGATATGACTTTCGTAGATGGTAGTGAACTCATCCAGGAAGAGATACACCTGTCCCTTCTCTTCATCTGGTCTCTGATAGTGCTTAGTGTACCATCTGCGAGCGGATATCGCTGACAGCTTAGGAAGACGGCGTGACGGATGCACATGCGTGAGTCCGCGGACAAGTGGAGCTGCCAGTTTGGTCACTACTAGATTATATAAGGCTGGGATGGATCGTGCTGATGCAGAGAGCTGGTACTGGCGACTGATTAGGCGATCCTTCCATGAGAGGCCATGCTTCTGATGTCGCTGATAAAGTGCCTCGGCTTTCATCATGCCCACATCCACCTGGCTCGGACATTCGCTCTTGCAAGCCTTGCAGCCGAGACACAGATCGAGCGCTTCCATCACAGGGTCGTCCGAGAGATTCAGATGATCTTGGGTAAGATGCTCGCGTATGATATTGGCCCGTGCACGTGTGGTGTCTTTTTCTCTTCTTGTGGCATGATAGCTAGGGCACATCACGCCTCCGCTCTCGGGTGATTTTCGGCAGTCGGCGCTCCCATTGCAGTTTTCTGCTAGCCTATGTAGTCCGCCGATGGCCGAGTAGTCCATGAAAGCGTCATACTCAGGCTCCTTGCGATCTATCTCGTATCGTAGATCGCTATCCTGCGGGAGCGGATCTAGGATCTTGTGAGGATTGAGCAAGGCGGAGTAGGGTTCTGCGCGCTGTGGATCCCATACTTTCTTGATTCGCCACAGCGCCGTCATGGTTTCTTGGCTGTACATCGTCACTAGGTGAGGTGCGCGCACGCGACCATCGCCATGCTCACCGCTGAGGGAGCCGCGATACTTCTTGACCAGGGCTGCGCTGGCGGCGCTGATACTGAGAAAGTCTCGGACACCTGCAGAAGTCTTGAGATTGAGTACGGGTCGCAGATGTATCTCACCCGCTCCTGCATGCGCGTAGTAGACAGAGCGCTGGCCGTGCTCGCTCATCACACGACTGAAATCTTTGATGTACTCAGGTAGATCCCTTGTGGTCACGGCAGTATCTTCCACGCAGGCGACGGCTTTTTCATCTCCAGGAAGATTGGCCAGGATACCTAGTCCTGCTTTGCGCAGTTCCCACAGTCCGCTGGCAGCTGTGCCATGAGCCACTGGTAAGGCGTATGCTGCAGTGGAATCGCTTAGGGCGGCACACGCTGTAGCAATTTTAGCATCGAGCTCAGTGAGAGTGTGGGCTCGGATTTCTATCAGGAGTACACCCTCTGGATCATCTACTAGGATTTTTCTCTGTTCTTGCCATCTCGCCACATCACGTGTCAGATCCAGGATGATCTTGTCCATGAGCTCACAGGCATTTGGCTGCAAAGCCATCACAGACTCTACACCGAGCAGCGACTCATATACACTGTGAAAGTGTGCGGCTATGACGGCGGTCTCTGCTGGTGGTAAGGGGGACGCTTGAATGGTGCATCTGCTGATGAGACAGAGGGTGCCCTCGGACCCTGCTATGATGCGTGGAAGATCGAGCACAGCATCAGATCTCCAGCGGTGCGCCAGGACGTCTAGGGCGTATCCGGTATTGCGTCTACTCACTTCTGCATCGGGATAGTCTCTCTGGATGGCGCTGTAGAGATCATCATCATTAAGGATGGCGATCATCTCGCGATAGATATGTCCCAGCTGAGTATCCTGAGCCGAGTATTCCTCAGCTCTGTTCCTGCTGCAAGCTGCTAGTGTCGCCGTCTCACCCGAGCTCAGTACGATCTCAAGTGAGGCAATATGATCCCGTGCTGCGCCGTATACGATGCTAGTACTTCCGCAGCTATTGTTTCCGATCATGCCGCCTATAGTGGCACGATTAGAGGTAGAGGTATTGGGTCCATAGAAGTGTCCCAGAGGTGCAAGGGCGCGATTGAGATCATCGCGGATCACGCCAGGCTGCACCGTCACCAGTGCTGGCTTGAGATCGCCAGGCTCGCGCTGATCAGGCAAGCTCACGATGGCATTCATATAGCGTGAACAGTCTATGACTACTCCTGCTCCTACACACTGTCCAGCGAGCGAGCTACCGCCTGCTCTGGGTATGACGGGGATACCATGTGAGGTACACCATCGCATGATAGCGCACAGATCTGCCGTGTGTCGCGGATAGACTACGGCAATAGGAATCTGGCGATATACACTTGCATCAGTAGCGTATAGATGTCTGTGGAGATGATCTCGATGTACCTCGCCTTGGAGAGCTCGCTTTAGTTCATTCCACTGGGCAGCGGTGGGCTCATGCATCAATACAGAATTTCTAGTGCTATCCGCACAGCTCTGGCATAGGCGTCGAGGTCGAGTCCAGTCTCCAGACCATTGCTACTTGCGTACAGGATGAGATTTTCGCTTGGCATGTTTCCTACTAGGTCATTCTGCGCCATAGGGCATCCGCCAAATCCTCTGATGGTCCCGTCATAGCGGGTACAGCCATTCTTATAGGCGGTATCAATCTTTTCGTGCCATGTCTCTGCGGTGGTATGAAAGTGGGCGCCAATCTCTACGTCGGGATAGGTAGGCAGAAAATTGGAAAAAAGATACTCGATGCTCTCGGGCTTGGCCACGCCGATGGTATCCGACAACTGAAAATATCCGATATCTAGATCATAGAGTACATCTACCCACTCTTGTACGACTTCCACGCCCCAGTAATCGCCGTATGGATTGCCAAATCCCATGGAGATGTAGATCACGAGCTTTTTGCCGCTGGCAACACAGCTATCCTGTACAGTTTTTACACGATCGAGCGATTCTGCGATAGTGGCATTGGTATTCCTGAGTTGAAACGTTTCGCTGATCGAAAAGGGGTATCCGAGATATTCGATCTGATCATACTCGCAGGCATCGCGAGCTCCACGCTCATTTGCCACGATTGCCAGTAGCGACGTGGATGACTGCGACAGATCCAGCGCATCTACCACGAGTCTAGTATCACGCATCTGAGGAATGGCTTTGGGACTGACAAAGCTTCCAAAGTCGAGACTATCAAATCCCACGGCCAATAGCTGCTGTAAATAGCGGATCTTATCCTGAGTAGCGATGAAGTCATGTAGCCCCTGCATGGCGTCACGCGGGCATTCGATGATCTTGAGATGAGATGGCTGTGAATCTACTGTCATGATTGATAGGATGTGCTGCTCTGCAGCACGATGATAAAGGTAGCGACTATGAGAGATAGCGACTACATCACTGATGTCAAGATGCGGAACAGCGGCTGTATAGGTCACTGCTATTACCTGATGAGCAAGCCATCTTCTGGCAGAGCTCAGTGAGCTAGCATATCCTTGGCATTATCTTCTGCGATGTCATGCTTATCTTTAGATTCATCGCACTGCAAATCCAATTTTATGAAATGGGTGCTCATCCATCGAACCCAGAACATCTATCTGTACTTCTTATCTTTAGTAAACCAAGCCAATTATCATGAAGACTCACGCGATTTTCTCTCTTTTATTCGTATTATTATTTACGCTCGCTTGTGGTGCTGATGACAGTACTACCGCGGATGATAGCAAGGAAGCTGCGACTAGCACCTCCACGGCAACAGCGGATGACCGAAAGGTTGCTGCTAAGTCTTCTAGCGAGGCGTCGAGTTCTACTTCCGTAATTGCTGGTGTAAGTGCCTGCGATTTACTTTCTCCTCAGACACTGGCCAAGGTCTTTGAGCCCAATAGTGGATTTACCCGAGACGAGAAGAATGATGAAACTGGTAAGAGAGTCTCATGCAAAGTAGGCGTGACCAATGGCACAGCACAGATCATGTGGGCGATTAATCGCCGCGAAGGTGGCTGGGCAAGCAATGTAGACCGCTTTGAGGCTGTCAATGCATTCTCTCCTGTAGAAGTAGAAGGTGCAGACGGCGCTTACTATCACGGCATACAGAAAAAGCTAGAGGCTTGGAAGGGTGATTACAATCTTACACTACAGGCGCCAATTGACTACGCTAATCCAGCACCGGATGATGAGATAAGAAATGCTGGAATCATGGTGGCGGAGGAGATCTTGCGAAAGTTGTAGGGTAGGGGCTCAAAAAAGAGGTAAAAGTCTGTGCTAGTAGTGCGGTTGCTTATAGCTATACAGCATTTGTGCGAAAGCACTCTCTCGCTCCACGTATCTCTTAACACCACTTTAATCTACGATGCAAAGTCATCTAAAGTCGCCACAGACAGGCATCCTCAGCGCTCAGAGGCAGCATACTGGCCATAGAAAGAGTCTATATAGTGTGCGAGACTTGCAACATATTGCTGTGAGGCGTCATCTTTACAGTATGAAGTCGATTATCGATACCATTGGCAAATTGCTCAGTATAGGGCTTGTGGCTTGCCTGATCACGGCGTGCTACTATGATGTAGAAGAGGAGCTCTATCCAGACACGGGATGTGATAGCGAAGACATCAGCTACAGCGAGGATGTGCTACCGCTGCTCCAGACGCACTGCCTGGTATGCCACTCGCAGATGGCAAACTTTGGCAATATCAATCTGGAGGGATACGATCAAGTGCTCGTACATGTGGGCACGGGCGGACTGCTCGGATCTATAAGAGGCGATGATGGCTGGTCTGTCATGCCACAGGGAAGGCCTCGGATGCTAGATTGCAATATTGAGAAAATCGCAAGCTGGATCGAGGACGGCGCACCTAATAATTAATGACCGGATGAAAAAAATCATCGGCATCATATCGATATTGATCCTCGCGGGAGTAGCCTACGGAGTCTATAAGTATTATCAGCCGCCAGCTGATACTGCCAGCAAGAAAGCGGATTATAGTCTAGAGGCGGATGCATTCCTAGCAGAGTTTTCTACCGATGAGTCTCAGGCCGACGCCAAATATATGGATCAGATCGTGGAGCTCCATGGCGAGATCCAGAGCATAGAGAAACAAGGAGAAACATATCTGGTGCAGCTCGCCGCGGATAATCCCCTGAGCGGCATCGCTATAGAATTTCAACCCAATCAAGATTTATCACAGTACAGTGCACAGGATGACATATCTCTGCGCGCTAGATACAGTGGCTACCTCATGGGCGCGGCCCTGGTAGAGGGAGTCATCATCCAGAAGTAATATGACTATGAAGTATTTATTGACAGCACTATTGTGTGTAGGATTTTTCTCAGGGGCTTTCGCCCAAAAATATTTCACCAAGCAGGCTAGTATAAAATTTGAATCAGAGGCTCCGATGGAGACAATCTCTGCTATCAACCAACAGGTAGTGAGCGTGCTCGATAGCGAGACGGGCGATATGCAATGGTCTGCTCTGGTAAAGTCATTTCGATTTGACAAAGCGCTCATGCAAGAGCACTTCAATGAAAATTACCTCGAGAGTGACGCATACCCCAAGGCAATCTTTACGGGTCGTATCGTAGAAAATCCTCCCTATGATGAAGATGGCGAATATGCCGTGGTGGTGAAGGGTACTCTGGATATGCATGGCGAGGTCAATGATGTGGAAATACCCGCAGTGATCTACGTACGTGATGGTGTCATATCGGCATCTAGTAATTTCTCTGTACTAGTGGCAGACTACGGAATCAAAATCCCCAAAGTGGTCAAGGATAATGTCTCTGAAGAAGTAAAGATCTACGTACAGGCGCAGTACCAAGCCCTGTAGATCTGGCTATCTGTCTGCAAGACAGTGGTATACTTCCACAGTATAGCGTAATCTTGTAGTATGCATTCACAGTTACCTACCTCTCACCCGGCAAGTCCTTTCCTCAAGATATGTAGCATGGCCGTATACGCGATGTTACTACTTATCTTGATGTCTAGTCATGCGTACTGCCAAGATCTCTTGTCTCTCATAGAAGATGACGAGGAAGAACAAACAGAAATCGTCACCGCTGCCTGGAAGGCTAATCGTGTGGTCAATCTGCACAGTATAGAGAATACGCCGGCGGGGGTATTTGATTTTAAGATAGGGCACAGATTTGGTCAGATCAGTCTGGGGATATCTGAGCTGTTTGGACTAGATCAGTCGAGCGTGCGTATAGGCGGTGACTATGGTATCACTGATCGCTTGATGATCGGTCTGGGTCGCTCCAGCTTTGAGAAGACGATAGATGGATTCGTGAAGTACAGGCTCATAAGACAGACGCGAGGCGCCAAGGAGACACCGCTCAGCGTTTCCCTCTTCGCTAGTACGGCGATCAAGACTGTACCGTTTCAGAATCCTGATCGTGAAAATTTCTTTTCGTCCAGACTCTATTATACGTACCAGGTGATCCTAGCGCGAAAGTTTAGTAATGAATTTACGCTACAGTTGTCACCGACACTGGTACATAGGAATCTGGTAGAGTTCACAGAAGAGGCCAATGATGTGTATGCGCTAGCTGCTGCTGCTCGATTCAAGCTTACGCAGCGTCTGGCGCTCAATGTGGAGTACATCTACGTGCCAGAAGGGCAGCTGCTGCCAGGATTTCGCAATAGTTTTACCTTGGGTCTAGATATAGAGACGGGCGGACATGTATTTCAGCTACACTTTACGAATAGTACGAGCATGATCGAGAAGGGATTTGTGGCGGAGACTACGGGTAACTGGTGGGATGGAAATATCCACTTTGGATTCAATGTCAGTCGAGTCTTCCAGCTGCACACGCCTAAGTCCTAGAGGCAGTCTAAGGTAAGACCTTGCCTATAGCACAGATAACAGCTGATCTGTGAACTGCTGCTGTATCATCTTTCCCTTATCTTTTCTATAGATCTCTTGCATTCTCGCAGAAAACGTCTCGTAGGGCTCAGGCTGATCACTGTACTTGCGCTCTATGACGAGTGTCTGTATTTCTCTAGGTCGAGGACCCCAGTGCCCTAGAATGTTACCAGTCTCAGCTTCTGTGATGATGATGATAGGTATACTCTTGCCGCCATCCGTGAGGAAATCGGACATGAGCTCTGGGTTGTCATCACGGAGCACTACGCTAGATTCTGCCGTAGGAATCTCGTCCACGATCGCTTGTACGACTGGCAAGATCTGAGCAGCATCTCCACACCACGACTCCGTGATATAGTAAAAGTCAAGCTGACGATCGATGTCTTTAATTCTCTCGGCGATATCATTGTAGATTTCAGAATTTCTGTTGAGCCGCTTCACTCGGGAAGCATTGAGCTTGCTGAAGTGTATGAGCATCTCAGAGGATTCTGGGCCAGTAGTCTTGCCACTTGCAGCGTAGTCCTGCATGAGCGCGCTGTACTCTGCGTAGGTGTAGATGTGATGGAGATTATAGTTGTTGATATTCTTGCTCATATGTGGATGTACGATGATTAATCAGGACATATAACACCTGTAGTGCGGTGGGAGGTTGTGTCCGTGTGATGACTGTGTGGTGAAGTATCCAGACTCCCAAGACGATAAAGCGGATGAGCAGTCTGCTAGAATGATATACAGATAACTGTCAGTGAGTCGTTAGATCCATACTCCTGCAGTATGGCAAAATCACTTCGATATATAATGATCATAGCTGGGCCGTTTCTGCTGATGATAGTGGTCAATGAACTGTCGCGTGCAAATCTAAAGGACGTGAGCTACTCATATGGAGAAGTGATCGCGATGAATAGTGGTGACTATCAAGATGATAGATGCACTTGGGCTTGCCATAACTCTACACTTGGGCACTGTATTCCTAGGCATACTCGCATCATCGTGAAAGGATTTCCTTTCTATGACTTAATTGATGAGACTTACTGGGGAATTATCAATTTTAATAAGAGGAATTTGAGTAGAGGAGCGGTCAGTGATCACAAGTATTATGCTAGCAAAAGTGTTATATGTCTAGTTTTGATTTGGCCATTGATTATGTATTTACTTTTGTTCAATTATTTACGACTGCGCCATGGTGCTCGATCGCAAGTACTATGAATGTAATCGAAAGCATAGCTGCTCATATTTATGCTTATTGCACAGACTTTGTCATCAATACAGCCAATCTGTTGGGGCTCTCCTACTATGAGATTAATGCCATGATTTTTTGCATAATCTGGCCATTATTGACATTATGGCTCCTGTGGCTCAACGGCTACCAGTACATTGCTAATCGATCTTCAATGATCAAGTCTAGATGATCAGTTCTTGACTGTGATCTACGCAGGCGCCCATATGTCATACGTACTATAGCTTCCGAGTGAATCATGGCTATCTTGCGATGCGATGGCGTGGCTAAGCGTGAAGAATTGCGACAGGACTAAAATGGACTAAGATATATCTTTAGGTCACGTCAATCATAAATCCTTTAAGATGGCGCTAATATGAGAGCTTATCGGATTTACCAAAATGAAGAGATATGGTCATACGTGAAGCCGAGAAGAAAGATCTGACAGCCATCGTAGCTATGCTAGCTGATGATAAATTGGGTCAAGAGAGAGAAGATTATCGGGTTCCGCTTCCCAGGTCTTACCATCAAGCATTTGAGGCGATCACCATGGACAGCAATCACGAGCTGATGGTCATAGAAAATGACTATGAGGAAATTATCGCTACGATGCAATTGTCCTTTCTTCCATATCTCACATATAGAGGCGGCGTGCGAGCACAGATAGAGGCCGTAAGGGTAAGGAAGGATCATAGAGGCAAGGGACTCGGCAGAAAGCTCATCGACTGGGCTATAGAGCGCGCTCAGTCGAGAAGATCCCATGTGCTGCAATTAACCACGGATAAGAAGCGACCAGAAGCCATTGCATTTTATCAAGAGCTGGGATTTACTGCATCGCATGAAGGTATGAAGATGCATTTTTGACTCGATGTTAACAGTCAAATCGCTCTTCAGGTCTACCGCTCTTATGGGCGTCAGTATATTATCTCGGTTTGGATGTAGAAATAATAAGCCTATATGGGTAGTAACGATCTTGCTTGTAGCTGCTTGTACGATCCAATTCACGCAATAGGACTTTTTATTTGGACTACCTTTTAGGATAAGCAACAGATATTCAATGGCTTATGAAAATTGGATTAGCTATTGTGAGTGTAAGATTTCTTCACAGGCGATATTGGACTCATTCAGGTATATTAGTTTTAAGTATATTTAAGTCGGGAGACTCCGCGCCTAGGATATATCTGCTCAGGGTACTTCCGTGGATTGCTGAATAAGGCTGACAGTGATGAGCTGGGTACATAGATAAGGCATGAAGAACGAGCCTAATTCCGAGGAGTCTCGTCACTCCTCGAGAGTCTCGGACTATAGCTAAGCGAGTGAGGAATAGCGCCGTCTCTGAGCTCAGATCGCACTGAAAATTAACATAGTCAATTTGCTCAGCACATGAATGCGATGTACGGAGGCGCAATCTAGGAATTGGCACTTCACCTCCTCGTCTAGCCCGTTCTGCCTTGCCAGTGAAGCACCTGAAGCTATTGCAGCTAACCCCTATCCATCGAAGCCTAATGCACGAAATGGATTCAAGAAGGAAGGCTTTGGACGTTGTCCCACTTAATCAATCTAGCTAAGCAGTAACTAAGAATTATTGGCATAATGAGAAATTGCGTACTATTAGACTAGATTTCAATTTATACTTTCGGATAAAATACATAAAGTTTATAAGTAAAGAGTTCACCAAACGCTTACGTAGACGGGTGATTAGAAGAACTAGAATTTCTGTACTTAACGTATGTCACTGGCTCCCTAGTGGTATGACCACCGAGGATGTCTTACACGTGTACATTGAATTGAGACAGTTGCACCTCTTGGCGTGTCTTTCTTTCGATCCGGATAGAGCAAGTAAGCGTGGAGTAGTATGATGAGGCTGCTAATTGACCAAAATATTTTGTATCTTATCCAAGAGTTCTTTGGGTTGAGATTTCCGATAGCTGCTCGAGTTAGGCGAGAAGGACAGGCTGGCGCAAGTACGCTCGATATGTGTAGATATGTCAAGGATAACGATAGCTCTAACGTAGATTGCCGCTTGCTGTCAAGATACTCCTCGTGCTCTAGCGTATTGTAGTCGTGGGGCAAATGAGGTTTAATTATAAAACACGCGCTGATGAATGAAAAAACCATAGATGGCCTGCTTGAAGCTTTGAGTCACTCTCCAGACAACATTTCCCTCAGATATATGCTCGCTGACAATTTGCTCTTGCTGGGTCGCTTGGACGATGCCGAAGAACATTATGCCAAAATAGTGGGAATGACGGATGAGACGAAGGCGAAAATCGGTCTAGCGCAAGTGTATTTGAAAAAAGCGAAATACTCTGCATGTAATGTGATCTTAGAACAAATACTGGAACGAGAGCCACGTCATGTAGAAGTATTGATCTTACATGCGAAAGCGCTATTGCGGGAAAATTCCATAAACAAAGCCATCAGCATCTATGAGCGAGCCCTTGCGATTGACCCAAATGGCCGTGATGACGAACTTGACAGCCATCTACGTATGCGCGGTCATAGTGATGTGGATATGGATGACCAGCTGGATTATCTGGATGAGACGGACGACCGATTTCTAGAAAAGCCTGATGTCGACTTTAGCGATGTGGGTGGTATGGATGGTGTAAAGAAAGAGATCGATATGAAGATCATCAAGCCACTCCAGCACCCAGAGCTCTACAAGGCTTATGGAAAGACAGCAGGAGGTGGGATACTGCTCTATGGCCCACCAGGTTGTGGAAAAACATTCATTGCCAAGGCGACCGCTGGGGAGGTCAAAGCAAAGTTTATCAGTGTAGGCTTGACGGACATTCTTGATATGTGGATAGGAAGTAGTGAAAAGAATCTGCACTCAATCTTTGAGCTTGCTCGCAATCATACACCCTGTGTACTATTTATAGATGAGATAGATGCCCTAGGAGCAAGTCGCAGTAATATGAAGCACACTGGTGGAAGCATGATTATCAATCAGTTTTTACAAGAGCTTGACGGTATCGAAAATTCCAATGAGAATGTTCTCATCATCGGAGCCACTAATACGCCATGGAGCCTTGACACTGCTTTCAGGAGGCCTGGAAGATTTGATCGGATTATATTCGTCCCACCGCCAGATGCAGAGTCACGCGAAGCTATATTGGGGCTGAAGCTTAAAGATAAGCCTACAGGTATAATAGATATACACGGCATTGCCAAGAGGACGAAGAATTATTCTGGTGCCGATTTAGATGCTGTAATAGATATCGCAATAGAAGCCAAGATTGAATCCTCCTTCAGTGACGGCATCCCTAAGCCTCTAGAAACTAAGGACTTGATACGAGCTGTAAAAAAGCACACGCCTAGTACCCAAGAATGGTTTGCTACAGCTAAAAACTACGCTATGTTCGCCAACGAGTCTGGACTGTACGACAGTATTTTAAACTATATAAAAGCTAACAAATAGGTGAGTATAAGTGAACAAGAGAGTCAAGCAGTGCTCATGCTGATGCAAAAGCGCTACTCGGATGCTGATCGTCTCTTTGCGCGAGTCCTACAGCAGGATCCTGAGCGTGCAAGTAGTATGCTATGGTTGGCTCAGTCGCATCTTCAACAGCAAAAGTTGGATAGTGCCTTGCGACTAATAAATTCTGCAATAGCGCTTGTGCCAGGAAGTGCTGAGATGCTTCGAACTAAGGCACGGATACTTTACTATAAGGATAATCTGGATGAAAGTAAAAAGGTTATCGAGCAGGCACTCGAGCTCGATCCATATGATTCAAGTTCCCTTTCTATACTAGCGGGGATCTTCTCTACAAGAAGAAATCATATGAAGGCACTGGAAATGGCAGACAGAGCGCTAGAAATAGATCCTTCCAATGTAGAAGCACTGAATATTAGATCACTGTCTCTGAATAAACTCAATCGTAGCCAAGAAGTCTATGATACCCTTGATGTCGCATTGCAGCAGAATCCAGACGACCCCTACACACACACTAATTATGGATGGGTGTGTCTCGAGAATCGAGAGTATGAGAAGGCCTACAGCCACTTCACAGAATCGCTAGCCGTAGATCCTAATAATGAATATGCTCAATCTGGTCTACTGGAAACTATAAAATCAACTAACCCAATTTACAGACTGTACCTCCGCTATGTGCTCTGGACAAGTGAGATGTCAAAAGGTGAGCGCTGGGGACTAATCATAATAGTTTATGTGATGTTTCGCATGCTGAGAGTCTTAAATAAATACAATCCTTCCCTGGCGCCTGTTCTTACACCAGTAATATACGTAGTCGCCATACTTATCTATGCAACTTGGATAGTAGCACCCTTGAGTAATCTATATCTTAGATTCAATAAGTATGGTCAATTGCTTCTGGATGAAAAGCAAAAACTAAGCTCTAATCTCGTGGCAATCTCGCTGGCAGCGGGAATGGTAGGTTTTATATTATTTGGAATACTATCCTTGCCATCGATGCTGGCGATTGGAGTATTTGGTCTGACGATGATGCTTCCCCTGGGTACTATGTTCATACCAGCTAGTAATAAGTATGCGCTTACCATCTATACTTGCCTATTAGCTGGCCTCGGTCTCTTGGGTATTATCTATTCTATTGATCATGAATTTAATGATAACCCTTTTGTATTTTTGTACCTACTAGGCTTTGTGGGGTATCAGTTTTTTGCCAACTATATCATCATCAAGGAGGATAAGTATGGTTAATAAGTAGGTTTTGTAAGATACAGATTGAGAGGGTCAAGACTTGACTATAATATATTGCTGCTGGATCAATCTTTTAGTTTCTGGATACTATCGTCTGATCAAGTGATTGATCGAGCGATATCTTGACTACAAGCGTCAATTTAGTACCTTCACCCCATGTGCCGCTCAAGATTTCATGCATTGCTGATGATACTGATAGCAGCTTGTGTTATTTGTTGCGACGGTCCTGACTCTCAGCACCCTAGTCATGAGGAGATCCCTGCGCACATGGTTTACATTCCAGGAAGTAAGTCCTCTATTCAAAGTGCCGGTGCCCCTGTAGCTATTCCAGCATTCTACATGGATCAGACAGAAGTGACCAATAAGCAATTCATGGAGTTCATAGAGGCGACTGGATATGTGACTACAGCAGAAAAAGGTATTGACTGGGATAGTATCAAAGGGCAGTTGCCACTTGGCACGCCGCGCCTTGCAGATAGTCTACTGGCTCCTGGCGCACTGGTGTTTTCACCAACGTCAGGTGCTGTAGAGCTCAACGATCCTGCACAGTGGTGGAAGTGGACTGCGGGAGCATTTTGGCGAAAGCCTCAAGGCCCTCAGCATCCTGGAATTGACGATAATATGGATCATCCAGTGACCCAACTGTCATGGGATGACGCTAGCGCTTATTGTCGCTGGAGAAAAAAATCATTGCCTACAGATGCTCAGTGGCAATGGGCGGCACGTGGTGGACATGACGCACTCTATCCATGGGGAAATGCATCTCCGAGCGAGGATAAGCCACAAGCTAACTACTACCAAGGACTCTTTCCCTATCAGGATGATGCCACAGATGGCTATAGTGGAACCGCGCCCGTGGCGAGCTATGAGCCCAATGGATATGGCCTCTATGATATGGCGGGCAACGTATGGGAATGGTGTACGGATGGCTATGATCCCTACACGGGAAAGCTGCTGACGGAGGAGCAGTCAGATCCCTATACGCAGCGCGTCATGCGCGGCGGCTCTTATCTCTGCACAGATCAGTACTGCTCAGGATATCGCAATGACAGGCGTATGGGTTCGTCTCGTGATACGGGGCTGGATCATACGGGTTGCCGATGCGTGCAGGCCATCAAGTGATGGCTCCTATCTGAAACACAGGATCCCCCCAGGGGACACAAGTAATCATCTAAGCAAGCGCGATCGAGGTCGTCCTGTTTGCCCATCTGTGTAGAAATCACTACTCGTGCTGGTAAGCCCCATCTACTATTCCCTAATCCACCGGTGGAGCTTCTCACACTGCGGTACTCTGATTTCAACTATCAGGAGCTGTGCGTGACCATTCGGATCGGTCAAGTGCTGCTGCAAGAGAGGAATGTCATCCGCACGAGCGCACTGCAAGATTATACCATGGAGGTGCGAGATCTCGCAGCGGGTGCCTATTTTTTGTCTGGCATCGACGCGGCTGTTCGCCTCGAGTATCTAGGTGTGTTCATAAAGATGCCGTAGGGCGAGGAGCGTATATTTTTCTGATCACGGTTGATTTTACGCTGTCTTGATTTAGTGATAACTTATAGTAATACAGTGTGCTAGATATTTTCTGATATGGATATAGATGAGGCACTTTCGTGCAAATGCGTGTTGCTCCTTAGATTTAGTCTAAATACTATTAAGTATATTTGGGGCATGGTAAAGGATCTTTCCAGAGGATAGCCTGTCCCTACTAGAAAGCATAAAAGCAACCTGATGAAGAACTTCAATTATATTCTGAAAACACTTGTACTCGCCGTGACTGTCGCGACTATTGTATCATGTGGAGAGGGCGAGCCTATGCTCGACACACCTGAGAGTTATGCTTTTTTCCGAGACGGGCAATCCACCGTATCGTTTACAGGTCAGACAACTAGGATGGCTATGGCCACAGAGCTCATTGATGCCATGGGAGATCTAGACGTGGAGAGCGAGCTGCTTTTGGAGATGTTTCGCAATGCTACAGAGAGCGGAGGCGATGCTGATCCATTTCAGAGCACAGAGCTTAATGTAGCAACCAAGAGCATCTTTTCTAAAGTCGCTGCATCTCAGGACTACTTCTCGAGCAACAGTGTAGAGTCAGCTCGTATCCGAGCGGACTTTGAAGGATGGATCACGGCACAGGTGCGCGAAACGCATAGTAATGCGCAGCAGCTCGCCCAGCCTGGTGTCTCGGGACAGATCGCTGATGGATCATCTGTGCGGTACGTAAGTGGTGATGGACTAGAATACAATCAAGCTGTCGCTAAATCTCTCATCGGAGCTCTTATGCTCGATCAGATGCTTAATAATTACCTCAGCACCTCCGTACTAGATGCTGGAAATCAGCGCGCCGATAACGATAACGCGATCACGGTAGAAGGCAAATCATACACCACCATGGAGCATAAGTGGGATGAAGCCTATGGCTACCTCTATGGTCTATCATCTACTCCCGCCGAGCCGCTGGTGACACTGGGATCTGACGACGCCTTTCTCAATAAGTACGTAGGTAGAGTAGAGGGTGATGTAGATTTTGAAGGCATTGCGGCACGCATCCAGGATGCCTTTAAGCTAGGACGTGCAGCCATAGTGGCGAGGGACTATGACTTAAGAGATAAGCAAGCAAAGATCCTACGTGATGAATTATCCACTGTGATAGGTGTGAGATGTGTGTACTATCTACAGCAGGCCAAGCGAGCACTGTCCGGTGGTGATTTTGGAGGTGCATTTCATGATCTGTCTGAGGCATATGGATTTATCTATAGTCTTAGATTTACCCGTGAGGCAGATGGTCCCTTTGCTGATAGGGAAGAGGTAGATCGGTATCTCGCAGAGCTCACAGCTGGCAATGGCTTCTGGGAGGTCTCAGCCGAGACTCTCGATCGTATCTCTGCGGATATCGCTGATAAGTATGACTTTACCATAGCGCAAGCAGCAGAATAATTACTAGCATGAAAAAGATATACTGCCTACTCCTTGGTGTTGCAATTATCAATGTGTTTTCGGCATGCGATGGAAGTGGTCCGGATGAGTCAAGGGACGATTTTGCGCGTGCGGTGATGCTACAGCACTGGGCTGACGAGATCATTATTCCTTCTTATGCAGACTATGAGCAGCGATGTGCAGAGATGCAGACAGCTCAGCAGCGATTTAGTGAAGCTGCCACGACAGAAAATCTTCAATCACTTCGCTCAGCATGGCTGGAAGCATATCGATCATGGCAGCATGTAGCATTCTTTGAAATCGGTAAGGCAGAAGAGGTCAGTCTCAGAAATCGAAGCAATATCTACCCCACGGATACAGATGAGATCAGATCGCTCATCAGCTCTATGGATTATAATCTTGAGCTACCATCGAGCTATGACGCCCAGGGCTTTCCTGCATTGGATTTTCTTCTCTATGGCAGTGGTGCCGATGATGATGAGATCATCATATACTTATCAGAGCCCAGAAGCGCAGCTTACTTGGCTGACCTAGTAGAAAGCCTCACGTCTTTAGCCAGTGAGGTGCATGGACACTGGCTCTCGTCCTATCGAGACATATTTATTGCTGCCGACGGCAGTAGCGCTACCGCATCCACGGACAAGCTAGTCAATGATTTTCTGTTTCACTACGAGAAATTTTTGCGTGCAGGCAAGATAGGTATACCGGCAGGTGTATTTTCTGGAAATGTCATAGCAGGATCGGTAGAGGCGCCGTATTCAGCGATTTATTCCAAGGAATTATTTTTCGAGGCCTTTGATGCTATGCGTGATTTTTTCCAGGGGATATCTGTAAAGGACGGAAGTGATGGAAGCTCTATGGAAGATTATCTGATACACGTGCAGGAGCGTAATGATCTAGCTGACATTGCCCAGAATATTGAGAATCAGTGGGTGTTGGCTGATGCCTTTATCCAGGATTTAGATGAGGACTTTGGCAGGCAACTAGCTGAGGATCCCACTCGTATGCTTGGCGCCTTTGATGAATTGCAGAAGGCAGTGATCTTCCTCAAAGTCGACATGATGCAGGCTCTCAATATCCAGGTAGACTTTGTAGATGCAGACGGTGACTGATCAGGGTGAACTATAGTGATTACATCGCTGCGCGTACGAGCGCGGCTCCACTAGCAATCTGGCGAGTGATATTTGGATTGCTGATGTGCTTCAGTATGATCAGATTCTGGTATCATGGATGGATAGAGGAGCTTTATCTCCTTCCAGATTTTCACTTTCACTATAGCTTATTTCCATTTATAGAAGTGCCTGGGTCGTGGACTTATGCGCTTTTTTTTTATTTGTGGCTTATCCGCATTGTGTGTAGCATTGGGATTGGCGTATAGGTGGTCTATTGTGATTTTTTTTCTGTC